>CAZFYL010000005.1:22176-43671 GCA_964523345.1 uncultured Methyloceanibacter sp.
CGAGCGCTGCGACCACGTCCTCGACTGCTGCAAGCAGAGAGTCGCCGCCTTGCGGATCGGCCTGAACGAAGTCGAAGACGACCAGTTCACGTGGCTCCAATCTGAACGAATCATCGGTGTGCAACGCCAGGGCCTGGTTGGTCCTGCTGTACCGCGTCGTCAAATGGGTTTCTGCCGACTTTTCGATGTTAACGTCGATGCGGCTGACTTCAAGTTGCGGCCGATCTTCAGCCGTTTGCCCGGCCTTGAGCGGCGGGGTTCGGGCAATTGCTTTTACGAGCCGTTCGATCGGAGCCCCGTCTCCAACAAAGGACGTTCGCTTGAGAATAACGAAGTGCGGATAAGTCTGTAGCTGCTCGATCAGACGTTTGGCAAACCGCGCGGCCGCGGTCCGGCTCTTCATCAGCTCGTGAATCTGCTCCTCCTCGAGCAGCACGCGCGGAGGCTTACGCGGGATTGCCCACTGGCGAAATTTGCTCGCGATCTGTAACAGAGGATTCATTGCCCGAATAACTTCCGAAGCGCCGCACCGGTTTCTATCCCGGGGCCCCGGCTCCAAGCAATACTATTGGGAGAAATGTCGGGCATACGCCAGACCGCGTGGGCGAGACAATGTAAGGTCGAATCCCGCCCATTTTCCAAGACTTAGAGCAACGGCATCTTGTAGTTCACGATGGCGCGGAATTGCTGCAAATCGTTTCCCGGCGTTTCGGCCTGGTTGAAGTGCTCATCGATATATTCGACCTCGGCCTTGAGACCGACAAGCCGCCCGGAATTGGGCTCGAACACGAGGCGAAGGTCCAGTTCCTCGCGGTCGGAAAGCGGGGCGCTGGTGGTCGCGTCGATGGCGTCGACACCTTTACCCCAGGCCACAAAAAATTTGAGCCCGTTAAGCCCAAGGTCCGAGAAGTCATATGACAGGCTGGCAAGGTAACCTCTTTCGCCGGCGCGCTCGAATGACGAGATGATCATCGAGGTATAGGTCGGAAAGAAGCCGAACGGGTCTTGGACGTTGGCGTCCTCGCCGACCCAAGAGTGGGCGCCGGTGAGCACGAAGTTCCGGTAACTCACGATGAGCCGCGCCGAAGCCTGATAGGTCTCGAACGGTGCGCCCTCGATTAGATCGGCGCCGACGCTTCGCTGATCAAGGTCATTGATTCCGATGCGCAAGCCCGGAGCGCCATCGGTCCGACCGAAGGGGAACGTATAGTCAAACTCGCCATAAGCCGTGTTCAGCGTATCCTCGATCCAATAATTGATGAGGCCGTAGTTGAGAGATTTCGTGCGGCGGCGGATACCGGTGATGAGCATGCCATCGTCTTGCTCGACGCCGAGCCCCTCCGACAGAGGAATGAACTCGTCGCTGTTGACCGGCTTGTAGCTCCAAAGATAAGAGACGATGTAGTCAAGGGGCTGTTGCCCATGGCGCTCGGGCAACAACACGGCGCCCTCATAGGTCAGCGGAATCATGCGCACATCGAACGGGTTGAGGTAGGGCGTGCGCAGGAGCTGCCGGCCGAGGGTCAATTCTTGGCCGGAAAATTTCAGCTTGGCGTTGGCTTGACCGAGAACGGTGATCTGATCGCCATCAGGCGTGAGAAGCCATGTCGAGCCTGCGTCCTGGTTCGCATAGAGCGGCTGGCTGGTGTAGAGCGTGGCACGAAGCTGGAGAAAGTCAGCCAAATAACCTGACTGGTAGGAAAAATAGCCGCCGGTGGTCAGCGCCTTAGGCGTTTCGAGCCCGAACGTATCCTCGCCGAGCCAATAGGTCCGGCTGTAGAGCGTGAGTTCGGTATCGCGGAAGAACGGATTTAACGTTTCGAGGCCCGGGCGTGCCGCCCTAAATCTTGCCCGGCGGTCATCGATGAGAGGCGCAGGGCCTTTGAGGTTGTCGCGCGGACGGGTTGGACTTTCGAAACCCTCACCGATCGGGCTATAGGCTTGGCTGGCGGTAGCCGGGATTGGATAATCGATAGGCCCGCCCTGTCCGCCGGCGACGCCTTGCGCCAGGGCCTCGCCTCCATTTCCCCAGGCGGCACAGACCAAGGCGAGCGCAACCGCCCTGTGTCGGATACGAGGTCTGAAGAAGCTCCCAGCCACCCGTCACGCCCCCCAGCGTCAGTCTCCATCCTAGAGCGCGAGACCGCAACGGGTAAGCGTTGGGCGCTAGAGTCCGGAATGTCCTAAGAAAAGACACTTTCAGACCCTAACCAGTCCCATCTATCGCGGACCCGCAACACCATGTCATAACAACACGCTATGTTGCGTTACCTCAGGCAGCACTCGTGGTTTGCTTGGCTTGGGCTTATCGCCTTTGCCGGCCAGATCGTGCTTACGCTGGGACATGTCCATGCGGAACGCGAGTACGGCCTAAGTCGCGCTCATTTTGTACAGTTTGCGCGGCACGTCGGCGCGGGCGAGCACACAGCCGTACCCGCCGAGTTCACCCGGCATCACCGCGAAGCGCCGGTAGATCCGAACGATCTCGGTGGATGGTGCGCCTATTGCTGGACCATCGCCCAAGCCGCCACCTTGATTCTTCCTAAGCCGGTCAAAATTCAGCCTGGGCGTTTACCACACACCTTTCTTCTCCCCTATCGAAACGTTCCGCTCTCATCGAGCCGCGAAACCTCGCCGTTTGAATCGCGCGGTCCCCCTCTGACATCGAAGGCCTAATGCGCCTTTAGCGTCGTTGCCCGCACACAGTGCGGACGACGCTCTGTCTCAATCATCCCATCAATTGAGTTCCGGTGCGTCGCGGGCCTTCCCGCGCCACGCCGCCGGCTCACCAAGATGAGGGCAGCCAATGACCGTGTTGGCAAAGCTAGAAACATTCGAGCGAGCCATTCTGCTCGCCGTCGCAATTGGGTTGAATCCGGCCTTTGCCCAAGAAGCCGGCGCCGTCGAAACTCTGAAATGGGAGGACCTTGCGCCGCCCTGGGACGAGTCCCAGAACCCGTTGAACCAGCTCAACAGCGACCAGACCGACGACGTCTACACCATCGTTTGGGGACCGAGCTACGGTGACCCAAAGGCAAGGCTCAATGCTGACGAACAGAAAGCCTATGCCCACCTCAAGGCATCGGGTATCGACCCGGCCGCTTTCCTCGCCAAGATCGAGGCGCTGCGCGACCAGACAGAAATAAATAACAAGACGCTCATGCCCGGACTCGACGGGCGCGACGTCAAACTGCCGGGCTACGTTCTTCCGCTCGATTTCGACGGCACGTTGGTGAAGTCGTTCCTGCTGGTGCCTTACGTGGGCGCCTGCATCCATGTTCCCCCACCCCCACCAAACCAAATCGTTTTCGTCCGGCTAAAGCACGGCTTCAAGAGCGCCGAGCTGTTTGCTCCGGTTTGGGTGACGGGCCGCATCAGCACCGGGATGAACAAGGCGTCTCTGACTTTGATCGACGGATCGAACGACGTGGACTTCGGCTATTCGCTTCAAGCAACGCGGGTCGAGCCGTACGAGGAACCGGCCGAGCCGTACGGACAGTAGGTGTTGGAGATCACATTCAACTTTAGGAGAAAGTCATGATACGAGCGATCTCAGTTACAGCAGCAATTCTTGCTTTGTCAGCGGCGTATGCGGCCGCGGAGCCGGTGCGCCAATTGGGTCCGCACCAACACGGCCACGGAACCCTCAATCTTGCGATCGAAGGCCTGACAGTGCAGATGGAATTGGAAGTGCCCGGCGCCGACATCGTCGGCTTCGAGTACGAAGCAGCATCGGCGGACGATCAAGCAAAGGTCAAGGCGGCCGAAGACAAGCTGGCGCAGCCCTTGGCCCTGTTTGTCTTGCCTCGCAATGCAGGATGCAAGGTCACCTCGGCCAAGGTCGTCGTCGCGCGCGAGTCCGAGGAAGACCACGATGCGCATGAGCATGCGCATGAGCACGACGCCGCCCATGCCGAAGCCGGCGGGCACGAAGCCGAGCATTCGGAATTTCATGCGAAATATGCGCTGTCATGCTCCGACGTGGCCGCGATCACGACAATTTCTTTTCCCTATTTCGATGCCTTCCCCAACTCGGAAGAGCTTGCGGTCACGCTGATCACGGAGAAGAGCCAAAAGGTCTTCGACGTGGACCGCGAGCATGCGCTTATCGATATCCGGGGCATGATGTAGGCGCGCCGTGTCGAGATCGCGCGCCAAGACTGTTCGTGCGGGTCTCCACGCGCTTGGCGTGGACCGGGTCGATTTCCGTTGGCCCGGCCCGCACGGTTTTGCGATCGCCATCGACCGGCTGACGATCGCGCGTGGCGAGCGGCTGCTGCTGCTCGGTCCGTCAGGGTCAGGCAAATCGACATTTTTGAACCTGGTCTGCGGGATTGCCGTGCCGCGGGCCGGTGTCATCGATGTCCTGGGGAAGAATCTTGCCGCCATGGGCACGACCGATCGGGACCGCTTCCGGGCGGAGCATTACGGCGTCATCTTCCAGATGTTCAACCTGCTGCCGTATGCGAGCGCGTTGGACAATGTCGTGCTGCCGCTCAGCTTTGCGCCCGAGCGCCGTAAGCGCGTCGTCCGGAAGCGCCCGGTTAGGGAGGAAGCGGCGCGCCTTCTCGCCGCTCTCGGCATCCAGGGCTCGCTGGCCATCGAGGGCATGGCGGCGCGGTTAAGCGTCGGCCAGCAGCAGCGCGTGGCTGCGGCACGGGCGCTGATCGGCGCACCGGAGTTGGTCATTGCCGACGAGCCGACTTCGGCCTTGGACAAAAGAACGCAAGAGGGCTTTCTGGATCTGCTGTTCGGGCAGATCGAGGAGGCCGGCGCCACGCTGATCATGGTCAGTCACGACGATCGGCTCGCGCCCCGATTCGATCGAGCTTTGGATCTCTGCGACATTGCCACCATCCAGCGGGGAGCCGAGGCATGATTCTACCGCGCTTGGCGTTTTTGTCGCTCCGTAATCGCTGGCTCACCGCACTGCTGACAGTGATCGCCATTGCCGTCAGCGTCGCGCTACTGCTGGGCGTGGAAAAAGTCCGCACCGGTGCACGGGCGAGTTTCGCCGATACGATTTCGGGAACCGACCTGATTATCGGCGCCCGAACCGGCGGCGTGCAACTTTTGCTGTATTCCGTGTTCAGGATCGGCAATGCGACCAACAATATCAGCTGGCAAAGCTACCAAGACATCGCCCACAGAAGTGAGGTCGCGTGGTCGGTCCCACTCACGCTTGGCGACAGCTATCACGGCTTCCGGGTGCTCGGCACCAACGAGGACTATTTCAAGCACTATAAATATCGCGGCAACCGGGACTTGGCCTTCGCTTCGGGAAGGCCATTCGATGACTTGTTCGATGCGGTTCTTGGCGCCGACGTCGCATCGCGGCTGGGACACAAGGTCGGCGACAGGATCGTCGTGTCTCACGGGCTCGGCGTCATCCCTCAAGGCGAGCATGCCGACAAACCTTTCCGTGTTTCCGGCATTCTGGCGAAAACGGGCACGCCAGTAGACCGCACGGTCCACGTCTCGCTCGAAGCTTACGAAGCGATTCACATCGATTGGAAGAACGGCGTGAAAACGCCTGGCCTGTCGCCCCCTCCCGATGCAGTGCGGAAATTGAAACTGACGCCCAAGGCCATTACGGCCGCGATGATCGGCGTAAAATCGAAGCTCTCCACCTTCGGGCTCCAGCGCTTCGTCAACGATTACCGGGAAGAACCGCTGCTCGCGATCTTCCCCGGGGTCGCGCTTCAGGAGCTCTGGGGGATCGTCGGCACGGCGGAACAGGCGCTGATATTGGTCTCGGCCATGGTCGTGGCCGCGGCCCTTCTCGGCCTCGTCACGATGATCCTGTCCACCCTGAATGAGCGGCGCCGGGAAATGGCGATTCTACGCTCGGTCGGCGCCAGCCCGCGGACCGTCATCGGCCTGTTGATGATCGAAGCCGGCGCTCTGACCCTCCTTGGGGTTCTGTTGGGGGTCGCCCTGCTCTATCTCGGTCTCTATTTCGCGCGCCCGATCATCGATGCGCGATATGGACTTTATCTCCCTATCGCGCCCCTTTCGTCCGCGGAGCTTGTTATGCTTGTCTTGATCGTCGGCGCCGGATTTGCGGTCGCCCTGCTCCCGGCAATACGTGCCTATAAGATGTCGCTCGCCGACGGCATGACGGTCCGAATTTAGCAAGCCCGTCATTGGCAGGAGCGACGGACCGAAACGGAGACGTGGAAATGCCGAGTACGCTGATCACTGGCGCCAATCGCGGACTTGGGCTCGAGTTTGCCCGTCAATATCTCGCGGACGGATGGCAGGTCTATGCCGCCTGCCGTGATCCGGCTTCTGCGTCCGAGCTGCGCCGTCTTGACGAAAACAGCGGCGGAAAATTGCAGATCATGGCGATGGACGTCACCGATGCGGCGAGCATCGATGCGGCGGCAAAAGACCTCGACGGCCAAGCCATCGATCTCTTGCTTAACAATGCCGCGATTATCGGACCGCGCAACCAGACCATCGGGAATATCGACTACAAAGCCTGGGCGGAAGCCTTCGCCGTCAACACCATGGGTCCCATGCGGGTGTCGGAGGCCTTCGTCGAGCATGTGGCAAAGAGCGATCTTAAGCTCATTGTCAGCTTGACCAGCGGCATGGGGTCGATTGCCGACAATACCAGCGGAGGCTCGATCGTCTATCGCAGCACCAAAGCGGCCATGAACATGGTCATGCGCAGCCTGGCGGTCGATCTTGCGCCCCGCGGCATCGTCTGCGCCGTCATCAATCCCGGCTGGGTGCGGACCGATATGGGCGGCCCGAACGCCACAAAGGAACCGTCCGAGAGCATCGGCACGCTGAGGCGGCTCATCGCGAGCTTAGTGCCCGAGCAGTCGGGCAAGTTCCTCAATCATACCGGGCGCGAATTTCCCTGGTAGCGTGTACTTAAGAGACGCTAGCGCCAGAGACGCTAACGCCGGGCAATTGCCGGTTTGCCGCGATACCTCGCTGCGCTAGCATCTGGATCCGATCGCTGCAGCGGAGGATTGGGGATGAGCCGGGTTCGTTTTTTGCGAGGCATGGGGCCGCTCGGCATCGTTGCGCTTGCCACCCTTCTACTCAGCGCGTGCTCGGACGTCAGTGAAACATCCGATGCCCAAGATCACCCCCTGCCAAGCGTCGTGGTCGAGGCCGTCACCGCCAAGGACGTGGCCGATCAGGTCGATTTTGTCGGCCGTACGGAAGCCTGGCAGCGGGTCGATGTGCGGGCGCGCGTGAACGGAACGCTGTTGAAGCGCCCCTTCGAGGAAGGCGCCGAGGTCGAGAAAGACGCGGTGCTGTTCGAGATCGACCCGGCCGAGTTTCAAGCAAATCTGCTTTCCGCCGAGGCACAGCTTGCCAAGGCCCAAGCCAGTCTCAACGAGAACGAACGCAACCTTCAGCGTTACGAAGTGCTGCTCGAGCGCAAGACGGCGAGCGAGGCGCAACACGACATTGCCAAGTCCAAGGCCGATCAATCGCGCGCCGATGTTTCCGCCGCGGAGGCCGAGGTGGAGCGGGCGAAACTCGATTTGAGCTACGCCACCATCCGGTCGCCGATCGCCGGCCGGAGCGGACTGTCGGACGCCGATGTCGGCAATATCATCGGACCGGACAGCGGCGTGCTGGTGACGATCCTCGACCTCGATCCGATGGACGTGATCTTCTCCGTCGGCGAGCGCGACTATTTGGACTTCATGGAGGCCCGGAAGGAAGGCAAGGCGAAAAAATTCACGCCGCGAATCCGGCTCGCCAACGACCGACTCTATGATTTTCCCGGCAAGGTTGACGTCGTCGACAACAAGGTCGATCCGGCGACCGGCACGATCAATGTCCGCCTCAAGTTTCCCAATCCCGACCACATCCTGGTGCCTGGACAATATGTGAGTGTCATCCTGACCCGCGCCACGCCGGAGAAGCGGGTCGTCATTCCGCAAGCGTCTGTCCAAGAGAACCAGGCCGGACCGTTCGTGCTCGTGGTCAATGGCGAGGGCCGCGTGGAAGCGCGCCCGGTCAAGACCGGCGAACGGGTCGGCGACAGTGTGGTGGTGCTCGACGGCCTGACCGAAGGCGAAACGCTTGTGGTCGAAGGCATCCAGAAGGTCCGGCCCGGCGCGGAGGTCCAGACGGCCTATCGCACACCGGCCGAACAACCCGAAATGATTGAGCCGCAAGACGAGCCAGGGGACAACGCCCCGCCAGAGGGTGAGCCGTAGACATGCTCAGCGCGTTCTTTATCACCCGCCCCAAATTCGCATTCGTCATCGCCATCGTGACGATCATCGCCGGACTCCTGGCGCTCCGCGCGTTGCCGATCGCCGAATATCCGGAACTCACGCCGCCGCAGGTGCAGGTCTCGGCCAAATATCCCGGCGCCGATTCAAAGGTGGTGGCGGAGACCGTGGCGGCGGTGATCGAGACCGAAGTCAACGGCGTCGAGGGCATGACCTACATGTCTTCGAAGAGCTCGAATGACGGCGGCTACACGCTGACCGTCACCTTTACCATCGAGACCGACGGCGACACCGCGCAGGTCAATGTCCAGAACCGTGTGTCGCAGGCGATGCCGAAACTGCCGGAAGAGGTCAAACGGCAGGGCGTCACCACCGAGAAAAGGTCGACCTCCATGCTGATGGTGGTCTCGCTGTTCTCGCCGAACGGCACCTATGACGACATCTTCCTGTCGAACTATGCCGGGATCAATTTGCGCGACACCTTGGCCAGGCTGGACGGAGTCGCTTCCGTCGACATCCTCGGCGCCCGCGACTACGGCATGCGCATCTGGCTCGATCCCGACCGGCTGACGGCGCTCGGGCTGATGGCAAGCGACGTTATTGCGGCGATCCGCGATCAGAACATCCAGGCCTCGCCCGGCGCCATCGGCCAGCAGCCGGCGCCCGCCTCGCAGCAGTTCCAATACACGCTGACGGCGCAGGGGCGCCTTGCCGACGCGCAGCAGTTCGGAAACATCATTCTTGTGGCGAATCCCGACGGCTCTGTCGTCAAGCTCAAGGACGTGGCGCGAGTCGAGCTCGGCGCCGAGACCTATGGCTGGTTCGGTCAGCTGAACGGCAAACCGGCGGCGCTGCTTGCGGTCTATCAGCTTCCCGACGCCAACGCGCTCGACGTCGCCAAACGCGTCAAGCACGAGATGGAGCGGCTCGCTGAGCGCTTTCCTGCCGATCTCTCTTATCAGGTCACTTATGACACGACGCGCTACGTGGAAACTTCGATCCGCGAGGTGGTGATCACGCTGCTCCAGGCGCTCGCGCTCGTCGTCCTGGTGGTGTTCATTTTCTTGCAGGATTGGCGCTCGACGCTGATTCCCGCCATCGCCATTCCTGTCTCGCTGATCGGCACCTTCGCGGCGCTGCTGGCGATGGGCTTCACCATCAACACGATCAGCCTGTTCGGGCTCATCCTCGCCATCGGCGTGGTGGTCGACGATGCGATCGTCGTGGTCGAGAACGTGCAGCGCCACATGGCAGACGGTCTGGCGCCCGCAGACGCCACGCGCAAAGCGATGGAAGAAGTGACCGCGCCGGTGATCGCCACCACGCTGGTGCTGCTGGCCGTGTTCGTGCCGGTGGCGTTCACGCCGGGCCTGACGGGGCGGCTGTTCGAGCAGTTCGCGGCAACGATTGCCGTTGCGGTATCGCTGTCGTCGATCAACGCGCTGACGCTGAGCCCGGCGCTGTGCGCCACGATACTGAAACCGCCGCGCGAGACCCGGCGCGGTCCATTCGCGTGGTTCGAGAGTGGCCTTAACCACACCCGCAACGGCTATAACACGGTGGTCCGCGCACTCATCCGGCGCACGATTATCGGCGCTGCACTATTCGCGGCCGTCATCGGCGCGACCGTGTGGTTCGGCACATCAATTCCAACGGCGTTCATCCCGCCGGAGGACCGCGGCGCGTTCTTCATCGATGTCCGGCTCCCCGATGGAGCGGCCCTTCCGCGTACTTCTGCCGTCTTGGCGGAAGTCGAGCAGATCTTGTCGGAGACCGACGGCGTGGCCGACGTCGTGTCGGTCGGCGGCTACAGCCTGTTGCAGGGGACGGTTGTGCCGAACGGCGCCTTCATCATTGCCGTGCTCGATCCGTGGGACCAGCGTGATACGCCTGACTTGCGCTTGCGCCCGATCATCCAAGGCGTGGCGGCGAAGCTCGCCGCCATACCGCGTGCGGTGATTATTCCGTTCGTGCCGCCGCCGATTCCGGGACTAGGCAACACCGGCGGGTTCGAGTTCGTGCTTCAAGACACCGAGAACCGTTCGCCGCAGGCGCTGGCGGCCGTGCTGAACGGTTTTATCTTTGCCGCCAACGCGCAGCCCGAGGTTAGCGGCTTGTTCAGCACGTTCGGGGCGAACTCGCCGCAGCTTTTCATCGACGTCAATCGCGAACTGGCCAAGACCAAAGGCGTCAGCATCGACGATATCTTTACCGTGCTAAATGCCAATATCGGCGCCTACTACGTCAACGACTTCAACAAATTTGGACGCGTCTACCGGGTCTATGTGCAGGCCGAGGCCGACCGGCGTTCGAGCCCCGACGACATTGGCAAACTCTATGTACGCAGCAAGGACGGCGAGATGATCCCTTTGCGCACGCTCATCACGGTCAAGTCGGTGCTCGGGCCCGAGACGATCGAGCGCTACAATTTGTTCCGCTCGGCGGTGATCAACGGCAATGCCGCGCCAGGTTACAGCTCCGGCCAGGCCATTGCCGCCATGGCGGCGCTGACCAAGACCGACCTGCCTATCGGCTATACCTATGAATGGACCGGCATGTCCTACGAAGAGATCAAGGCCGGAGAAGCCAGCGGCGCCGTCTTCGTATTGTCCCTCATCTTCGCCTATCTGTTCCTCGTGGCGCAGTATGAGAGCTGGACCGTGCCGATCTCTGTCATGTTGTCGGTCGTGTTCGCGGTGCTCGGCGCCCTCGTCGCGCTCAAGCTGGAGGGCGCGGCCTTAAACACTTATGCGCAAGTGGGCCTCGTGCTCCTGATCGGCCTTGCGGCAAAGAACGCCATCCTCATCGTCGAGTTCGCCAAGGGACGGCGCGAAGCGGGCGAGACCATCATTGACGCGGCGGAACACGCGGCCTCGTTGCGCTTCAGGGCGGTGATGATGACGGCGCTTTCGTTCATCCTCGGCGTGCTGCCGCTGGTCTTGGCTACGGGTGCGGGCGCTGCCGCGCGCATTTCGGTCGGTCTGACCGTGTTCGGCGGCATGCTGCTGGCGACGATCCTCGGCGTCGTGTTCGTGCCCTTCTTCTATGTGCAGTTCCAGCGCCTGCGCGAGACGGCGAAGCGCGAGAAAAAACCGTTACCTAGGCCGAAGGCCCAACGAAGCTAAGGTCACATCTCGTCTTCCACTCTGAAGAAGGGGCAAACGTTGCTCATACAGATCGGCCTCGGCTCGGTGATGATTGTGGTGACGACCCTCATTCAGGGCCTGTTCACGGTGCTGGGAATTGAGGGCCTGCGCGATCACCTGGCGAAACATCCCCCGAAAAACTTGGTGCGCGCGACGTTGAACCTCGCCGCGTTCGTGTTGTGGTTGTTCCTTGCCACAATCGCCGAGGTCTGGACCTGGGCGGTGCTCTACCTTGCGCTCGGCGCCGTCGGCTCGCTCGAACAGGCGGCCTATTTCTCCACGGTGACGTTCACCACGCTCGGCTTTGGCGACATTACGCTCGACGAAAAGTGGCGGCTGTTATCGTCATTCGAGGCGGCCAATGGCCTGTTGATGTTTGGCTGGTCCACGGCGCTGGTTTTCGTCGCCGTCAAATGGGTCTACCAAAGCGACCGCGAGCCCGGCGCGGCGCGTTAGGAGGAAACATCCTCCAGCAGGTCGCCTCGCCGCTTGAGAATCTGCGTGACCTGGCTCTTAGGGATCGAGAACTCCCATCCTTGAGCGCGATCCTTCATGGCCTCGGCGACCTTCTCGGTCGCGCCCTCGCCCGTGACCTTAAGAGAGAGCCAGGCCGTATCGCCCTCCTGCTTGATGCGGTACGTCGCCGTTAGCCCGCCTTCGATCTCCATGACCACGGTGGCCGCATCTTCGTTGACCGGCGCTTGGCTCTTTCTCACGTCGCTGAAATCGATATCGCTTGCGGCGCGCACCACTTCGTCGACCACGTTGACATATTTGAGCTTCATGCCGTCGGGGATGACTGCGAGCGTATGGCCTGGCTTATCCGGCGTGCGCACGATCTCAAGCGGCTCCTCCCCCGGCACCGACACGGTGACACGCGCAACGTCCTCAGGCCGCGTCTCGAACAACTGCGTATTGACCCAATCGGTGAGTTCGACACCGGCGTCAAGATTGGCATCGGCAAGCCAAGCCTGCTTGTCTTTTGGCCGGCGTACATAGGTTCCGCTTTCTCCAATCCCAATGCCATCCTGCCGTATGTTGCCGACGATTGCTTCGGCGACCACCTCGCCCGTACCGTCCATGAGCCGGACAAGGTGGGATTTCGCGCCGTCTTCCGCCGGATCCTCCACGCCGAGCAACGCGTAACGGTCCTCCTTGCGGGTCTTGGGTTCGACCAGCCGGGCGCGGCTTAGGCCGGTGAGCAGAGCCTGGACGGTGTCCTCGGAGGCCGGGAAAGAATCGTGTTCGGCAAGCACCCACTCCTTATCCCGGCGGACAAGCGTCAGCGTCTCTCCGCCCTGCGACACGTCGATCTTGGCGATTTCGGGGACCTTGTCGCCGAGACCGGCGAACATGACATCGCCGCTGACATTGCTGCTTCCCCACTCGATGGACGATGAGTAGACGGCAAAGGCCGCCACGGCAGAGACCGCGGCGACGACGGTCAAGGCTGCGAAAGATTTTGGCGTCATGACCGCACCTCCGGACGTCCCTTCTTGCCGTTTCGCCGCCGCGAGCGCCACAGCGACCAGCCTACGCCGCCCGCGGCGATAACGAGGGGCACGAGCGCGATATTGGCGAATTTCAGCCAGCCGTCGAGCCGGTCGATGTCGCGGCGTAACGCAAGCCTCACGTCACGCAGTTCGCGCCGCGTCTTGAGCATTTCCGCCCGGAACTTCTCCGCCGCATTGCGTTCGGCACCGGTGAGGATCGCAGGCCCGGTCTCCGGCGATTCGATTTTGGCAAGTTCGCCTTGCAGGTCCGTGAGCTTCTTGGTGAGCTGCTGCTCCGTTTCGCGGTAGCGGCGTTCGGCATCGCGGCGCAGCTCCGCCACCAACGTGAAGGGCCGATCGCCGACGCCGCGCCCACGCAGCGCGATGAGCGCGTCGCTGCCGGTCAGATTTTCAAGCGCACCCAAAATCAGCGCCGCATTCTGCGCCGTCGGCACAGCGACACGCTGGCCGAGAACTTCTTGCCCCTGGACCCAGAACCGGTCGGCCATCAGGTCGGTGTCGGCAATGACAATCGCGTTGATTTTGCCTGCTTCAAGTTGCGAGGCCTCTGCTTGCTTGGCACCGGCGCCGTTCTCTTCGGATTCCGCAGCTTCAGCACCGCTTGTCGTCTCGCTGCCAGGCGGGCCGTCGGGGAACGCGGTGTCCGCCTCGCCTGACACGCGCATAGCAAGCGCCAGCGGCGTGCCGCCCGGTTCGTAATTGCGCAGTAGATTGACCGGATCCGATCTGATCCCGACGTCAAGCGGCGTCACGATCATTCCCAGCTCGCTCGTCTCCATGATCGGCGTGACCTTCGTCTTAGCTCCTTTGGCGGCGCGCAACACGCCGGCCGAGGCAAGATTGAGCGTTTCGATACCGGCCGAAAGCACGTCCTCCTTGACCATGTTGCGGCCATCGAGATTGAGCCAAGCGACGTAGTCGGTCACTGTTTCGCCGGATGGGCCGAAGCGTACACGCTGGGCGTGGTTGATATCGGCCGCCACTTGTTCGCGGTCGAACTCGACACCCCAGGCCTTGAGAAGCTTCACAAGCTCGTCGAGCCCCTCCTGCTTCTTGCCCATCGTGGTTAACTGCGTCATCTCCGAGACTGGGTCGATCAGCACCAGGGCCCGGCCCCCGCCGAGCATGTATTGATCGATGGCATAGGCGGCTTGCGGCTTCAGATCGCCGGGCTGGGCGATCATCAACACGTCGATATCCGGCGGAATGCTCTCTATGTCCTGATCGAGCATACGGACATCGAACAGCTCGCGGATCTGCTGCATCACCAGCCAGGGCGGGGCAGAACGCCCCGAGCTTGGATCGGTTGCCCCGTCGATCGGCAGGCCGGTGATGACTCCGACCACCTTCTTTTTTGGATCGGCGAGAGCGTGAATGAGCTTGGTGACATCGTATTCCAGGAACGCTTCGCGGTCGGCATAGAAGAAATCGATGGTTTCCTTGTTGTCGGTGGAGTTGACGGCGTTCAGTCCGAAATAGGCGACATCGCCTTCGGCGTTATAAGCGACCTTCTTGAGGCCCTCGGCGACGGCGCGGTCCTCTTCGACCGAGAACGGCTCCGGATCGAGATAAGTGACTTCGAGCTTGCCGCCGGAAATGTCGCGGTAATTCTCGAGCAAACTTCTCACCCGGTCGAAATAGCGCGCATAACGCGGCGAGGCTGCGCCGAGCTGCTTGGAAAAATAGAGCCGAACCTTGATCGGCTCGTCGAGCCCGCGAAGCACCTCTTTTGTCCCCTCGGAGATCGTGAACAGGTTCTCCTCGGTCATGTCTGCCTGCCAATTGCGGAACTCGATCGAGGAGATCAGGTTCACCGACAGCAGGATGATCGCGGCAAGTGCCAGGCTTCCCCAAGCAAGCGCGCTATGACTCATCGAAGAGAAGCGGTTCACGAACCGGCTCCAAGCGCCACCATTTGAACGATCTGAACTCATTTTCGGCTTTCTCCTAAGCAGCCTTCTTCTCGCCGACGGCGATCACGTTGGCGAACAGGAAGAACACGATCAGCGACACGAACAAGATTATGCTCTGCGCCGTGACGACGCCCCGCACGATCTGCTGATAGTGCGAAAGGAAACTCATCGAGGAGACGGCATCGGCGACGACGTCCGGCGCCCAGGTGCGAAGCCCGTTCTGTACGAGATCGACCCCGCTCATCAGGAAAAGAAAGCAGACGATCGCAGCCAGGATGAAGGCGATGACTTGGTTCTTGGTGAGCGCCGACACGAAGGCGCCGATCGCTAGAAACGCACCGGCCAACAAGAAGCTTCCAAGATAGCCTGTCAGGATCACGCCGTTGTCGGGATTGCCCAACAGGTTCACGGTGATCCAGATCGGGAATGTCAGCGCCAGCGCCACGCCGATGAAAGCCCAGGCGGCGAGGAACTTGCCGAGCACGGCCGCCCAAGGCGAGATCGGCAGCGTCATCAACAGCTCGATCGTGCCGGTCTTGCGTTCCTCGGCCCACAGCCGCATGGCCACGGCGGGAACGAGAAGAAGATAGAGCCAGGGGTGGTAGGCGAAGAATGAAAACAGGTCGGCCTGGCCGCGCTCGAAGAAATTGCCGATATAGAAGGCGAAGGCGCCGGTGAGCGCCATGAACACGATGAGGAACACGCCGGCTAATGGCGTGGCGAAATAGGCGGCAAACTCCCGCTTGGCGATGATTGCGGTGGTGCGGAAGAGCTCACTCATGGCTTGCACCCTCCTGCCCGGCCGTAACCTCCCGGAACACATCGTCGAGCTTGCCGCGCTCGACAAAGAGCTCGTTCACCTTGATCCCCTTTTCCTGGAGAAGAGCGGCAATTTCGGACACGATCGCCTTGCCGTTGTTCGGTAGCGCACGGAGATCGGTCTGGCCTTTGGCCTTGTTGACGATTTCGATTGCGGTGATTCCGCCATGGCCCGACAGCGCCTCTCTGACAGCTTGCTCGGTCGCCTCCGGAATCCGAATGGTGACGGCGCCGTGATAGGGAACCCGGCGCATCAGTTCCTCCGCCGTTCCGTCGGCGACGATGCGGCCGTGATCGATGATCACCGAACGGGTGCAGACCGCCTCGACCTCTTCAAGGATGTGGGTCGAAACGATGATGGCCTTTTCGGCCGACATCTCCCTGATGAGTTTGCGCACGTGATGCTTCTGATTGGGATCGAGACCGTCGGTCGGCTCGTCCATGATCAGCACGGTCGGATCGTGAAGAATGGCCTGGGCAAGCCCGACACGCCGCTTGAAGCCCTTGGACAGCGTCTCGATGCGCTGATCGAGAACGGAATCGAGTCCGGCCCGCTCTACCGCGGTACCGATCCGCTTAGCGCGCTCCTGACTGTCGATGCCGCGAATATCAGCGATGAAGGACAGAAAGTTCCGCGGCGTCATCTCCGCGTAAAGCGGCGCACCCTCGGGCAGATAGCCGAGCCTGCGTTTGGCAATGAGCGGCTCTGTCTGGACGTCGTGGCCGCAAATCTTGGCGCTGCCCCGGTCCGGCTCGAGGAAGCCGGTAATCATCTTCATGGTGGTCGACTTGCCGGCGCCATTGGGGCCGAGAAAGCCCAGAACCTCGCCCGGGCGCACCGCGAGCGAGATGCCGTCGACGGCGACGATCGGTCCGAATGCTTTATATAACGAGTCTGCCTCAACCAGGGCGTCCATCGTTCCTCCTTGCGGCCGGCGGCAGCCTTAGGCCGCGCCAGTCAGGTCATCGATCGTGATAGTGTCGACGTCGGGCGTGAGGCAGCCGAGATTTGCGATTTATCAAGGACGGCGTTCGCGCTGTTTCGCTCGCGACCCGTCTTGCGTGTTCTCGGCCAGGTCTCGACCAAGACCCGCCATGCCGCAACCCTTCCGAAAATTCCGATTTGATTCGAGATGTAAAAGGCCCCGCCCTCGCAACAACCGGATCGAGGCGGCAGACCTTGAGCTTTCTAACCTCCCTTAGAATGTTTCCAGTGTCCTGCTTGGCAGGCCTCGCGACGCAAAATAGTTCAATTGCAGATCGTTGCAAGAGACGAAGCCCGTTGAGGATGCTTAACTTTTTGCAATTTTCGCGAACAATGTTGTCGCACCTTCCAACCGCATGGGGCGTCGTTTAGACCATTGCTATGGCGTTTGGAGATTCAAACCTTCTGAGGACCATCGAACGCTGGACGGTCCCCAATCTCAGGCTGTTCCATGAAAGCCGGCAACCGGTGGTCTGGATGCTGGCGCCCTTCATCGGGCTCGCGACCGGCGGCGCGGCCATTCTATTCCGGCTGGCGATCGGCGCCTTCCAATGGCCCTGGCTCCACAGCATGTCCGAGAGCGTCGCCGCCGCGGCCAAAGCACAACCCTGGTGGGTGATTCTGCTCGCGCCAGCGGTCGGCGGCCTTGTGGTGGGCCTGATGCTGCAATTTCTGTTGACCGCCAAGCGCACCGGGGCCGTGCCCGACGTGATGGAAGCGCAGGCCAGGGCGGGCCGGGGCTTGACCCTCGGGCAAGGACTGTTGAGCGCCTTGGCCAGCGCCTTGTCCCTCGGCAGCGGCGCGAGCGCGGGCCGCGAAGGTCCCATTGTCCATCTCGGCGCCAGCATTGCCGTCGCTGCCTGCAACCGCCTCAGCCTGCCCCGCGCCGGCCGGCGCACGCTGCTTGCCTCGGGCGTCGCCGGCGCGGTCGCCGCTTCGTTCAATGCACCAATTGCCGGCGTCCTGTTCGCGCAAGAGGTCATTCTCGGCCAATTTGCGCTCTCGAGCTTCGCGCCGCTGGTGTTCGCCTCGGTGACGGCGACCATCGTTTCGCAAGCCTGGTTCGGCAATGTTGCCGCCTTCATCGTGCCCCCTTATCAAATCGCGACCTATCTCGAAGTCCCGGCCTTCGTGCTGCTTGGCGTCATTGCCGCCGCCGTTGCGGTGCTGTTCCAGCTCGCGACGCTCGCCTCCAATTGGCTTGCGTGCCGCATTCAAATGCCGCTCGCTGCGCGTCCTGCCGCCGGAGGGCTTTTGATCGGCGCCATTGCCATCTGGTTTCCCGAAGTGCTCGGCGTCGGTTACGAGACGACCAATGCCGCGCTCCGGGCTGAGCTGCCGATCCTCCTGATGCTGGCGCTGCTCGGCGCCAAAACCCTGGCGACGGCAATTGCGCTCGCATCCCGCTTCGGGGGCGGTGTGTTCTCGCCCGCCCTTTATCTCGGCGCCATAACCGGCAGCGCCTTTGGATTGGTGGTTGCCGGCGCCTTCCCGGGAGGCGGCTCGGGCGCAGGCCTCTATGCCATTCTCGGCATGGGCGCGGTCGCGGCCGCCGTGCTCGGCGCGCCGATCTCGACCACGGTCATGGTGTTCGAACTGACCGGCGGATTCGCCCTAAGCCTCGCTCTCTTGCTGACTGTGGCAATCGGCAACGGTCTCTCCCGGGCCATCCTGGGGCGTTCCTTCTTCCAGGCCCAGCTTGCGACCCGCAGCATGCTTGGCGATGAGGCGCCGCGACGCGTCGGGTCAGGGTAACGTGGAAACGACGCTCAACTCATGCGCTCCAACAGATGGTCGCCAACCCGCATCGCATTGGCGATTGCGGTCAGCGACGGATTGACCGCGCCGATGCTGACGAAGAAGCTGGTGTCGACCACGTAAAGATTATCGAGCTCATGCGCCTTGCAGTTCACGTCGAGCACGGACGTCTTGGGGTCCTGGCCGAACCGGCACGTACCGGCTTGATGCGCGCAGCCTGCAAGCGGGATCTCGGTTTGCATATAGATGTCGCGCGGAATCAAATAATCGGGCCGCATTCCAATCTGACCCAGCATCGATTTGAGCTTGTCGTATAGTTTCCGCGTGGGAACCTGATTGTTCGGCGTGTAGCTCAGCGTCAGCTTGCCCGCCTCATCGACTGTGACGCGATTCTCCGGATCGGGGATATCCTCGGTCGTCAACCAAAAGTCCACCGAGTGATAAGCGACGTCGTCGAGCAGGCGCGTGGGCACCAGAGCGGTGAGGAGCGGTTTCTCGCCCCGGAACATCGGGCCTAACGTCTTGCCGATCATCTGAATGTTGCCGACCGGATAGTCGAATCCCTCCATGCCGAAATAGAAATCGTTCAGCGCCAGCGTTTTCTGGAAAAAGGTCGGGTTCGGCTCACGCGAGAGCGCGAGCACCGCCTGGCTATTGTGGAACATGTAGTTCCGTCCCACCTGATCCGAACCGTTGGCGAGTCCCTTCGGATGCTTGTCGTTGGCCGACATCAGAAGCAGCTTGGCGCTGTTGGCGGCGCCGCACGAGACGACGACGATATCGCCGCGGAACGTCTCGCGTTCGCCTCCGACCTCGGCCTCGATCGACGTCACCGAAGTGCCGTTGGCATTAGTCTCGAGTTTGAGCGCGTGCGCGTGACGAAGGAGCGTCACGTTGGGAAATTCGAGAGCCGGACGCACGGCGCAGACTTCGGCGTCGGACTTGGCATGCACCAGGCAGGGAAAGCCGTCGCAGGTCTGGCAGCGGATGCAGCGGCTATAGGCCATGTTCTGCTCGTCCATCATGACGGCAGAGGGCGCCGGGAAGGGGTGGTAGCCGGCCGCGGCGAGATCGTCGAACAACTGCTGAATGCGCGGTTCGCTTGAGACCGGAGGACAGGGATAGGGCCCGCTCGCCGGGGGCTCGGTCGGATCTGCACCCCTCAGCCCGTGGACGAAATACATGTCCTCGGCCTTGGCGTAATACGGCTCCAAATCCTCATAACGGATCGGCCAAGCAGGCGAGATGCCATCGTAATGGCGCACCTCCTCGAAATCCTTCTCGCGCAAACGATAGAGCGCGGCACCGTACATCTTGGTGGCGCCGCCGACGAAATAGTGCACCTGCGGCTGGAACGGCTGGCCGCTCTTGTCGTACCAAGTATCGGGCGCGATGTAGCGATTCTGCTGGAACACGGCCGCCGGGCTCCAATTCAGCGCTTCGCGCTTCAGCCAATCGCCGCGTTCGAGAATGAGAATGCTCTTTCCCGAAGGCGCCAAGTGCCGCGCCAGCGTGCCGCCGCCGGCGCCGCTGCCAATGATGATGACATCGAATTGCTTATCCATAGCGACCGCCCCTAGAGACCGACGCTGCTTTGCATCAGCCCGCCGTCGGCAAAGATAGTGGTGGCGGTGAGATAGCTGGCGCCGTCGCCGGCAAGGAAAGCGACAACGCTCGCGATCTCCTCGGGACGGGCCATGCGTCCGAGCGGGATCGCGGCATCCAATTTTTTGAGCTTTGCCGGATCGTCCATGGTGCTGAGATTGATCGGCGTCGCCACGGCGCCAGGTCCCACGCCCACGATCAGGATATTGTGCGGCGCAAGCTCGACGCCGGCGGTGCGGGTCAGCATCCGCATACCGCCTTTGGAGAGGCAATAAGGAGTATTGCCGGGCATCGGCCAATCCTCGTGCACCGAAGTGATGTTGATGATGCGGCCGCCGCCGCCCTGCTTGATCATCTGCTTGGCGGCGATTTGCGTGCCGAAAAACGCGCTCTTCAAATCGATGTCCATAACGCGGTCATACTGAGCCTCGGTGGTCTCGAGAACCGACGTGCGGGTCTCCACGCCGGCATTGTTCACCATGATGTCGAGCCGTCCGAACTTGCTGACCGCCGCATCGACGAGCTTCTGTAAATCGGCGACCTGGCTGACGTCGGCATCGACGCCGATAGATTGGTCGCCGAGCTTGGCGATCTGCTGCTCAAGGTCCTCCGTCGCCTGCGGGTTCACGACATAATCGATAACGATGCTGGCGCCTTCCTGGGCCAAGGCGAGAACGATCGACTGCCCGATCCCGCTATTGCCGCCGGTGACGATCGCGACTTTGTTCTTTAAAGACATGCGGAGGTCCTCCTGCGCTGAATCCGAGTTTCGCGTCGTTTTAATCGATGCCGAAGCTGTACTCCGTTGTGCTCGCAAAGCGCATCCCCGGACGCAGCACGGTACTGGGAAAATCAGGCTGGTTCGGCGAATCCGGGAAATGTTGCGTTTCAAAACAGAACGCGGCGTGGCGGCGGTAGACCTTGCCGGTCGGGCCGCGCAATGTTCCGTCAAGGTGATTGCCGCTGTAGAACTGAACCCCCGGCTGCGTGGTGCGCACTTCGAGAACGCGGCCGCTCGCCGGATCGCGCGCGCGCGCGGCAAGCTGCGGCTTGCCGCTGGGCTGCGGGTCCAGGACGAAATTGTGGTCGTAGCCTAAGGCCCATTCGAGCTGCTTATCCGGTTCGCCGATCCGGGCGCCGATTGGGCGCCACGTCCTGAAATCGAAGGGCGTGCCGGCCACGTCCTGCATCTCTCCGGTCGGAATGAGTTGCTCATCGATCGGCGTGAACCGCTCGGCGGCGATCGTCACGTCGTGATCGAGGATATCGGCGCTCGAGGCACTACCCAAATTGAAATAGGCGTGATTGGTGAAATTGACGACGGTCGGACGGTCGGTTTCGGCACGATAGTCGATGCGCAGCGTGTCTCCCTCAACCACCGAATAGGTCACCTCGAGGGTCACCGCGCCCGGGAAACCTTGGTCTCCGTCGGGGCTGACGTGACGAAGCGTGAGGTGAGGCTCCGGCGCGTCCACGCTGTCGACGAGGTGCCAGACCGCCTTGTCGAACCCGATTTTTCCGCCATGGAGGCAGTTGTCGCCA
>CAZFYL010000006.1:0-38553 GCA_964523345.1 uncultured Methyloceanibacter sp.
TTGCGCGCCGGCGCCAAACTCCAGGCGCCCAACTTCAGCTTCGAACCATCGGCCTGTTTAGTGTCATCGCGCTGGCGCCGGCGATCCTCGTTGCCATTCTTGCTGGCATTGCCGTCGACAGCAGCCTCAACAACTGGTTTTCCGATCGGACGCAATCCATCATTCAGAACTCGAACGAGGTGGCGGCGGACTTTGTCCGCCAGCAGGGGGAGGTGATGGCCGAGCACTCCCTCTACATGGCCAGAGAAATCGACGAGGTGGTGAGGAAGAAACCGTCGGATACCGTGGTCCCATTCATGAAGGCGCAAGCCGCCGTAAGGAAGATGCCTTACGCCTATCTGATCGACGGTGAGGGAAAAATTCTTGCCGTCATCGCCTCACATCCGGACATCCCTTACCGGGTGCCCCCTGCGGAAGTCATGGCAAAGGCCGAGACGGGCAACCCCATCCCGGTCTCACACCAGCAGACGAACACGGTCGGCGCGATCAAGAGTTTGGCAAGCTTGAAGGGTACTTATCTTTACGTTCTCCGTCCGGTCAGCAAAAGCACGCTTCGGCACGTTAATGCCACAAGATCCAGTGTCGGTGAATATAAGGCGTTCGAAAAGGAGCGCAGCACGATCCAGCTGGTGAACAATCTCACATACGCGGTTATTACTTTGGCCTTCATCCTCTCGGCCATTTGGCTCAGTTTGTGGTTCGCTGGCCGTCTGGTCGCCCCGATCCGCCAACTCATTGGCGCAGCAAAGCAAGTTTCGCAAGGCAACCTTGCTGTCAATGTCGACGTCCGCCGCGGCGACGGCGATCTTGCGTTGCTCGGCTCGACCTTCAACACCATGACCACCGAGCTTAAGAGCCAGCGCGATGAACTGGTCGGCGCCAATTCAAAGCTCGATGAGCGCCGCCGATTCATGGAGGCGGTATTGTCGGGCGTGACCGCGGGCGTGGTCGGCATCGACAATCATGGCGTGGTCACTTTGGTCAATCGTTCGGCCGAGACGCTGCTCGACATCAAGGAGGCAGATCTCGTCGGCCACTCGCTGGTTAAAGCGGTCCCTGAATTCGGCGCGGTCCTTAAGCGCGCTCAAAAGCAGGGGAGGCGGCTCGTCACCGATCACGTCACGTTGCGGCGCCATGGTTTGGAGCGCAATTTCGCCGTGCGTGTCACCAGCGAAGGGCCAGACCAGGACGCAGAAGGCTTTGTGGTGACGTTCGACGATATGACCGAGCTGGTCAGTGCCCAGCGCAGCACCGCATGGGCCGACGTCGCACGCCGTATCGCGCATGAAATCAAGAATCCTCTCACCCCAATCCAACTTTCCGCCGAGCGCATCCGCCGCAAATACGGCGATATCATCACCAAGGACCGTGACGTGTTCGATCAATGCACGAACACCATCATTCGTCAGGTGTCGGATATCGGCCGCATGGTCGATGAGTTCTCATCCTTCGCACGCATGCCGAAACCGGTGATGGAGTCTCACGACGTGCGCGAAATCGTGCGCGAGGCCGTGTTCCTGTATCAGGTCAGCCGGCCGGAGATGAGCTTTGAGCTCGATCTTCCGGACGAGCCGGTGATGGCGCTGTTGGACCGGCGCCTTATCGCTCAGGCCGTCACCAACCTGGTCAAGAACGCGAGCGAGGCGATCGATACGGCGATCGAAGCCGATGCCGCGCGCGCCGGGACCGGGCGGATTGTGGCCCAGGTCGGCAGCAAGGGAGACCGCGTGCAGATCACCGTCATCGATAATGGTTGTGGATTGCCCAAGGCCAATCGCCAGCGGCTGGTCGAGCCCTATATGACCACGCGCACGAAGGGCACGGGACTTGGACTTGCGATCGTGCAGCGCATTACCGAGCAGCACGGCGGGACCCTCTCGCTCGCCGATGCGCCGAAGCGGAACGGAAAGGTCGGGGGGGCTTCGGTACAGATTGATTTTCCGTTGGGCGATCTAGAGGCAAAAAGTGCGGAGGCCGGGGAGGGCGTGGCCGAGGCCGAGCGCACCGCCGAGGTCGAGAAGGAAGAGGGAGTGACTCATGGCGTCTGACATCCTCATCGTCGATGACGAAGCCGACATCAGAGAGTTGATCTCGGGAATTCTCGAGGACGAAGGGCATTCGACCCGGCTCGCCAAGGACAGCGACGAGACGCTGAAAGAAATCGAGGAGCGGCGTCCGTCGCTCGTGATCCTGGACATTTGGCTGCAAGGATCGAAACTCGACGGACTTGAGCTGCTCGACCGCATCAAGGATTCCCATCCCGACCTTCCCGTCATCATCATCAGCGGTCACGGCAATATCGAAACCGCGGTGGCGGCCATCAAGCGCGGCGCTTACGATTATATCGAGAAACCCTTCAAGGCGGACCGGCTGGTGCTGATCACGACGCGGGCCCTTGAAGCCTCGCGCCTGCGCCGCGAAAACCGCGAGCTGCGCGAACGAAGCAGCTATTCGTTCGAGATGATCGGCGCCTCGGTTGCAATGAACCAGCTGAGGCAGGCGGTCGATAAAGTGGCTCCGACCAATAGCCGGGTGCTGATTACCGGCCCCTCGGGCTGCGGCAAGGAACTTGCCGCGCGTGTGATGCACATGAAGTCATTGCGCGCCGAGGGCCCCTTTGTGGTGTTAAATGCCGCCGCCATGGTTCCCGACCGGATGGAGCTTGAACTCTTCGGCACCGAGGAAGGCTCAAGCTCCGGTCCGCGCAAGGTCGGCGCTCTCGAAGAGGCCCATAACGGTACTCTCTATATCGATGAGATCGCCGATATGCCGCTCGAGACTCAAGCCAAGATCTTACGTGTGCTTGTCGAGCAGCGTTTCCAAAGGCTCGGCGGCGGTCCGAAAGTGCATGTCGATGTGCGCGTGGTCTCTTCGACGAGCCACGACCTTCAAAAGGAAATGACTTCGGGGCGCTTACGCGAGGATCTCTTTCATCGCCTCAACGTGGTGCCCATCAGAGTCCCTGGACTCTCCGAACGGCGCGAAGACGTCCCGGAGCTGGTGCGCTATTTCATCAAGACCATCTCGACCGCCTCCGGACTTCCGCCCAGGACCATCGGAGATGACGCCATGGCGGTGCTGCAATCCCACGAATGGCCTGGCAATGTGCGTCAGCTGCGCAACAATATTGAACGACTCATGATTCTCGTGGGCGGCGATCCCGACACCGTAGTGACCAGCGACATGCTTCCCGATGAGATCATCTCCCCCGGACCGCTGTCCCCGAACGGGGCAGGGGGCGAAAATCTAATGTCGCTTCCCTTGCGCGACGCGAGAGAGATCTTTGAGCGCGAATATCTTTTGGCCCAAGTCAACCGTTTTGGCGGAAACATCTCGCGCACGGCCGAATTCGTCGGCATGGAACGGTCGGCGCTGCATCGCAAACTCCGCGCTCTGGGGGTGAATTCGAACGAGCGGATTCCGGCCATGCGCTAGGGCGGTCAGGCGGCGGCAGACAATAGGGGCGAACTCTTTTGCATTAAGCCCTTGCGGGATAACCTGGTAATCGCGTCTAATGCTTCATCGCAGGCTCCGGCAAGACCGGTGCCCAAAACAACAGCGTAAGCGTCAAGCACCAAAGGGACGGGGAAGCCCATGGCAACAGAACGCGCGCAAAGCCTTCAGGACACGTTTCTCAATCACGTTCGCAAGGCCAAGACGCCTCTCACCATATTTCTCGTGAACGGAGTGAAGCTTCAAGGCGTAGTGACTTGGTTTGACAATTTCTGCGTATTGCTGCGTCGGGACGGGCATTCTCAGCTTGTCTACAAGCATGCGATTTCGACCATCATGCCGGGTCAACCCATTCAGCTCGCAGAGATCACCGACGCAGAAGGTGCTGCTGATTAATTGCGTCCAACCGACCCGAGAGAGTTAAAGCGCAAGAGAAGGCAGGCGGAGACGGGGCTTGCGTCTGGTGGCCGGCAAAGCCGCCTCAAAGCCATGGTTTTGCTGCCGGTCCTCGGTTCGAAGCGGGGGCGAACGCGCCAATCAAGTCATATCAACGGCGACGGCCGATCGCCGCAGTTCCGTCTCGAAGAGGCTGTTGGGCTTGCCGCCGCCATCGATCTCGATGTCGTGGCAAGTGGGATTGTGCCACTGCAAAGCCCGCGGCCTGCCGCGCTGTTCGGTTCGGGCAAAGTTGAGGAATTCAAGGGCATCGTCCGCGCCGAAGAGGTTGGACTTGTCATCGTCGACCATCCACTGACCCCGGTGCAGCAGCGCAACCTCGAGACGGCATGGGGTGCCAAAGTCCTCGATCGCACCGGGCTCATTCTCGAGATTTTCGGAGAGCGCGCGCGGACCCGGGAAGGGCGCCTGCAAGTGGAGCTTGCCCATCTCGTCTATCAGAAAAGCCGCCTGGTCAGGTCATGGACCCATCTGGAGCGTCAGCGCGGCGGCTTCGGCTTCCTTGGCGGTCCGGGCGAGACGCAAATCGAGGCCGACCGCCGTGTCATCGGTGAGCGCATCGACAACATCCGCAAAGAGCTCGAGCAGGTGCGCCGCACGCGAGAACTTCATCGCAAATCGCGCGAGCGTGAACCGTACCCTTCGGTGGCCCTGGTCGGCTACACCAATGCCGGCAAATCGACCCTGTTCAACGCCCTGACCGGCGCGGCGGTCCTGGCAGAGGACACGCTGTTTGCCACGCTCGATCCGACCATCAGGTTTTTGCCGCTCCCCGGCGGTACGAAAGCGGTGATGTCCGACACTGTCGGCTTCATCTCCGATTTGCCCACGACACTGATTGCTGCCTTCCGCGCCACGCTGGAGGAGGTGATCGAGGCCGACTTGATCCTGCATGTCCGTGATATCGCGGAAGAAACCAGTCTAAGCCAGCGTGCCGACGTCAATGCAGTGCTGTCGGAGCTTGGCCTCGATCTGGAAGGCGAGCCGGACCGGCTTCTCGAAGTCTGGAACAAGGCCGATCTCCTCGACGACGCGGCCTTGCGGCGCGCCAGGAGTGAGGCGACGCGGGCGGGCGCAGCGCTGGTCTCATCTGCGACCGGCTTTGGCCTCGATGCTTTGCGCAATGCGATCGAGCAAAGGCTCAATCTGCGGAGTGAAACCATCGATATCGCACTTCAACCTGAGGAAGGCGCGCTATCGAATTGGATCTATGAAAATTGCGACGTCGTTCAACGCAACGAAATGGGCGAGGGGGTCACTGCGTTGCGCATTCGCATTGCGCCCGAGAAGCGGCAGAGGCTAGCGCGCCTCGCCGGCGCTGCGCGGTTGAGGCTTGCGGCCGAATAGGATCAGGTTTTGTTGCGCTCGGCGTCTTTGGCTTCGTCCCACAACCGGTCCATCTCTTCAAGCGTTGCGTCTTCCGGTTTGCGATCCTCTTTCGCAAGCGCTTCTTCCACACTTGCGAAGCGGCGTAGGAATTTTGCATTGGCGTCGCGAAGGGCCGCTTCCGGATCGACACCGAGATGACGCGCCATATTCGCCATCACAAATAGGAGATCGCCGAACTCTTCTTCCACGTGCTTCGTACGATCCGCTGCCATTGTTCCTTCACGCTCGGCCAAGGCCGCTTTCAGCTCAGCGACCTCCTCTTCGGCTTTGGCAAGAACGCACGCAACGTTTGGCCAGTCGAACCCAACTTCGGCCGCACGCTTTTGAAGTTTCACCGCACGCGTCATCGAGGGCAGGGCGAGGGGAATGTCGCTGAAGCGTGTCGGCCGGGTCCCTAGCCCACGCGCTGCCTTCTCCTCCTCTTTGATCCGGCGCCACAGATTCTTCGCCAAGAACTCTTCGCGATCGGCGTCGCCGAACACGTGCGGGTGCCGCCGCACCATCTTCCGTGCAATCGCGTCTACGACATCGGCAAAGGCGAAGCGATTCTCTTCCGACGCCATCTGCGCGTAATAGACGACTTGAAAGAGAAGATCCCCGAGCTCTTCCTTGAGCTCATCAAAATCCTCGCGCGCGATCGCATCAGCGACTTCGTAGGCTTCTTCGATCGTGTAAGGCGCGATGGTGGTGAAGGTCTGCACGATGTCCCACGGACAGCCTGATTCCTTGTCGCGCAGACGCGCCATCACGGCGAGAAGATCGTCGAGCGAATAGCGCTGCTCAGGCGGCTTGTTTGGCATGACGACAGGTCACCTTTGCACGCTAATAGTCAAACGAATTATCATTAAATATCATGTTGTTATACTATCTGCTTAACATTCAGAATTGGGGACCAACGCCCGCCTAAAGTACGCACGGGCGATGACACCTGGACCGCAGCCCGGTGCGCTGTCAACCGAGCCTGCTGCCTACTGGCGCGGCGGCGAATCGTCGGTGACGATGAATCCCCATCGCCAGACATGCTTCGCCTCTGCCGGCGACTGGGGTGACCTGACGACGAGTTGCTCAGGCTTTACATCGAAGCTGCGAATGATTTTGGCGAGCTCATCGCGGTCGGCCTTCGATAAGCGATGCTCTCTGTTCTCGCGCCAAACCACGGCGAGCTTCGAACGAGGATCAAAAGGTTTTGGCGGCGGTACGTAGCGCGGCCGTTCGATCCGAACGATTCTTGCATCCGGAAAGAAGCGACGCAAATTGCCTGCCTCCTCACGATCCGCCGCAATGATTGTGCCCGAATGAAAGCCGGCCGTTTGCAGCGCCGCCGCAAGCGGCTCGTAGGGAACGACGATGCGGCAATGGCGGCATTCCAATGCCATGTTGCGCCAGAGATCGCCGATCCTAAACGACAAGCCGAGCAATGTCGCCGCGACAAGAACCGTGGCAAGTATCTTGAGCTTTCGCGACGCGTTGCCGGTCTGCTCTACGAGTGTAACCAGCCACAGCGGCGTCAGCAGGAAAAGGGGATGCATGTAGCGCTCGAGATAGTGCGTGGCGCCTGTCAGCAATGCACCGAGTATCAGCACAACGAATCCTGCCATGGTCATGTGCAAAAGGAACAGACGCCAGTCCGGCTTACGGTGATCCCACTTCCGTGGATTGACAGCGTCTTTGATCGCCGACCATCCGATCCATACCGTGGCGGGAAATACGATCAGGACAATCAGGTCGAGCGGAAATAGAAAGCCGAACGGAACCCACAGCGCCCGGGTTACGCCGATGACGCGCGCCTTGAACCAATCGGTCTCCGCTATCGGAGACATTGACGTCCGGTAGAGGGCCAACAGATCGTGCCGCTCGGTAAAAAGCCAATAGGCAACGGGCGCGATGACAACACAGGCCAAAACAATGCTCACAAATATGCGCCGATCAATGAAACGCGCGCGCAAAGACGGTTGCAGCCAAGCGCTGGCAACCAGGACGACCAAATAAACAACGAAGTTATATTTCGTCAGGAGACCGAGACCGGCAGCAAAGCCGAATGCGGCATAACTGCCCAAGCTGCCTCGCTCGACGAGGCGCATAAACAACCAGGTCGTCACCGCCACCGCACAAACCAGCGCAATGGTCTGCGTCACACCTTCATGAACGTTCCAGGCAATCTGGTAGAGTAGGAGGGGCGACAGCGCCGCCAACATTGCCCATTTGGGGTCCGCAAAGATGCGCTTTGCCACGAGATACAAAAACGCAAACGTCGCTGTAAGCAGAGCGTATTTCAAAACCAGGAAACTTGGCAGCGTCGGCCCCGTCATCTGCTGCACCAGCCACAACAGCCATTCGTACAGCGGGGGCTGTTTCGCGATGTAACCGAGTTCTAGCGTCTGCGCGTAGACATTGGATTTGATGTCGTCGATCGCAATGTTATTCGAGACCCACAGTCTCAGTGCTGCATGCACGAGACCATAGGCAAGCCCCAACGCCACCACGCTTATCAACCCAGAGCGCCAGGATAGTCTCGCCATCGTTCTATGCGTTCCGCAGTCTACAGGCCTGAAATAGCGTAGAATTCGGTCATGTCAGCGGCGTTGACCCTGTGCCGATCCTGACCCCTGAGATTCGCATAAGGTATATTATGGAAAATGATACCTGGACCAGGGACAGCCTTGCTGTAGCGGCCCATACCGGGCTCTTAGACCTCGGGCTCAGGTCCGCCGTTCGTAATGCTGGGTGATCAACCGGTCGAGCAGCCTTACGCCGAATCCGGATCCCCAACTGCGATTGATCTCGCTATCGACCGACGACATCGCCGTGCCAGCGATATCGAGATGCGCCCAGGGCATCTTTTCCTTGATGAAGCGCTGAAGAAACTGTGCGGCGGAGATTGAGCCGCCCCACTTCCCGCCAGTGTTTTTGATATCGGCGACCTTGGACTCGATCATCTTGTCGTATTTCGGTCCGAGCGGGAGGCGCCACAATTTCTCGCCGGTGGCCTGGCCTGCTTCAATGAGCCAATTCGCCAGCTTATCGTTATTGCTGAACAGTCCCGCATGTTCTTTGCCAAGTGCGACCATCACGGCACCGGTCAGCGTAGCGAGGTTGATCACCGCTTTCGGCTTGAAGCGCTCCTGCGCGTACCACAGGCAATCGGCGAGCACCATGCGCCCCTCGGCGTCGGTGTTGAGGACTTCGACGGTCTGGCCCGACATGGCGGTCACCACGTCGCCCGGGCGTTGCGCCTTTCCGCCCGGCATGTTCTCGACAAGTCCGATGATGCCCACGGCGTTAACCTTGGCCTTGCGCGTCGCAAGTTCGTCGATCAAACCGACGACGCACGCGGCGCCTGCCATGTCGCCTTTCATCTCCTCCATGCCGGCCGCCGGCTTCAGCGAGATTCCTCCGGTATCGAAGGTGACGCCTTTGCCGACAATAGCGATCGGTTCGCCCCCTTTGGCGCCGGCACCCTTCCATTGCATGACCACCACGTGACTCGGACGGGCGCTCCCCTGCCCCACGGCAAGCAAGGCGTTCATTCCAAGCTTGCGTAACGCAGCAAGTCCGAGCACTTCGACTTGCACACCGCGCCTGGAAAGCATTTTTGCGCGCGCGGCGAATTCGGCGGGTCCAAGCACATTGGCAGGCTCGTTGACGAGATCGCGGGCAAGCGTCACGCCTTGCGCGATGGCGCGGTCCGGCGCGAAGGCTTTGCTCACGGCTTTGGGATCGGCGCAATGCACGACGATCTTCTTCAGCGTCTGCTCGTTTGTTTTTGTGCTCTTGCTGTTTTTCTTCTGCGCCTTCGATTTGTATTTCTTGAACGTGTAACCGCGAAGCTGCGCTCCGAGCGCAAAGCTTGCGACGTCCGCCGGTTTGACATCGCCGCTTGCCGTCTCGAGAAAAATGTGAGCGTTGGGCGCTTCCCTGCCGCTCAACAATCCTCTGACTGTCCCACCGAGATTAAGCCAATCCTCGCTGCTGCAAGCGCTCGCCTTGTCCATGCCAACGAGAACGAGCCGCGCAAACTTCAGTCCTTGCGGCGCGATGAGATCGACAGTCTGTTCCTTTTTGCCCTTGAAGCCCGTGATCTTGGCCGCCTTTGACAGCACGCCTTTCGACGTCTTGTCGAGCGCTCGGGCTTTGGCACTGAGCTTTGGCCCCTCTTCGGCGAAGACGACAACCACGCCATCGGCTGGAGCGGTCTTGACGGCAAAAGATGGGACGATCTGATCGCTCACGACGACACTCCTTGGCTTGAACTTGTTATCCGCAGGCAATCGATCTGGGGCGCACCGCCGTGGGACCGGAAGCGCTTACTGATGCAGTATTGCAACAGCGGGAGAAAATAACAGCGGCCCTAGGTAAATCCCCTCTCAAATGAAAGCAAGCCATTCCAAAAGAGCCGAAATTCCGCCATCTTAGCTAGGGAGAATCATCTTTGGCACCAGGGGGTTGGCGGCGCTTTGGGGAGTGTCGCCAAGGAGCCAATCGGGGGACTTAAGCGACGGCGATGACGCTCTTCGGCCGCTATCTGTTCAGGCAAACAGCGAACGCGTTTCTGGTCATCCTGTTGACCCTGACGCTCGTCGTTTGGCTTGCTACAGCCTTGAAAGAATTGAACTTAATTACCTCCCAGGGCCAGGGCATCGTGCTCTTCATGCAGATGACCATGCTCACGCTCCCGAGCTTGATGGCCCTCATCGCGCCAAATGCCGTCCTCATGGCGTCGCTCTACACCCTCGACCGGATGAACAGCGACAGCGAATTGATCGTGATGACAGCCTCAGGAGCGCCGATCTGGCGAATCGGGGCACCGATTGTCGCCCTCGCCTCGATCGTAGCCGCCGCGGTCCTCATCACCAACCTGGTCATAACCCCCGCAAGCATGCGCACCTTGCGCAGCTTCATCACGCATGTCCGGGCCGATTTGATCTCGCAAGTCCTTCAGCCAGGCCGTTTTTCGAGCCCCGAAAAGGGGCTCACCTTCCATATCCGGGACCGCGCCCCGAATGGCGATTTGCTTGGACTTTTGGTCCATGACGAGCGCGACCCCAAGCAAGTCATGAGCTATCTCGCTGAGCGCGGCCGGATCATCGATAACGATGAGGGCTCATACCTCGTAATGTTGGAAGGGTATGTTCACCGCTACGACAGTAATGGCAAAGATAGAAACGTCCAAATTGTCGCCTTTGACCAGAATATGATAGATCTTTCTGAGTTTAGCCCGAAAGATGATGGCGGCCAAAAGCTTAGGCCTCGGGAAAAATCTACTGGCGAGCTCATCAGCCCCGACATGAACGACCGCATCGTAGCTCGGAATTATCCCCAGCTCCGAGCCGAGCTCCATGATCGCCTCGTCACCCCCCTTTACCCCATTGCTTTTGCCTTTATCGCCATAGCCTTCCTTGGCCATGCTCGCACCGCACGTGAGAGCCGATGGGCGCAGATCCTGACCGCCTTCGGCATCGCCGTGGGCTTGCGGGTTGCGGGCATCACCGCGGGCAACCTGGTCGCGATTAATGGCTGGGCGATCGTGCTTGTGTACGCCATTCCGCTGGGGGCGATTATCGTTGCGGCCTGGGCGGCCCACGCTAAAATGGCTCCAGAACAGCGGTCCAGGCTGAGTTTCGAGCTCAAGCTCCAGCCAAAAAAGATGAAATTAGGGACCGATAGAGGGATGCAAGCGACGTGAGAGCGCAGATGCCAGGCATCAGTGCAGTGGGCACGCTTGCGCGCTACTTTTCTGCGCGCTTCCTCATCGCCATGGTGGCGATGTTCCTGATCTGCTGCGTCCTGATCTTCTTCGTCGATTTCATCGAGATGCTTCGTCGTGCCGGTAACTATTCCGACGACATTCCTGGTTTCGTCCTGGTTTGGATCACATTGCTCCGCTTGCCGTCCTTTTCCGAACTTGTCCTTCCCTTCGCTGTTCTCATCGGAACGATCGGTATCTTCCTGATGCTGAACCGCTCCTCCGAACTTATCGTCCTTCGCGCCGCAGGTATTTCCGTCTGGCAGTTCACGCTGCCGGCGATGATCGTCGCGTTTCTGCTCGGGGTCGCTTTCGTGCTGTTTTACAATCCGATCGCCGCGCTCGCGCGTGCCGAGGCTGAACAGCTCTACGCGACCGCCTTTGGGCGCGGTGAATCGTTGCTCAAGACAAAAAATGCCGGCGCTTGGCTGCGCGAGGACGGGGCCGACGGGCCGACTGTCGTCCATGCTCTCGAAGCGCTTAACCAGGGTTTGGAACTCCGAAGCGTTACCGTCTTTCAGTACGACCGCAATCACGGCTTGACCGAGCGCATTGAAGCCAAACGAGCCCTGCTCAAAGACGGGCGCTGGGAACTCGAAGATGTCTGGGTCAGCGCCGTGGGACAGGAGCCGGTGTTCTACCAGCGCTATTTGCTCAGCACCTATCTCACGCCAACCCAAGTGCGCGACAGTCTCGGCACCGTTTTCTCGATCTCGGTCTGGGATTTGCCGAACTTCATCCAAATTGCCGAGAAGGCTGGGCTTCCCGCCACGCAATACCGCGTGCAGTACCAGCTCTTGCTGTCGCGGCCATTCCTCCTTGTGACCATGGTGCTCATCGCCGCCACGTGTTCCTTGCGGGGATTCCGCTTTGGCAATGTCCAGATCAACGCCGTGTTCGGGCTTGCGGCCGGTTTTCTCTTCTTCGTGTTTGCTGAGATCTCCCGCAATTTCGCCATGTCTGGCCTGACAACCGCGGTCGCAGCCGCATGGGTGCCGGTGATTGTCGCCGCATCGCTTGCGCTCACCGTGCTGTTATACCGAGAGGACGGATGATGACCGGCGCGGGGGCAAAAAGACTCCTGATGCACCGGGCCTCGCCCGGTCTTGCCGCGCCTAGAGGCGGAGCGTTTGGCCGCCTGCGCGGGATCGTCTTTGCCTGCGTTCTAGCCGCGTTCGCTGTTCCCCTCGCCTCCTGGCAGCCCGCCTTTGGCCAATTGCAAACGCCGCTCGAACAGATCGTCCAGCCTCCGCAGCAGGTCGACTCGTCTGAGCCGATGCTGCTGCAGGCCGATGAGATGATTTACGACAACGACAACGCCAGGATCACCGCCAAAGGCGATGTCGAGATTTACTACGGTAACTACACGCTTCTTGCTGATCGCGTGGTCTACGACCGCTCCGCCAACACGCTCTCGGCCGAAGGCAATGTGCGCATCAAGGACCCCGATGGCGCGGTGATTACCGCCAACCAAATCACCCTCACGGACGATTTCCGCGACGGCTTCATCGATGCCCTCAAGCTCGTCACCAAGGACGATACGCGCATCGTTGCCGCATCGGCGTCGCGTCAGGCCGGAAACGTCACCGTGTTCGAGAACGGATGGTTCACGCCTTGTAAGCCCTGCGAGGAGCATCCCAACAGGCCCCCGACCTGGCGCCTACGCGCCGGTAAGATCACGCATAAGCGCGATCAGGCCACGATCGTGTTCAAGAATGCGTTCCTCGATTTCTTGGGCATGCCGGTGGTTTGGGTCCCCTATTTCCAGATCGCCGACCCCACTGTGAAGCGCAAGTCTGGCTTCCTGATGCCGAGCTACAGCCACTCCAACGAGCTCGGCAACACGGTCCAGATTCCATACTATTTGGCGCTCTCCGATCATTACGATTTCACCTTCGCGCCAATGTGGACGGAGAATGCCGGGACCCTGCTTCTCGGCAATTGGCGGCATCGCTTGGCGAGCGGCGCTTACAGCATCGAGCTTGCCGGCGTGTGGGATAACGGCAATTTCGCTAGCCCGACCGATCAGGATTTCCGCGGCAGCATCAAGACCGAAGGCAAGTTCGGACTGAACCCCTATTGGAGCGTCGGTTGGGACGTGATCGCCGAGACCGACGAGACGTTCCGGCGGTACTATAATCTCGATAGCCGGCTCAAGACCGATCGCGTCTCGCAGATCTACCTCGAGGGTCTGCATGACCGCAATTATCTCTCGACGCGGTTCTACAACACCCAAAGCTTGCTGTTCACGGACGAGCCGTTCTCCGACGCTACGGTGTTCCCGATCATCGACTATGACTACATCGTCAACCATCCGATCCTTGGCGGCGAACTGAGCTTCAATTCCAACGTCATGGTGTTCCAAAACCAAGAAGGCGTCGATTCCAACCGGTTGATCGTAGAGGGGAACTGGCGGCGTCAAATGATCGACGGCATGGGGCAGGTATTCACGCCTTTCGCGCAGCTTCGCGGCGACGTCTACGGAGTTAGCGGCGTCGACAAGGGGGTGAACAGCTCCGAGGAATTCGTCACCAACGAGATGGATGGGAGCGAGGGTATTTTGCGCGGCAACGCGATTGCCGGCCTGGAGTATCGCTATCCCTTTGTCGCCAGCACAGGCAGCGTGACCCACGTGGTTGAACCGATCGGCCAGATCATCGCCCGGCCGAACTCGGCCGGAGACCAGCAGGAGATTCCCAACGAGGACGCTCTGAGCCTCGTGTTCGACGATACGCTCCTGTTCGATATCGACAAGTTCTCCGGCTATGACCGGATCGAAACGGGCACGCGCGCCAATGTGGGCGTGCGCTACACCGCTCAGCTCGCCTCCGGCGCCTATGGTCGCGCCGTCTTCGGCCAGAGTTATCAGGTCGCCGGGGACAACGAGTACGACACCGCCTTCTACAAAACGAGCGGTCTTGCGTCCGATGCCTCCGATTATGTTGGCGGTCTGTATCTCCAGGCCTCCAGCTATCTCGGTTTCTCGGCCCAGTCCCGCTTCGACGACGACACTTTCGACATCAGGCGCACCGACCTGTCCACTTGGGCGCGATACGGTCCCGCGCGTGTCAAGGTCAATTATGCCGATGTCACCGGCGAACCAGGACTTGCAGACGGCGAGGCGCGCGAAGAAATCATAACCGCCGGCACGTTGGCGATCACCGAGAATTGGGCGTTGCTGGGTAACCTCCGCTACGATCTGGCGATGGATCAGACCATCACTGACGGCGCGGGCCTGCGCTTCCAGGACGACTGCTTCTTGGTCGACGTCACCTATCAGCGTTCTTTCATCGAGGATCAGGACATCGAACCGGACGAACGCTTCCTTGTGAGCATCTCACTGAAGTATCTCGGCAGCTTCGCCTACTCGACCTCGGCGAATAGCGTATTTGGTGCAAGTGGGTCTGATACCAACTAGGTGGTTGCGGTCCATGCGTAAGTTCAGACACTCGCCAAGCGACACCGCATCGATGCGGATCCTTAATCGCGCCATCCGCTCCGGCTTGGCAGCGGTGCTTCTGGCTGTGACGTTGATCGGAGGCGCCCTGACCGCCGTCTCTCAGGAAGTCTCGATCAAGATTCTCGTCAATGACGATCCGATCTCCGACTATGACATCGATCAGCGCGAACGGTTTCTCGCCATCACCACCCAGCAGCAGCCCTCGCCTGCCCTTAAAAAGCAGGCGACCAACATGCTGATCGATGAACATTTACAGATTCAGGAAGGGCGCAAAGAAAAGATCACGGTTAACGAGGACAATGTAACAACGGTCCTGACTGGCATGGCGCAAAAAAATAACATGGACGTCAATGGGCTTGCCACCGCGCTTGGCAAGGCTGGTGTCGATATCAAAACGCTCAAAGATCGCATCCGCGCACAGCTGGTCTGGCAGCAAACGGTACGAAAAAAATTCCGGCGCGATATTCAAATCGCCGATGCCGATGTCGAGAAGGCATTGTCGGAGAGCGACTCGCCGGAGGAAGATGGAGCTGCGGAGCCCGCGTTGCAGCTTCGCCAAGTGAAATTCGCTATCCCGTCGGGCGGCGGCCAAAAGGCGATCGCCACGCAAGTCGCGGCGGCTGAAGCTTTGCGCGCCCGGTTCGGATCTTGCGCCCAACTCGCCAAGGGGATCGACGGGGCCAGCGTGAACACGCTTAAGGACCTGAAGGCGGCCTCTCTGGCGCAGCCGGCGCGGCTCCTCGTGTTGAATGCCAAGGCCGGGCAAATGACGCCGCCGACCGTTACCCGGGCCGCGGTCGAGCTCTACGCCGTATGCGGCAAAAGTTCGGCCACGCGCGACGACAAGGCCCGCGAAAGGGCTGAAAACCAATTGATGAACAAGGAAATGGGACTTCGGGCCGAGCGCCTGTTGCGTGATATCCGTCAAGACGCGTTCATCGAGTACCGCTAGGCACGCTTTTCGTGCTAGCGGACAGGCATGGCTGCCGACCGTCCCTTGGCGCTGACAATTGGCGATCCCGCGGGGATCGGCCCTGATATTGCGCTCGGCGCTTGGGCCGCGCGTGCCGACGAGACCATTCCACCCTTTGTCCTGCTTGGCGACCCGGCCGTGCTTGCCGCCCGCGCCGGAGCGCTGAACTTCGAAGCGCCCATCGCCGAGCTTTCCGATATCGGCGCCGGGCTGAGCCGGTTCGCCGATGCTCTGCCCGTGCTCCCAATTGCGAGCCAAGGCAAAGTCGTGGCCGGACATCCTGACCGGTCTGCGGCGCCTTTGGTGATGCAGGCCGTCGAGCGCGCCGTCAGCCTGGTGCAGGAGGAAGCGGCGCGCGCGGTGGTGACCAATCCGATCGCCAAGTCGGTGCTCTATGGCGCAGGCTTCCCTTTCCCGGGTCACACCGAGTATCTCGCCGCTCTCGCCTCGCCCAAAGGAAAGCCCCTGCATCCGGTCATGATGCTCGCCAGTCCTCGCTTGAGAGTGGTTCCGGTGACGATCCACGTTCCCTTAAAGGAGGTTCCTGGCCTGCTCACGCCCGAGCTTATCCTCTCGACGCTTGCGATCACCGCCGATAGCCTCACGCGCTATTTCGGCGTCGAGCATCCCCGCCTTATCGTCTCCGGCCTCAATCCCCACGCCGGCGAAGAAGGCAGCCTGGGCCGTGAGGAGATCGACATCATCAAACCGGCGATCGACGCAGCGCGGGCCAAAGGTCTTGATGTGACAGGTCCCCGCCCCGCCGACACGTTGTTTCATGAGGCTGCCCTTGCGACCTATGACGCCGCGATCTGCATGTATCACGATCAGGCGCTTGCACCGTTCAAGACTCTTTCCTTCGAGGATGGGGTCAATGTGACGCTTGGCCTGCCCTTCATACGCACCTCCCCCGATCACGGCACGGCGTTCGACCTTGCCGGAACCGGCAAAGCGAGCCCCCGCAGCCTGATCGAAGCGCTGCGCTTGGCCGCTGCCATGAGTGCACAGGCCGAGGCGAAAGCGTGAGCGCTGAAGACGGGCTACCGCCGCTCCGCCAAGTGATTCGCGAGCTTGGCTTGACGGCGAAAAAGAGTCTCGGTCAGAACTTCTTGCTCGATTTCAATCTGACGCGGCGCATTGCCCGTGCGGCGGGGCCGTTTGAGGGCGTGACTGTGGTCGAGGTGGGACCGGGACCCGGCGGCCTCACCCGCGCTCTTCTGCTCGAAGGCGCCACACGCGTCGTCGCAATTGAGAAGGACGAACGCTGCCTGCCGGCGTTGCATGCGATCGCGGCGGTTTATCCCGGCCGGCTCGACATTATTGCCGCCGATGCAAAAGAGGTGGATTTTGCCCTGCTTGCACGCGCTTCCCCGGTCCGCATCGTCGCCAATCTGCCCTATAGCGTCGCCACCCCTCTGCTGATTTCCTGGTTGAAGAGCGATCCGTGGCCGCCCTGGTTCGACCGCATGGTTCTGATGTTTCAGCGCGAGGTCGCCGAACGCATCGTGGCACCGCCGGGCGGAAAGGACTATGGACGCCTTGCCGTGCTGTCTCAGTGGCGCACGTTGCCGCGCATCCTCATGACGCTGCCGGCACAGGCGTTTACGCCACGCCCCAAGGTCAATTCGGCCCTGGTTGAGCTGGTTCCTAGGGCTCAGCCCCAGCCGTCTTGCGACGTTAACGCACTTGAGCGTGTCACGGCCGCGGCCTTCGGCCAGCGGCGCAAGATGCTTCGTGCCGCGCTTCGCCAAATTACGCCTGACAGCGAACAGGTGCTCCAGTCGCTTGGCATCGATCCTAAGGCGCGTGCCGAAGAGCTTAACGTCGATGCGTTCTGCCGGCTCGCCAACGTGCTTGGGCCCGGAACGCCGGCTAAAGCTCGGACTGCAAATTCTGCACGAAATCCTTAAGGCCGGTCAGCCGCGCCCGGCGCAGTCGCTCAGCCACAAGAATAGAGCGCACCGCCGATACCGACTGCTCGACGTCATAATTGATGACGACGTAATCGTAGTCCTTCCAATGCTGGATCTCGTTGCTGGCCCCCAGCATCCTGCGCCGTACCGTCTCGGCCGAATCCTGCGCGCGCACATTGAGGCGTTGCTCAAGATCCGTCGCGGTAGGCGGCAGAATAAAGACGGTGACGACGTCTCCCTTGGCCTTATCGCGCAGTGATTTGGCACCTTGCCAATCCACATCGAACAGGACGTCGCATCCTTTCGACAGCGCCTGCTCGACCGGCTTGCGCGTCGTGCCGTAGTAATTGTCGAACACCACCGCCCATTCCAGAAACTCGCCGCGGTCGCGCATCTGCGTGAACGTGTCGCGGTCGACAAAGTAGTAGTGAACGCCGTCCTGTTCACCTTTGCGCTTCGGCCGCGTGGTATGAGAGATCGACATCGAGATACCGGAATCCTTCTCGATCAACTGGCGCGCGAGCGTGGTCTTGCCTGCGCCGGACGGCGAAGACAGCACCAGCATGAGTCCCCTTCGGGCGATGCCCCTTCCCATCTCCCTCACTCGATGTTCTGAACTTGCTCGCGTAACTGACCGATCACTGTCTTGAGCTCAAGCCCGATTCGGGTGGTTTCGATATCGGACGCTTTCGAGCAGATGGTATTTGCCTCGCGATTGAACTCTTGGGCAAGGAACTCGAACTTGCGTCCGGCGGGCTGACCGCTGCCGATAAGGTCGTTTGCCGCCGCGACGTGGGCGCGCAGCCGATCGAGCTCCTCTTGAATATCCGCCTTGGCCGCCATCAGGAGTGCTTCCTGATGCAGGCGCTCGGGATCGAGCGTCGAGCTTGCGTCGGTGAGACGGGCGATTTGTTCGCGCAGGCGCAAGGCGATTGCCTCGGGCCTCTGTGCCGCGGCATCCGCGATGCTGTCGGTAAGTCTTGCAATCGCAGCGAGCTGTTTCTCGATCACCACTTGGAGCCGCTCCCCCTCGCTTTCCCGGGCGCGTACGAGCTCATCAAGCGCCAGCGCGAGGCTTGCGATCATGGCGTGATTTAGCGCCGCTCGAGCTTCCTCGCTCTCCTCCGCCTCGACCGTTTCCACCACCCCTCGCATGCCGAGCAGTGTGTCGAGCCGGGCATGTTTGAGCCCGGTGAGATCTTGGGCGCGGTCTGCCACGCTCTGCGCCTGCCGTAGCGCGGCCTCGTTGAGGCGGATCTCCGTGTGGCCGATTTCCCGCTTGACCCACAGATTGATGACGCAGTTGCCGCGCGCGAGCTTTTGTTGGGCAAGGCTGCGAGCGGTAACCTCAAGTCCCTCGAAGCCGGTCGGCATACGCAGGCGCAAGTCGAGAGTCCGGCCATTGACGCTGCGTGCTTCCCAGTGCCAGCTCGTGTCCCCGTGCACGCCATGGGTGCGGGCGAAGCCAGTCATGCTCATCAGCGTCATGCGATAGCAAAGCCCCCGCCCGCAATGCCTTCTAACTACGCCGCTTATAAGCCGAGTCGCGTGCCTAACGCACGTCCGCAAGCTTTAGCGCTTCGGATTCCTCAGCGGTTTCGGGACCTCCCCCTCGCCAGCAGGCTCCGGTTGTACGAAAGGATTGCCTGTATTGGCCAGCGACGCCGGGTCTATCACGGCCTCCGAAGTGATCGTCGGATCGGCCGCCGGCGCGCCGTTTGCGGCTGGCGCATTCTCATCCTGCGGTGCAGCGGCCTCTTGAGCGGCCTTGGCCGCAGCCTGCTCCGCTTCTCGCGCGCGTATTTCGCGCTCGATCTGCCGCCAATGCGCGACATTCTTATTGTGCTCGTCAAGCGTCGCGGCAAAGGCATGACCGCCGGTCCCGTTGGCGACGAAATAGAGGTCGCTGGTCTTGGCCGGCCGAAGCACGGCGTCAATTGAAGCACGGCCCGGATTGGCGATCGGCGTTGGCGGTAAGCCATTGATTTTATAGGTATTATATGCGGTTTCGCGGCTGATCTCGTCGCGCCGCAGGCGATAATCGCGCGCCCCTTTGCCGCCCACCAGCCCATAGATGATGGTCGGATCCGATTGAAGCCGCATGTTCTTTTTGAGCCGGTTGTGGAACACGCTGGCGACTTGCGCGCGTTCGTCGGCGCGCCCGGTCTCCTTTTCCACGATCGACGCCAGGATCAGCGCCTCTTCCGGCGTCGCGACCGCAATATCTTCGTGGCGGTTTGCCCACGCCGCGGCCAGGAATTTCGTCTGTGCCGCCCGCATACGCTCGATGATGTCCTGCCGCGTGTCGTTGCGGCCGAACTTATACGTGTCGGGCAGCAGACTTCCTTCTGGAGGTATCTCGGTAATCTCGCCGTGAAGCTCGGGATGGGCCAAGAGCTTCTGCACGATTTGATAGCTGGTCAGCCCTTCGGCGAAGGTGATCTTGTATTGGATCGATTTGCCTTCGACCAGCGTATCGAGCACGTCGCGCATGGTTGCTTGCTTGGGAAACTGATACTCGCCCGCTTTCGGGCTCCCCAGGCCCTTTAGATATTTAAAGTAGAACAGGCTGGTCATGAAGATGCGGCGGTCGGCGATAATGCCCTCGTGCTCGAGCCGCTCGGCGATGGCGGCCCCGCTTTCACCTCTGGGCACGGCAAAAACAGCCGAAGTGCCAAGCGGACCGGGTCGGTCGATTTGCATCTTGACCCAAAAGAAGACCGCGGCAGCGAGGCAAGCCAGCAGGAAAATGAAAGTCATAAACCCGTCCAGCATCCCTAAGAATGGGTGCGGATTGGGGTCAGGCTCCTCCCACTCCGGCGGCGGCTCGGGCGGCCGCGTCGGCTGAAGCGCTTCGGCTGGGCTGCGCGGGAGCGATTCGCCCAAATGCCCGGGAGCGCCGGGCGCAAATCGTCCGTCATTGATGTTAGGCATCGACGGAAGGTCTCTGGTCACGGACATGGCGAGAAAACCTTACCCAGACGATGCCTCCCAGTTGAAGTCGAAATATGGCGAAAGGGAGGTTTCGGAAAGAGCCTCACGCGTCGCAACGCCGAAGGATCAGCGAGGCATTGGTCCCGCCAAAGCCGAACGAATTCGATAGCACTGTATTGATCGTCCGCTCCCTCGCCTGATGCGGCACGAGATCGATCGCCGTCGCGACCGAGGGATTATCGAGGTTCAGGGTCGGCGGAGCAAGGTTGTCGCGAATCGCCAGTGCCGAGAAGATCGCCTCGACCGCGCCGGCGGCGCCGAGAAGATGGCCGATCGCGGATTTGGTCGAAGACATGGAGACTTTGCCCGCGGCATTGCCGAAGAGGCGCTCGACGGCGGCAAGTTCGATCTCATCGCCCATCGGCGTCGAGGTGCCGTGGGCATTGATATAATCGATATCGGCCGGATCGATGCCAGCACGTTTTACCGCTGAGACCATGCAGCGATAGGCCCCGTCGCCATCCTCGGCAGGCGCGGTAATGTGAAAGGCGTCGCCTGACAGGCCATAACCGATCACCTCAGCATAGATGTGGGCGTCCCTTGCCTTGGCATGCTCGAGCTCTTCGAGCACCACGACCCCTGCGCCCTCCCCCATCACGAATCCGTCGCGATCGCGGTCATAAGGGCGCGAGGCGCGCTCAGGCTGATCGTTGAAATTGGTCGAAAGCGCGCGGCAGGCGGCGAATCCGGCAATCGCCAAGCGGCAAACCGGCGATTCGGTCCCGCCGGCCAGCATCACATCGGCGTCGCCGAGCTGAACGAGCCGTGCCGCGTCGCCGATCGCATGCGCGCCTGTCGAGCAGGCGGTAACCACCGCATGGTTCGGTCCTTTCAGGCCATGCTCGATGGAGACATAGCCGGCGGCCAGATTGATAAGACGCCCTGGTATGAAGAACGGGCTGACCCGGCGCGGCCCCTTTTCAGCAAACAAAAGCGAGGTCTTCTCGATGCCCTGGAGCCCGCCAATGCCTGAGCCGATCAACACGCCAGTGCGGATCTGATCCTCATAGGCGGCCGGCTGCCAACCGGCGTCCTTAAGCGCCTGAGTGGCGGCGGACATGGCATAGACAATGAATTCATCGACCTTGCGCTGCTCCTTCGGTTCCATCCAGTCGCTCGGATTGAAGCTGCCATTGGAGCCGTCGCCATGCGGGACCTGGCACGCAACCTGGCAGGACAGGTCGGAGACGTCGAAACTCTCGATGCGGCGGGCGGCGTTGTCACCTGCGGTCAGGCGTTTCCACGCGGTCTCGTAGCCGCAGCCGAGCGGCGAGACGAGACCCAAACCTGTGATGACGACACGTCGCATCGCGCTTCGCGTGATCCTCGCGGGGAATTCGTTTTTGAGCCGTTCGAGGGCTCTTATTCATCACGGCGGGACGGCGGTGTCCCGCGAAGTCGCGTCAAGCTGCCGTGTTCTTCTGCAGGAACTTGATGGCATCGCCCACGGTGAGAATAGTCTCCGCGGCGTCGTCGGGAATCTCGCAGCCGAATTCCTCCTCGAAGGCCATGACCAGCTCGACAGTGTCGAGGCTGTCGGCCCCGAGGTCGTCGATGAAGCTCGCGTTCTCGGTGACCTTATCGGCCTCGACCCCGAGATGCTCCACCACGATCTTTTTCACGCGCTCCGAGATATCGCTCATATCCGCCTCACCCGTCCCTGACTTTGATCCTTACCCTTGCACATCCCCCGGGCTGGCGGCTCACGGCCTGACGCATTCCCAAGCGGCAAGTGAAAGAAGGGTTGATCGCGGTGGGATTGTCGTTTGTCAAGCCCCCACGAAACGGCCGCCTGCCTACCATACTTTGCGCGGGCAAGCCAGAAGTCCCCATGCCTCTAGAATACCTGCCAAATTTCCGCAAGGAATTGCCAAAAGTCCTTATCAATCAAGGCACTTACACCATCACCATGCCGCCATTTATATGCATCGTCTCGCCGGTGATATAGGCCGCCTCAGGGCTCGCCAGGAAGGCCACGGCCGCGGCCACATCTTCCGGGTTTCCAAAGGTTTGGGCCGGGATGGCGGCGGCGATCATCTCGACTTGCTTGGGCGTCAATGCGTCGGTCATGGGCGTTTTGATGAACCCCGGGGCGATGCAGTTGGCCGTAATGCCGCGGCTTGCGACTTCACGCGCCAGCGATTTGGTCATGCCGACCAGCCCCGCCTTTGAGGCGGCATAGTTGCCCTGCCCTGGATTGCCGAACACCCCCGAGATCGAGGCGATATTCACGATGCGTCCGTAACGGCGACGCATCATGCCGCGCAAGATACCCCGGGTGAGCACAAACACCGAAGTCAGGTTCACCGCAATCACGTCATCCCACTCGTCATCTTTCATGCGCATGAAGAGATTGTCATGGGTGATGCCGGCATTGTTGACGAGGATGTCGACCTGGCCGAGCGTTGCTTCGGCTGTATCGGCGAGCTGCGCCACCGCCGGCCGGTCGCGCAGGTCGCAAGGGAGCACGGAGATTCGCGAGCCGAGCTCACTGGCAAGGGCTTCGAGGCGCTCCGCCTTGGTGCCCGAGACGGCGACATTGGCGCCTTGCGCGTGCAACACCTTGGCGATGGCTCCGCCAATGCCGCCGGTGGCGCCGGTGACAAGCGCACCTTTTCCTGTCAGGTCGAACATCGAGGTGTCTTCCTTTCTGACTTCTAAGCCGTAAGTTCTGCCGCTGCCGTTTCGAGCTCATCCGGCAGGCCAGCGCTTTTAGCCTCCATTCCATCAAACCGGCGTGCAATGCCGGTGAGCACGCGCCCGGCACCAACCTCATACACGGTGCCGACGCCATGATCCTTGAGGAAAAGCATGGTCTCGCGCCACCGCACCATGCCGGTCACCTGCTCAACGAGACGTGCGCGGATGGTCTCCGGGTCGGAAACCGGTTCGGCCAGCACATTGGCCACCAACGGAACCGCCGGCGAATCGATTGTCACGGCAGCGAGCGCGTCGCGCATCGCCTCGGCGGCCGGTTGCATGAGCGCGCAATGGAACGGGGCGCTGACTGGCAGAAGCACCGCCCGGCGGGCGCCGAATTTGGGCGCAAGGCTTAACGCCCGTTCGATCGCTGTCTTAGCGCCTGAGATCACCACCTGCCCTGGCGCGTTGTCATTGGCGGCTTCGCAGACTTCGCCGTCGGCCGCGGCCTTGGCGAGGTCCTGGGCTTGCGCAAGATCGGCACCGAGCAGTGCGGCCATTGCGCCCTCGCCTACGGGCACGGCCTCCTGCATGGCGCGTCCGCGTGTCTTGAGAAGCCGCGCCGTGTCGGCCAAGCTGAGCGCGCCGGCAGCGGCAAGCGCCGAATATTCGCCGAGCGAATGACCCGCCACATACGCTACTTTCCCCTTTAGTGTCAGCCCCTTGTCGGCCAGCACGCGCATTGCCGCCAGCGAAACCGCCATCAGCGCCGGCTGGGCGTTCTCGGTCAGGGTCAGTTCGCTTTCGGGTCCTTCCCACATCACTTTCGACAAATTCTGCGAAAGCGCCGCGTTGACCTCTTCGAACACGGCGCGCGCGGACGGATAGGCCTTGGCAAGCTCGGCTCCCATGCCGATCGCTTGGCTTCCCTGGCCGGGAAATATGAAAGCAATGCTCATAGGCTGAGATGAAGGGATCTGCTGAGATGAAGGGGATCTGAGGTTCGCGCCAAAGACACCGTTTCAATCTTTGCTGTCAAGCGATCCCACGCAGCGAGGCGAACCGAAAAGGCAGCGTGTCCCCACAATCCGCTATGCTAGAAAGGCGTTTCGGGACAACATCCCGGTTCACCCCTCGTATAGGGAGAAAATAGATATGCATCGGCACGGCCTCCTCAAAACGCTCATCGCAACGTTCGCCATGGCGAGCGTGAGCGCGCCGCTTCTGGCCGGCGAACCTACGCTCTGGCCTTGGAAATCCAAGCTCCCGCCCGATCCGGCACTGGTTGTGCTCACCTCGATCGAGGACGTGACCGCCGCACTCAATAAATCCGGCGATCCGCCGACCGTCACCATCACGGTTAAAGCCTCGGCACCAACGCCGGACTTCAGCGAGCTGCAACTCGTGCCGCGCATTGGCAACCCGAAGGATCTCGTTTTTGCCTTCGACGCCAAAGGACGTCCACCCCAGGACCTGACCACCCAAGTGGTGACCCCGGTCAGTTTCACGCTCGAATACAAGGACGCGCCGATCGACAAGGTTGGCGTGGTCGAGGTCAACGCCCAAAGCGGTTGTAAAGCGTTCTCGCTGACCGAGAACAAGGCCGTCGAGTGCACCTCGCAGTCGGTCCCGCAATAGCGGAGGGGCCCGCCGATCGCCCCTTGTAAATGTGGCGCCAGGTCTTATAAAGCCGCCATGACAACCGCTCCGGTCGGGGGCTGAACGGAGGGCCGCTTCTAGGCGGTAGGCTTAAACGCCGTCCTCCCGTGTCTCCGCTCTCTGGGTCGTCTCTTGGGCCTTTCCTTCTAAAGCGCCCATGCGGGGCTTCGCGCCGGAGCAACGAAGAAGGAAAGGCTATCCATGCCTCTTTACGAGCATGTTTTCCTCGCGCGGCAGGACGTGTCTACCCAGCAGGTAGAGACCCTGCTTGAGAATTTCCGGTCCATTCTCGAAGAGCGCGGCGGGTCGGTCGGCAAGACCGAATATTGGGGCCTAAAATCGCTCGCCTACCGCATCAAGAAAAACCGTAAAGCTCACTATGCGCTGATGGATATCGATGCGCCGCATGAGGCGGTGACTGAGCTCGAACGGCAGATGCGGCTTTCCACCGATATCATCCGGTTTCTCACCGTGCGCGTCGATGAGCATGACTCCGGGCCATCGCCGATGATGCGCCGCTCCGATCGTGATGACCGCGACGGGCGCGGCGATCGCCGCGGCGGGCGCCGCGACCGTGACTTCGCCCCGCGGGAATCACGCGACGAGGCGGAGGACGAGAGCGCAAGCAACGACAAGAACGATAAGAACGATAAGGAAGAGTCCTAATGAGCATGACTCAAGTCCAGGCACGCCGCCCGTTCTATCGCCGGCGCAAGACCTGCCCCTTCTCCAGCGATAAGGCGCCGAAGATCGACTACAAGGACGTGAAGCTGCTTCAACGCTACGTCTCCGAGCGCGGCAAGATGGTGCCGAGCCGAATCACCGCGGTGTCGGCCAAGAAGCAGCGCGAGCTAGCGCGCGCGATCAAGCGTGCACGGTTTCTTGGCCTCTTGCCCTACCTCATTCAATAGGAGGTTAAAGCCTATCTCGAGCTTTAAACCTTAAGAGACGAAGTTGGGGCGGGAACCCCTCCCCTAACCGCTTTCAAAGGAGGCGGGACAGCGCACAGATGCCAACATCTCTTTTCATCAGTATGGGCTCAGGCCTTGTCGCCGCGGCGTTGTTTGCAGCGTCCACGACCGGCACGTCTCTTTTGCTTGCTTGTCTTGCGCCGCTTCCGCTTTGCCTCGCCGGTCTCGGCTGGGGCCGCACTGCGGCACTCATCTCTGCGTTCACCGGCACCCTCATTGTCGCGCTCGGCCTCGGCCTTGCTGCAGCGACCATGTTCGCGGCCTTAGTCGCAGTGCCTTTTACGCTTCTGATCCATCTTGCGCTTCTTTCGCGTCCGGTTCCCTCTGCTGAAGGTCAACCGAGTGCCGCGCTTGAGTGGTATCCGCCGGGCCGTATCGTTGGCTGGGCTGCGATCATCGCCGGCCTTCTTGCTGCGATCCTGTTGCTGCCGGTGGCCATAGATCAAGACAGCTATCACCAATGGATCCGTGAGCTTCTTAACCAGAGCGCCTTAAAGGAGCTCGACCGCGACGGAACTCTGTTCACCGAGGAAAATCTTGCCAACCTTTCCCGTGTTGTCGCCCGTGCGCTTCCCGCCGCGTTCGCTATCAGCTGGCTGACCATCGCACTTTTCGATCTTTGGATTGCCGGGTTGATCGTGAACGCCTCCGGACGCGCTCTACGGTCTTGGCCGGACCTTCACGCCCTCGAACTGCCAAACGGCTTTCTCCTGATCTTCGCGCCCGCGCTGCTCTTGTCGTTTTTACCGGGCCTGCCGGGTTTGCTGGCAACCGGCCTCGCCGGCGCACTGCTGTTCGCTTACACATTGCAGGGATTAGCGGTGATCCATGTCTATAGCCGCGGCGCGTCGTTTCGCCCCTTTCTGCTTGCCGCCGTCTATCTCGGGATTTTGCTGCTCGGCTGGCCCGCCATCATCGTTGCCATTATCGGCCTGGCCGAGCCGTCCCTCAACTTGCGCGGGCGGGCGAGCCAGGGCGGCCGGCCGCCGGCCGGAAACGGAACAATCTGACAAGGATAGGAGTGTCGAACATGCAAGTCATTCTGCTTGAGCGCATCGGGCGCCTCGGACAAATGGGGGATGTGGTCACCGTCAAGGATGGCTTCGCCCGGAATTATTTGCTGCCTCAAAACAAGGCTCTTCGTGCCACCGAAGCGAACCGCAAGCGCTTCGAACGCGAGCGGACTCAACTCGAGGCGCGCGATCTTGAGCTCAAATCCGAAGCCCAAGCGGTGGCGGACAAGATTGCAGGACAGAGCTTCACCGTGATCCGTCAGGCTGGCGACACCGGTCAGCTCTATGGCTCGGTTTCCACCCGGGATATCGCGACCGCCGTAACCGAAGGCGGGTTCTCCATCGAGCGGCGCCAGGTGATGCTCGACCGGCCGATCAAGACATTAGGCTTGCACGATATCCGCTTACAGCTGCACGCCGAGGTCGAACCTCACATCAACGTCAATGTCGCCCGCACGCCTGAAGAGGCAGCAAAGCAAGCACGTGGCGAGGATATCACCCGGGCCGCGACCGAGGCCGAGGAGGACGCCGAAGCCGCACGCCGTGCCGCCGCCGAGTTGTTCGAACAGGGTGCGTCAGCCGAGATCGAGGGCGAGGCCGAGGCCGAACCCAAAGCGGAGGAAAAACCGAGCGAATAATCGTACACAAGCGGCGCCCGTGCGCTCCTTGTGGGTGATTTGCGATCTCCCCGTTGTTCACAGACCTGACATCTAGCCACCCCCCTTGTTTGGGGTAGTGTCGATTCATGAGCAGCGCAGTGATTCGTCCAATTACGCAGGACACTCCGGTCTTTCGCGAGGCCCCTCACAACCTCGAGGCCGAGCAAGCCCTGCTGGGCGCCATCATGGTCAATAACGAGGCGATCGACCGCGTCTCCAGTTTCCTCAAGCCTGAGCATTTCTTTGACCAGCTCCACGCTCGCATCTACGAGGCAGCGGCAAAACTGATCCTCGGCGGTAAGCGCGCAACCCCGATCACCCTCAAGACCTTCTTTCAGGCCGACCCTCCGGCGGGCGAGCTGTCCATTCCGCAATATCTCGGGCGTCTTGCTGCCAACGCGACCACAATCATCAATGCCGAGGATTATGGCCGGACCGTCTACGATCTCGCCGTCCGCCGTCATCTCATTCAGATCGGCGAGACCATGGTCAACACGGCTTACGACTCGCCCGTCGACGCGCCGCCTTCCGCCCAGATCGAGGAGGTCGAACAGCGGCTTTACGAGCTTGCGGAGACCGGCAAATACGGCTCGGGCTTTGAGCCCTTCACTGCCGCGCTGACCGATGCCATCGACATGGCGGCCAATGCCTACCGGCGCGACGGTGGCCTGTCCGGTCTTGCCACCGGCTTTACCGACCTCGACAATCGCATGGGCGGGCTGCAATCCTCCGACCTCATCATCATCGCTGGGCGCCCCGCCATGGGCAAAACGGCGCTCGCCACCAACATTGCCTATCACGTGGCCAAGGCCTATCGCGCAGGTGCCGACTCCGAAGCGGCGCTGGACGGCGCGGTGGTGGGCTTCTTTTCGCTTGAGATGTCGGCCGAGCAGCTGGCGACCCGCATCATTTCCGAACAGGCCTATATTCCGTCGGAACGTATCCGCCGCGGCCGCATCGATTCCGACCAGTTCGACCGCATTGTCGAAGTGTCTCAGGAGTTGCAGCATCTCCCGCTCTATATCGACCAGACCGGCGGCATCTCCGTCGCGCAACTTGCCGCCCGGGCGCGGCGGCTGAAGCGTCAGCGAGGGCTCGGCTTCATCGTCGTCGATTACCTTCAGCTCCTGTCCGGCTCCTCCAAGCGTGCCGCCGAGGGCCGGGTCCAGGAGGTTTCGGAGATCACCACCGGGCTCAAAGCCCTCGCCAAGGAGCTGCATGTCCCCATCCTGGCGCTCTCCCAGCTGTCGCGTCAGGTCGAGCAGAGGGAAGACAAGCGCCCGCAACTGGCGGATTTGCGCGAATCCGGGTCGATCGAGCAGGACGCCGATGTGGTGTTGTTCGTGTTCCGCGAGGAATATTATGTCGAGCGACGGCAACCCCGCGAGAACACCGAAGAGCACAAGCAGTGGCAGGAAGAGATGGAGATGGTGACCGGCAAGGCCGAGCTGATCGTCGGCAAGCAGCGCCACGGCCCGACCGGCACGGTGACGCTCCAATTCACGCCGGAGTTCACCAGATTCAGCAATCTGGCGACGCAGGAGCGCCTGCCGGAGCGCCGCGAGTGAGACGTGAGCGCCCGCACGAGGGGTCCTCGGCGGCGCGCGACGAAGGACCGGGCGAAACCGCCATCCTCACCATCGACCTCGACGCGGTTACAGCGAACTACGCGGCATTGTCCGATCTTGCCGCCCCAGCCGCATGTGCCGCCGTGGTCAAGGCCGACGCCTATGGGCTCGGCATGTATGAAGTCGCCCCTGTCCTGTGGCGGGCGGGATGTAAGACCTTTTTCGTCGCGACCCTCGACGAGGCAAGCTCTTTGCGCGCGCTTCTGCCTGACGCCGTCATTTATGTCTTTGCCGGACTTATGCCGGACACTGCCGAAATCTATCGTGCCCAAGATCTTCGTCCCGTGCTGAACAGCGCCGACGAAATCAGAGAATGGGCGGCGTGCTGCGCCGAGTGTGGCGAAAGGCTCCCTTGCGCCGTGCATATCGACAGCGGCATGAATCGCCTCGGCCTTTCCGCCGAAGAGGTCGATCAGGTCGCACGCGCAGACGAGCTTTGGCAGGCGCTGACGCTATCGCTGGTGATGAGCCATCTTGCTTGCGCCGACCGGCCCGATCATCCCAAGAGCCAAACGCAGCGGGCCGTATTCGAGGAGCTTCGTGCACGGCTGCCCGCGGCGCCTGCGAGCCTTGCCAACTCGGCAGGCATCCTGCTCGGCGCCGACTTTGTTTACGATGTGGTGCGGCCGGGCATTGCCCTCTATGGGGGTCATCCCCAACGTCGCGGCGAAAATCCATTCCAACAGGTCGTGCATCTCAAGGGACGTATCCTGCAACTGCGCGATGCCGCACCCGGCGAGACCGTTGGCTATGGCGCGACCCGAACGATGCGCGAAGCGGCGCGGCTCGCGGTCGTCTCGGTAGGCTATGCCGACGGCTTCTTCAGGGCCCTCTCCGTGGCGGACGATGAGGAAGGCTTCGCCGGCTATCTTGGACCTCATCCCGCGCCAATCGTGGGACGCGTCTCCATGGACCTCATCACGCTCGATGTCAGCTCCGTGCCCGAAGAGCTCGCGCAGCGCGGCGCTTGGGTGGAATTGATCGGACCCAATGTTCCTGCCCATGTCTTCGCCGCTCACGCCGGCACGATCGATTACGAGGTCTTGACCAATCTCGGCCAGCGGGCCTTCCGGCGCTATATCGGAGGCTGAGTCCAAGCCATGGCCAAAGCCTCGCGCGCCTTCGTCTGCCAAGCCTGCGGCGCTGTGACCAGCCGCTGGGCCGGAAAGTGCGCCTCCTGCGGCGAATGGAACTCGATTATCGAGGAGGCGGCACCGTCGGGGTCGCCCAGCCTCATCGCCATCAAAGGCGGCAAGGGGCGACTGACCGCATTAGAGACCCTCGGAACGGCAACCCGCGAGGCCCCGCGCCTTCCGACTGGTATTGCCGAACTCGATCGCGTTCTCGGTGGCGGGCTCGTGCCGGGCTCTGCGGTCCTGGTCGGCGGCGATCCCGGGATCGGCAAATCGACATTGCTGCTTCAGGCAGCGGCTGCGCTTGTAAGCTCAGGCGCGCATGCCGTGTATCTGTCAGGTGAAGAGGCTCCGGCGCAGATCAGGATGCGAGCGGCGCGTCTCGGGCTTGCCGAAGCCCCGGTCGCTCTCGGTGCCGAGACCAATATCGCAAATATCGTCGCCACGCTGGGAAGTGCTGCCGCCCCTGCCCTTATCGTGATCGATTCGGTGCAAACGCTCTGGTCGGACAGCATGGAAGCGGCGCCCGGCACCATCTCTCAGCTCAGGGCGTGCGCCTCCGCGCTCATCGCACATGCCAAGGCAAGCGGCTCGGCTCTCATCCTGATCGGCCATGTCACCAAGGACGGCCAGATCGCCGGTCCGAAGGTCATCGAGCACATGGTGGACACGGTGCTGTCTTTCGAGGCTCTCAGCGGCCACCAGTACCGGATCCTGCGCGCGGTAAAGAACCGCTTCGGCCCGACCGAAGAGATCGGCGTATTCGAGATGCGCGAGCAGGGTCTCAAGGAGGTCGCGAATCCGTCCGCCCTGTTTCTCAGCGACCGCGAGCAGGGCGCGCCTGGCACGGCCGTTTTCGCCGGCATGGAAGGGACCCGCCCGCTCCTGGTTGAGATCCAGGCTCTGGTCGCGCCCTCGTCGCTCGGAACGCCGCGCCGCGCGGTCGTGGGATGGGACCCGAATCGTCTTGCCATGCTGCTCGCCGTGCTCGAGGCGCGCTGCGGCGTGCGGCTCGGCACTCACGACGTCTACCTCAATGTGGCCGGGGGCCTGCGTCTCAACGAGCCTGCCGCTGATCTCGCCGCCGCCGCGGCGCTCATTTCATCGATGAGCGCCACCCCTGCCCCCGACGACACCGTCTATTTTGGCGAGGTCAGCTTGACCGGGGCGGTGCGGACGGTGAGCCACGTAGACCAGCGACTCAAAGAGGCAGCCAAGCTCGGTTTCACACGTGCGGTTGTGCCTGCCGCGGCGCGCGAGGGGAAACGGGAGGCCAAGGAAATCGGCATCGTCCCGGTGTCCCAATTGGAGGAGCTTGTCGCGCTCTTCAGCCTGCCCCAGGCGTGAGCCTCCGCGCGCCCTGCGACAATCCCGCTCGTAAAGGTCTCAACGATTGCCCCACGGGGCCAATTGTGCTTGATCGCCGGGAATCGTGATAGTGTGCGCCCGCCTGCCGAAGGAGCCCTCGCGCCATGCCCATCTCCTGGCTCGATGTCATTCTTATCGCCATCATGCTCATCTCCGGCTTCCTCGCCATGGTGCGCGGGTTCACCCGCGAGGTGTTATCGATCTTTTCCTGGGCAATGGCCGCCGTCGCCGCCCTCTATCTCACGCCGAAATACGCCAACCTGCTCGAGCCCTATATCAGCAATCCGAGCATCGCTCAGATCGCCTTCGCGGCCGGCGTCTTTATTATCACCCTGATTGTGGTGAGCTTGATCACTTTTCGCGTGTCCGACAGTGTGCTCGACAGCCGGGTAGGCGCCGTCGACCGCACACTGGGCTTTGTTTTCGGGCTGGCGCGCGGCTTTCTGCTGGTTGCCATCGTCTTCATTCTGTTCACGGCGCTTGCCCGCGACCAGCCAGACTGGGTACGCAATGCGCGCTCTTTCCCGGTTCTCGAAAGTACTCAACGCGCCATCGAATCCATGCTGCCGATGAACCCGGAGCAGTATCTGCCAAGCCGGCCGGACGAACAGGAAGACGAGCAGCCGAAGGCACAGCCAGGGGCTCCGGCCGAGGAATCTCAACCAGATCAACGGTCTTGAGTTTAGCGTTCACCAAACAAGTTGCGTCGCGTGCCATTGAAGCGATTTTCGCGGCACTTATTTACAGGGAGGAGGCTTAAGGCCCGTGACGGAACATCTTCTGACCAAGGAGCCCAGCTCCACGGAGCCCAGCTCCGAGGAGCTTAGCTGGCTCGACGAGGACCGGCTGCACGAAGAGTGCGGGGTCTTCGGCATCTTCAATCATCCCGACGCGGCGGCGCTCACGGCGCTTGGCCTGCATGCGCTCCAGCACCGCGGCCAGGAAGCGGCCGGCATCGTCACCTTCGACGGGAGCCATTTTCACACCGAGCGCCGCGTCGGGCTGGTCGGCGACCATTTCACCTCACGCCCGGTGATCGACCGCCTGAAAGGCGACATGGCCATCGGCCATGTGCGCTACTCCACCTGCGGCGATCCGCTGTTGCGGAACATTCAGCCGCTGTTCGTCGATCTCGATTCGGGCGGCTTCTCGCTCGCTCACAACGGCAACCTCACCAACGCGCTCACTTTGCGCGAATCCCTCATCAAGAAAGGCGCCATCTGCCAATCGACCACCGACACCGAGGTGATTCTTCATCTCGTCGCGCGGAGCGAGAAGCAGCGTTTCGTCGAACAGTTCATCGAGGCGTTGCTCCAGGTCGAAGGCGCCTATGCCCTCGTCGGGCTCACCCATAAGAAGCTGATTGGCGCGCGTGATCCGTTCGGTATCAGGCCGCTGGTTCTTGGCAAGCTCGGCGAGTCTTGGGTGCTAGCGTCTGAGACATGCGCGCTCGATATCATCGGCGCCGAATTCGTGCGCGACGTCGAGAACGGCGAGGTGGTGGTGATCACAGAGGCCGGCTTGGAGAGCCATCGGTTCGTGCCGAAATATCCCGACCGGCTTTGCATCTTCGAATATATCTATTTCGCGCGGCCGGATTCCATTGTCGGTGGACGCTCGGTCTACGACGTGCGCAAGGAGATGGGACGGCAATTGGCACTTGAAGCCCCGGCTGAGGCTGACGTGGTCATCCCCATTCCCGACTCGGGCGTGCCCGCCGCGATCGGCTTTTCGCAAGCCTCAGGCATTCCCTTCGAATTCGGCATCATCCGCAATCACTATGTCGGCCGGACCTTCATCGAACCCGAGCAGCGCATCAGACAGCTCGGCGTGAAGCTGAAACACAGCGCCAATGAGGCCCAGATCCAAGGCAAGCGCGTCGTGCTGATCGACGACAGCGTGGTGCGCGGCACAACTTCGGTCAAGATCGTGCAGATGTTGCGCGACGCCGGCGCCAAAGAAGTGCATATGCGGGTTTCTTGTCCGCCGATCACCCACGCTGATTTCTACGGCATCGACACGCCCGATGAGGATAAGCTGTTGGCGGCTCATCGTACCCTGGAGGAAATGCGCGAATTTATCGGTGCCGACTCGCTTGAGTTCCTGTCGGTCGATGGAGTCTATAAGGCGATGGGCTTTGACGGACGCGACAACGACAATCCGCAATTCACCGACCATTGTTTCACTGGCGAATATCCGACACGGCTTAGAGATCGCGAAGGGCCGCCGCAGCAGAAGCAGCTCTCCTTCCTCGCCGAGGTCGGTTGACCGCAGGGCGTCTCAAAGACCGTATCGCGCTCATCACCGGCGCCTCGCGCGGCATTGGCCGTGCCGTGGCCGAGAAATTCGCGCAAGAAGGCGCGCATGTGCTGCTTCTGGCGCGCGGCCGCAAGGCGCTCGAAGAGGTCGACGATCAGATCAGGTCGGCGGGGTCTAAGGCCACGCTTATTCCTCTCGACCTTGCCGACGGCAAAGCCATCGACGCGCTCGGGCCTTCCCTCTACGAGCGGTTCGGCAAGCTTGACGTCCTGGTCGGAAACGCCGCCATTCTCAGCCGGCTCTCTCCCCTCACTCATATCCCGTCAGAGCTTTGGGAGCGCAGCTTCGCCATCAATGTTACCGCCAATTGGCGCCTGATCCGCACGCTCGACCCGCTGCTTCGCCGCTCCGATTCCGGCCGGGCGATTTTCGTGACCTCCTCAGGCGTAGCGCGGACGGGCCGCGCCTATTGGGCCCCTTACGCCGTGACCAAGGCCGCGCTGGAATGCCTGGCGAAGATCTATGCCAATGAGACCAGCGACAGTGCCGTGAAGGTGAACCTGATCGATCCCGGCGCCACCGCCACGCGCATGCGCGCCGAGGCCTATCCCGGCGAAGATCAATCCAAACTCAAAACGCCCGCAGAATTGGCCGAAGCGTTCGTTCCGCTCGCCATGCCCGAATACGCCGAAACCGGGAAAATCGTTGAGGCATAGGCCGCGTGGAGGGGCATAGGCCCTACCCTTCGGTCGTCAGCACCATGCCGTCAAAGGCGGGCTCGATCCCGTCGGGAAGTTCACCGCACAATTTTGCATAGTCGAGATCGATATGCATATGCGTGAGCACGGCGCGGTTAGGTTTCACCCGGGCAATCCAGGTAAGCGCCTGTTCCACGGAGAGATGGCTCGGATGCTCGCTATAGCGCAACGCATCGATGACCCACACATCCAAATCTTGCAACGCTGCCAGCGAGGTTTCCGGGAAATCGCTGGCGTCGGGCGAATAGGCCACACCGCCAAAGCGGAAGCCAAGCGACTCACTCGAGCCGTGGATCTGCCGGAACGGCAGCACCTCGATGATGCCTCCTGCCCCGGCGATGCCGATCTTCTCGCCCGCGCGGAGTTCGTGACCTTCGAGCACCGCCGGATATTCGCTTCCCGGCGGCGAGGTGAAACAATAGGAAAAGCGCTCGCGCAAAAGCTTGCCCGTGGCTTCGTCATGATAGACGTCGACCCGGCGCTTGCCGTTATAGGCAACTTGGCGGAGATCATCGATGCCATGAGTGTGATCGGCATGGTCATGCGTGTAGAGCACGCCGTCGAGCCAAGCCGCGCCGGCATCGAGAAGCTGCTGGCGAAGATCGGGCGTCGTGTCGACCAGCACCGTGGTTTGGCCGGAAGCATTTTTGCGCTCGACAAGCAGCGCGCAACGCAAGCGCCGGTTTTTCGGGTCGGCGGGATCGCACGCGCCCCAACGATTGCCGATGCGCGGAACGCCGCCCGAGGTGCCGCAGCCGAGAATGGTCAGCGTGAGGCTCATGCAGCGCCTTGAGACACGCTCTTGAAACTACGCGGTACCTTACTGAAAAGCTTGAAGAAATTATCTGTCGTGACCTCGGCGACGTCACCCTCGCTCATGCCGCGCAAGGCCGCAAGACGCGAAGCGACGTGAGCCACGAAAGCCGGCTCATTGGTCTTTCCCCGCATGGGCTCCGGCGCAAGATAAGGCGCATCGGTCTCGACCAGGAGGCGGTCCAGCGGCACGGTCAGCGCGATGTCGCGAAGCGCGTCCGCTTTCTTGAAGGTGATGACACCGGAAAAGGACACGTAGCCGCCGAGCGCAAGACCTCTCCGCGCCAGTTCCGTGCCGCTGGTGAAGCAATGCAGCACGAAGGGGAATGCTCCTTTTGCGCTCTCCTCCTCCAATGCGGCGGCAATGTCGGCGTCGGCCTCCCGCGCGTGGATCACGAGCGGCAGGCCCGTCTCGCGCGCGGCGGCGATATGGGTGAGGAAGCTCTTCCGCTGCACATCGCGCGGAGAGTTGTCGTAGTGATAGTCGAGACCGGCCTCCCCGATCGCGACCACTTTAGGATGTTGCGCGATCTCGACGAGGTCCTCGACCGTGACATCGGGCTCCTCGGCGGCGTTGTGGGGATGCGTCCCAATCGAACAGAATACGTTCGGGTGCGCCTCGACGATAGCCTTGAGAGCGTCGAAATCGCTTACGCGCGTCGAAATGGTGACGATCGCGCCGATACCGGCTTTCTCGGCACGGTCGAGCACGGCATCGAGATCGTCTTCGAGCCCAGGAAAATCGAGATGGCAGTGGCTGTCGATGAGCATCGCGGGAAGGTGAAAGACCGGGTTTCTTCAATCTGCTACGATAGACACCTTATGTGCCGCATTTGCTCTAAAGTGACAATAAGGGCCGGGCTCACCCTGTAACGCCGCTCTCGCAAGGAAAGGCCGATGAGAACAAGTATTTCCGGGGTTGGGCGCATGCGCCTCATCGCTCTGGGCCTCGCTGCCACGCTGTTCTGTCTCAGCGCGGCTCCCGCCGCCGCCGGATGCAGCAAGCGCGTGGTTCTGTACAACGCCAGTTGGTGTCCCTATTGCCGGCAGGTCAGAGCCATCCTCGCGCGCAACCACATCCGCTACAGCATCCGGGACGCAACCACGGCAAAGGTTCAGGCCGAGATGATCAGGCGGTTTGGCGATACCGCCGTGCCCCGGACGCTCATCGGCGGTGTTCTTGTCAATGGCGTCGACGAGGCGCGCATCAAAAGGCTCTGCCGCTAGATACCCCTCACGACGAAGCGGTCTCGCTATCATCAGCCTCGATATGGCGCGGAAACACCGGTGTTGGCGCGGGCAACGGCGTTCCGGGCTCAAGTCTCCCGTTGGGTCCGAGCGCGGCAAAGTCGCGCGCTTCCGCCGGCACGCCGAGCTGGTCGAGCAGCTTGCCGGCGCTCTCAGGCATCGCCGGTTGAACCAAGATCGCGACCTGACGCGTGACCTCTGCCGTCACGTACAGGATCGTCTCCATCCGCTCAGGATCGGTCTTCTTGTGCGCCCAAGGCTCTTCATTGGCGAAATAGCGATTGGCGTCGGCAATTACGGCCCACACCGTCTCGAGCGCCCGGTGAATGGCAAATTCGTCGATCGCGACTTCGACACGCGGCAATAAGGATTCGGCAGCCGCCAGGATAGTCTTGTCCGCTTCGGTGAAGTTGCCGGGCTTCGGCGTTTTGCCACCGCAATTCTTGGCGATCATCGACAATGAGCGTTGAGCCAGATTGCCGAGATCGTTGGCAAGATCGGCGTTGATGCGCTGCGTGATCCCCTCGCGGCTATAATTTCCATCCTGGCCGAACGGCACCTCACGCAACAGGAAATAGCGGAGCTGATCGGTGCCGAAATCCTTGGCGAGGACGAACGGGTCGACCACGTTGCCGACCGATTTCGACATCTTTTCCCCGCGGTTATAGAGAAAACCGTGGCCGAACACCTGCTTCGGCACTGCCAGCCCGGCCGACATCAGGAAGGCGGGCCAATAGATCGCATGAAAGCGAATGATGTCCTTGCCGATGATATGCACGTCGGCAGGCCAGTAGCGCTTGAACGACTCTGAATCCTCCTCTGGGAAGCCGACGCCGGTAATGTAATTGGTGAGCGCATCGACCCAAACATACATGACGTGTTTCGGATCGCCGGGCACGGGCACGCCCCAATCGAAGGTCGTGCGCGAGATCGACAGATCCCGAAGCCCGCCCCGCACGAAGCTCCTCACCTCGTTGGCGCGCGTCTCGGGGCCGATAAATTCTGGATGAGCCTCGTAATGGGCAAGAAGCTTGTCCTGATAGGCCGACAGCCGGAAGAAATAGCTCTCCTCCTCGACCCACTCGACCGGCGTTCCTTGCGGCGAGAGTTTGCTCCCGTCCGGCCCTTCGGTCAGTTCGCTTTCGTCGTAATAGGCCTCGTCCCGCACCGAGTACCAGCCGGCATATTTGTCGAGATAGATGTCGCCGGCGGCCTGCATGCGACGCCATAGCTCTTGGCTTGCCAAGGTGTGACGCTCTTCGCGCGTGCTGATGAAATCGTCGTTCGAGCAGTGAAGCGTGCGGACCATATCGCGGAACTTGGGCGTGTTGCGGTCGGCAAGTTCGGCTGCGGTGATGCCTTGAGCCTTTGCCGTCTGCAGCATCTTGATCCCGTGCTCGTCGGTGCCGGTGAGAAAGAACACGTCGCGGCCCTGCAATCGCCGAAAGCGAGCGAGCGCGTCGGTGGCCACGGCCTCATAGGCATGGCCGATGTGAGGCGCGTCGTTCGGGTAAGAGATGGCAGTGGTGATGTAGTAAGGCTGCTTGTCCGCCATGACGGCAGGAATAGCCTTAGCGCCTGCCACGGGCAAGCGCGCGGAAGGTTTCTTCAAGCGGGATGGTCCCGGGCCACCTGTTGCAGGCGGAACCAGCTCTCGAGCAGAAGCAGCCCCCGATCGAGATTGAGAGCCTGCGCCTCGCTTTTGGCTTCGGAAATCGATTCCCAGGTTTTTGCCCAATCGGCAAGATTGGCGGCCGAGAGGAGCCTGCTCGCCAGCCTCTGCTCTTCAGGGGTTCCTCCCGCTCCCGTTGCCGTGACGCGGATAAGCCGCTCGATCAGTCCGAGCAGCAGCGCAAGATAGAGATCGAACCGCTGACTCTCGGCAGCCCCGGCAAGCCGGTCGACCAGGCGGTGGAGCTTCGGGCTCTCGATCTCGGGCAAATCATCGAGGCCGGCAAGAATTTCACGATAAAGTTCGATACCCTCGCTTGAGACGAGTTCGAGCGCCCGCCGCACGCTGCCC
>CAZFYL010000007.1:0-37774 GCA_964523345.1 uncultured Methyloceanibacter sp.
TCGTCGAGGCTCAGGGACCCTCGAAGCGGCAAAATGACATCATCGCGGTTGTGCTCGGCGCGGCGCTTTACGTTGTCTTTTTGGTGTGGCTGCATCCGCTTCTGATCGGAACGGCGCCTCTGGCGCGCTGAAAGCGGGCATTTCGCCTGTTTTTGCACTGCACAAACTGCTAAATTTCTGTCATAAGACCGGGATGCCAGGGTGTCTTGGAGGAGCCGAGCAAGGTGTCGCAGGAATTTGACCCGAAACGACTGACCGCACCGGCCATTCGCAGCCGCAAGGGCGGCGCGCCGATCGTGGCGCTGACCGCTTATCACGCTCATACCGCGCGCCTTATCGACCCTCATGTCGACATGCTGCTCGTCGGCGATTCCCTCGGCATGGTCATGCACGGTTACGAAACGACGGTACCGGTGCCGCTTGAGTTGATGATCATGCATGCACAAGCGGTGGTGCGCGGCTCGACCCGCGCGCTCGTCGTTGTCGATATGCCGTTCGGCTCTTACGAAGAGAGCCCGCCGGTTGCCTTCCGCAACGCCTCACGCGTGATCAAGGAGACGGGCTGCGGCGCGGTCAAAATCGAAGGCGGCCTGCAAATGGCCGAGACCATCCGCTATCTCTCCGAGCGCGGCATCCCCGTGATGAGCCATATCGGCATGACACCCCAGGCAATCAACACGATCGGCAGTTTCTCGCCGCGCGGGCGGCGGCGTTCCGAGTGGGCGGCGTTCGAGGCAGATGCCAAAGCGGTCGCCGAGGCCGGCGCCTTCGCCGTCGTGCTCGAAGCTCTTGCCGAGCTCCTCGCCGCGCGCATCACCAAGCAGATCGAAATCCCCACTATTGGCATCGGGGCTTCGGTGGAATGCGACGGACAGATCCTGGTGCTCGAGGATATGCTTGGGCTGTCGCCCCGGGTGCCGAAATTCGTCAAGGAATACGCCCAACTCGGCGCGAGCATCGAGGGTGCGGTTGAAGCTTATGCCAGCGAGGTTCGCGCCCGGACATTTCCTTCAGCGGAACACACCTACCCGATGTATGAAGACGACGCCGAAGTCACGAAAAAGACCAAAATGACAGGCAGTTAGCCAATATTCGGACTGTCGATGGCGTGTCGCGCGGGGAGGGCTGGAGCCTCTTTAACTTGCGTGCCCTAGGCGCCTTCACTATACGGCGGCAGAAGGTTTGGCGCCCGACAAAGGGCGCGCCCTCTGGTCTCGCATAGAGCAAAACAGGAAGAGTCGTCTGCCAATGAGCGACCGTGATTTCTTTCGCGAGGTGGACGAAGCCGTCCGCCAAGACAAATACAAGAAGCTCTGGGACCAATACGGTGTCTATGTGCTAGGCGCCGCTGCGGCGGTGGTCCTGGGCGTTGCGGGTTACAAAGGCTGGACATTTTGGCAGCAGAAGAGGGCGGCCGATGCCGGAGCGCAGTTCTCGGAAGCCTTGCGCCTGGAGGAAAGTGCCGACGCAGCGAAAGCCCACGAGATCTTGACCGCTTTAACGACGCAGGGCCCGAAGGGCTACCGCGTGCTGGCCCGTTTCCAACTTGCCGCGGCAAAGGCGAAAGAAGGAAAGACCGACGAGGCGGTCGCCGAGTACGACGCCCTTGCCAAGGATCCGGGGGTCGATGCCATCTTACGGGACCACGCCACGCTTCAGGCGGCGTCGCTCAGATTGGACAAAGCCGATTACGCGGAAATGGAGCAGCGTCTCAAGGGTCTCATCGATTCTGAGAGTGCTTGGCGCTTTTCCGCGCAGGAACTTTTGGGACTGTCGGCCTATCGGCTCAAGAATATGCACGAGGCTGAGAAGCAGTTCAGCGCGCTGTTGGGGAACGAGTCGACGCCGCCAAATTTGCGGGAGCGTGCCACGATGATGCTTGCGCTGATCGTTGGGGCGCCGCAGGCCGTGAGCACCACCAAGGCAGAATAGCTAACGCGTAGTGAAGGGTGGCTCGAAGTTGCGCTCGGGTCGAACACGGGAAATGAATTTTCGCCTCCTCGGCGCTGGGTTCGCCGCAGCGTTGGCTCTGAGCCTTGCCGGCTGCGGAGGCACGTCGCTCAACTCGATCCAGAACAAGCTTTCAAATCCATTTTCCAAAAAAGAAAAGCCCCTGCCGGGCGAACGCATTGCCGTCATTACCGATCCGAACACAATTAGTCTTGCTCCAACCCAAGCGGCGCGGCCGGTTCAGCTCCCTGCACCCCGGGCCAACGCGTCATGGTCGCAACCGGGCGGGTCGCCTTCCAACAATCCCGGTCATCTCGCCCTGAGTGGCGAGGTGCGGAAAGCGTGGTCGGCCGATGCCGGAACCGGGTCGTCGTCGAGCGGGCGCCTGAGCGCCGTTCCGCTGGTGGCGGGGGGCAAGGTCTTCACTCTCGACGCCGGCGGTAAAGTGTCGGCCTTTTCCACGGGAGGCGGCCAGCGGGTCTGGTCGATCGACCTGACCCCCGAAAACGAGAAGCGGAGAGAAGGTTTCGGCGGAGGGCTTGCCTTGGACAGCGGCCGGCTCTACGCGGCAACCGGGTTCGGCACTGTCGTTGCCATCGATCCCGGCAACGGCGCCATATTGTGGTCCAAGCGCATCGGCGAGCCCATTCGCGCCGCGCCCACGGCGGCCGGAGGCAAAATCTATTTCGTGTCGGCCAACAATGTCCTCTACGCCCTCTCCGACGCAGACGGCCAAGAGCTGTGGACTTCGCGCGGTCTACCGCAATCGGCGACGCTTCTGAGCAATGCCAGTCCCGCGGTCAACGGCGGCGTTGTCATTGCACCGTTTCCTGCCGGCGATGTGGTGGCCTATGACACCGGCAGCGGCAAGATCACCTGGCGCGATTCACTCGCGCGGTCGAGCGAGACGTCGGCTGCATCCGTTCTCGGCGATCCGGCGCGGCCGGTCATCGATCGCGGGGTGGTGTTCGTGATCAGCCACGGCGGCAAGATGATGGCCGTTTCGGAATCGTCAGGCGAGCGGTTATGGTCGCAAAATCTCGGCAGCACGCAGATGCCGTGGGTTGCGGGTGACACCGTCTATGTGGTCGATCTTCGCGGCAAGCTCGTCGCGCTCGCCCGTGCCGACGGTAAAGTGCAATGGGTGTCGGACCTTCCGGCCGGCCAGGGCTGGAGCGGGCCGGTGCTCGCCGGCGGCAGGCTTTGGCTCGCCTCGAGTGAGGGGCTCTTGATCGGTGCCGATGCGAGGACCGGGCAACTCGTGACTCAGCTCGATCTCGGCACGGAAGTCTTCGTGGCGCCTGTTGTGGCCGGCGGGCGCATGTATATCCTGGCGGACAACGCGTCTCTGATAGCCCTCAATTAGGCCGGCGCCAGAATCCGGTTTCGAGCGCAGGCGTCCATGGCCAGGCCCTCCATGATCTTCACCGTCGCCATCGTTGGACGGCCGAATGTCGGCAAGTCCACCCTGTTCAACCGGCTGGCAGGCGAGAGGCTTGCGCTGATCGACGATCAGCCGGGACTGACACGCGACTTGCGCGAGGCCGAAGCGATCCTTGGGCCGCTGACCGTTAGGCTTATCGATACCGCCGGGCTCGAGCCCGGCGATGACGGACTGACCGGGCGGATGCGCAAGCAAACGGAAACCGCCATCGCCCGCGCCGATCTCGTGCTTTTTCTTGTAGACGCGCGCGCCGGGGTGGTCCCGGCCGATGAAATCTTTGCCGACCTTGTGCGTGGCTCAGGCAAGCCGGTCGTTCTCGCGGTCAATAAATGCGAGGGGCGCGCCGCTGAACTTGCGGCCTATGAGGCCTACGCATTAGGCCTCGGCGACCCGCTGCCGATCTCAGCTGAGCACGATCTTGGCATCGGCGATCTCAGCGAGGCGATCGAACGGGTCTGTCGCGAACAGGAGGGTGTTCCAGAGGCGCCGCAAGAGGAGCCTACCGAAGCTCAAGCCCCGCGTCCGTTGCGGATCGCCATTGTTGGGCGGCCGAATGTCGGCAAATCGACCCTCATCAATGCCTTGCTCGGCGAGGAGCGTATGATTACCGGCCCTGAGGCCGGGATCACCCGCGATGCCATCGCTTCAGAGTTTGAATGGAACGGGCGCCCTTTGCTTTTGTTCGATACCGCAGGCCTGAGGCGCAAGATGCGCGTGACAGAGCGCGCCGAGACGCTCTCGGTCGGCGATGCGCTCAAGGCGATCCGCTTCGCCGAGACCGTCGTTCTCCTGCTCGACGCCGAGCATCCCTTCGAGAAACAAGACCTTCAGATCGCGGATTTGATCGCCGAGGAGGGGCGTGCTCTGGTCATTGCCGTCAACAAATGGGACCTGGCCGACGACCGCGACAAGCGTCTTGCGGCGTTACGCGAAACCTGCCAGCGACTCCTGCCGCAAATCAAAGGCGTCGCTCTGGTCCCGATTTCGGCCAAGACCGGATTGGGACTCGATAAGTTGATGACGGCAGTCCTTGCAGCCGACGCCCAGTGGAACCGGAGACTCCAGACGCGTACGCTCAATGAATGGCTGCGAGAGATGGTTGAAGCGCATCCGCCTCCGGCCGTCTCCGGACGGCGCATCAAGCTCAGATACATCACCCAGGCGAATGCCCGGCCGCCGACCTTCGTGCTGTTCTGTTCGCAACCGAAGGCCTTGCCCAAATCCTATTCGCGCTATTTGGTGAATTCCTTGCGCGACAGTTTCGACATGCCGGGAGTTCCGATTAGATTGAACTTGCGCAAAGGCGACAATCCGTATGCCTGAGGGATCGGCGATGGGCGAGGAAAGCGGCACCGAAGTCTATTTCTATCATCTTGAGCGAAGAACGCTCGATGATGTGCTGCCGACATTGCTTGAGCTGTCGCTGAAACGCGGCTGGCGCGCCGCTGTCCAGGCCACGAGCGAGGAGAGGGTTGCAGCGCTCGATACGCTGCTATGGATCTATCGGGAAGAGAGCTTTCTTCCGCATGGGACGGCTCATGACGGCCGCGCCCCGTCGCAACCGATTTATCTGACCGTGGACGATGACAACCCCAACGCGGCGCAAGTGCGCTTCCTTGTCGATGGTGCCGTGCTCGCCGATCCCTCGCCCTATCTCAGAGTGGCCTATGTATTCGACGGCCGCGACCAGGACGCAGTGGCACAGGCGCGCCAAACCTGGCAGGACGCCAAAGCGCGGGGCGACGCCGTAAGCTATTGGCAACAGGACGCCAATGGCCGCTGGCAAGAAAAATCATGAGACAAATCGCGCCCGCCCGTCATTCGCCTTGTGGCTATCGTAAGTGACGGCTATAAGCCGCAGATTCGAGTAGAGGGACGCGATACTTATGGCCATTGAGCGCACGCTTTCGATTATCAAGCCCGACGCGACAGAGAGAAACATTACCGGGCAGATCATCGCGCGGCTCGAGGCTGCGGGCCTGCGGGTCATCGCGCAAAAGCGCGTGCGATGGAAGAAGAAGGACGCAAAGAAGTTCTACGAAGTCCACAAGGACCAGCCCTTCTTCCAGGGTCTGATCGAGTTTATGACCTCGGGGCCCATCGTGCTGCAGGTGCTTGAGGGCGAGAACGCGATTGCTCGGAACCGCGAAGTGATGGGTAAGACCAATCCGGCCGAGGCCGCGCCCGGCTCGATCCGCAAGGATTTCGGGAGAAGCCTGCAGCAAAATTCGGTGCATGGCTCTGACAGTGTCGCCTCGGCCAAGCGCGAGATCGCGCTTTGCTTCAAGAGAAGCGAAATCGTGGGCTAAGCCCCGCTTAGCTGCAGAGACCGGCGCGTTAGCTCAATGCGCGGATGCGGAAGGGAAGTCCGCCTTTCGGGCAGAGCGTCACGGTCGCATGGATCTTCGCCGGCACCGGACCCGCATATTCCGGCGTGAAGCGGCGGAGCAACTGCACCAAAGCAAGCGTGTTCTCGATCTGCGACAGCGCCCCGCCGATGCACGAACGCTTTCCGGCAGCAAAGGGAAGGTAGCTGTATTTGACGCGCTTCTTGGCGCGCTCGGGCGCGAAGCGTTCCGGATCGAAACTTTCCGGCTCGTCCCAATATTTCGGACTGTGATGCATGACATAGGCGAGGATCACCACCTTGTCGCCGGCCTTGATCTTGTGGCCTCCGATCTCGTCATCGGCGGCCGCAACCCTGATCAGAGCCCAAATCGGCGGGAATAGCCGCATGGTCTCCTGGATCACCATACGCGTGTAGGAGAGCTGTTGGATCTCGTTCCATTGCGGATCGCGCTCACCGCAGACGGCGCGCGCTTCCGCCCTGATGCGCTCAAGCGCCTCGGGGTGACGCGAGAGGAGATAGAGCGACCAGGCCAGAGTGAGCGCGGTGGTCTCGGTCCCGGCCCACAGATATTGCTTCATTTCATCGATCACCTGCTGGCGATCGAATTCGGGGAAGTTGGGATCGGCCTCGGCCGCCTCCAGCATCTTGAGCAAGGTCTTTTCGCGATGATCGATGACGTTCGCGCCGATCACGGTCTCCGGGATCTGACCCCACACCTCCATGGCCTTGGCGGCGTCTTCCCCTGTGATCTCTTCAAGCTCGCCGCGCACATTCTTGAGCCTGATCGATTTGTGATTCATCACGTTGGTATAGGTTTTGACTTGGCCGAACACGAAATGCGGGTTGAACGGCATCTCGCGGTCGAACAGCGCCTTGCACACCATTTCGGCCGCAAGGGTCCAGGTCTCTTCCACCATTTCGATGGTCTCGCCGGTCGAGGCGAAATTGGCCCAGCGCGCCATTTTGGAATCGATGGCCGACATCAAATAGGGGAAATAGTCCTCGAACATCTGAGGATGAAAGGCCGGCTGTTGCGGTGCGCGGATCTTTTGCCACAGCGCGCCGTCCACGGTGATCATGCTCCGGCCGAAGATCGGGCGCAGCCCGTCGAAATATTTGACGTAATTGTCGGCGTTCGTGACCAGCACGCGCTCGGCATGCGCCGGCTCCGACAACAGCATGATGCGCTGGTTCTTGAGGTTGATGGGAACCACGCCGCCATATTTGTCGCTCAGCGCCATGAGAACCTGCATAGGGTTCTCCTGGTTCAGGAGCGGCGTCAGCTTGAACCAGATGCTCTGCTCCTCGCCGAGCCCGTGCGACGGAGAATAGGCGACTGTCATATCCGCCATTGATGCCTTTGCTTGTGTCCCTGTCATTGGTTTAGGGGGCCATTGGCCTAACCCTGGCGCCCGCTACCTAGAAACGAAAAGCGGCCTTTGCAGGGAAAACAGACCCGATCTGCCTTGAATTGAGCCAGTCTCTAGCATCCGGCCGCTGGCAATGTCCATGAGCGGCACCGCGCATATTGTGGGTGCGACATGCCGCCCCGTCCAGGGCCCGATTCTACGACCGTTAACACGCTGGATCAAAGCCCTTCATCTAAAGGGGGCGAGAATAACGGCGTTTGTGGGGCCTTATCTTTGACCCGCGTCAAACCCGCCACAGTTTCGCCTTCGACTCGCACCGCACCCGAAGCGACCAAGCGAAGCGCGTGAGGGTAAAGACAGTGCTCGGCGGCCAGCACGCGGCCGGCGAGGCTGTCCTCGGTGTCGCCCGGCAGGACCGGAACGGCGGCCTGTGCGACGATTGGACCGGTATCCATCGCGGGCCGCACGAAATGCACGGTACAGCCGCTGATCTTGGCGCCTGCCTCAAGAACGCGCGCATGCGTGTTGAGGCCAGGGAAGGCGGGCAACAGGGAGGGATGGATATTGAGATGCCGGTTCCACCAGTCCTGCACGAACTTCTCTGAGTGAAGTCGCATGAAGCCGGCGTTGCATACAAGCTCGGCCTGCGCCTCCTTGAGCGCCTTGGTCACTGCCGCATCGAAAGTTTCGCGGGAGGCAAAATCCTTGTGATTGATCGTGCGCGTCGGGATGGCGGCGTCTTCGGCGTGCGCAAGGCCTTGCACGTCAGGCACGTTCGACACCACGAGCACAATCTCGGCGGGATAGGCTGGCGCCTTGCAGGCTTCGATCAACGCCTGCAAATTGCTGCCGCGGCCAGAGATGAGAACGCCGACGCGCCTTTTTGTCACGGCGTACCCTTCGCAAAGTTACCGGCATAGCGGATCGGTTCGCCATCGCCGCGTTTGCCGATGGTGCCGATCACCGCAGTCTCGCCGCCGAGCGTTTGGCGCACATGCTCGGCATCTTGCCGGCCGACGATCAGGACCATGCCGGCGCCGCAATTGAACGTGCGAAGCATCTCTTCCTGAGAGAGGCCCGCCTCGCCCATAAGCCAAGCGAACACCGGTGGCAGAGGAAGCGCGGCAAGGTCTATCTCGGCGGCAAGGCCGTCTGGCAGCACGCGGGGAAGGTTCTCGGTCAGTCCTCCGCCTGTGATATGCGCAAGCGCCTTGACGGCTTGGCTTGAGCGAATCGTTTCAAGAATTTGCCGGACATAGATGCGCGTCGGTGTGAGCAATGCCTCACCGAGCGTCGTCTTAGGCGCAAACAGTGCGGGATCGTTCCATCTTAACCCCGCGTCATCGACGACACGGCGGACCAGCGAGAAGCCGTTGGCGTGAACGCCGGAGGAGGGAAGGGCAAGAATGACGTCGCCGGCGGCAATGTCTTTGCGCGGCAACAAGCTGTCGCGTTCGGCCGCGCCAACCACAAAGCCGGCGAGGTCGTAATCGCCCGGCACATAAAGCCCCGGCATCTCGGCGGTCTCGCCGCCGATCAGCGCGCAGCCCGCTTCTTTGCAGCCCTTGGCGATACCGGACACGACCGCCGTCGCCACGCCAAGCTCGAGCTTGCCGCAGGCGAAGTAGTCGAGAAAGAACAAAGGCTCCGCACCCTGCACCACGATGTCGTTGACGTTCATGGCGACGAGATCGAGGCCGATCGTGTCGTGGATGCCAGTTTCGATGGCAAGCTTGAGCTTGGTGCCTACACCGTCGGTGGCGGCAACCAGCACCGGATCGGTAAAGCCGCACGCCTTGAGATCGAACAGGCCACCGAAACCGCCGAGGCCGCCGAGCGCCCCTTTGCGCGCTGTGGCTGCCGCGAGCGGTCCGATCGCCTCAACCAGGGCATTGCCGGCGCCGATATCGACACCGGCATCGCGATAAGTCACTTTGGGCTTGTTCTTGGGAGTTGCTGGCACCGAACCACTCGGGGTGCAGAGGCGGGCGATTTGGCATAACAATCGTGCCCGGCGAGGCCCGTCAAGGCGCAAAAGCGTCGTGGCTCCGCCACATTCACAAGGTTAACCAGGCCGCAGGCATGGCTCTCATGCCGCCGGATAGGCTGGCAAAGTTGGACATGACAATACGGCATCCCTACACGCTCGCGGCGCAACTCCTCCTGGTTCTCGCCTTTTGGGCGTACTGGGCCGGTCCTGCGGAAGCCGCCGATAGCCTCTACGACGTCGCCAAGATATCGGTCGACGTCACCGCCGAGGACGCGGTTGCGGCCCGGAACACGGGCATGGCCGAGGCTGAAGCGCGCGCTGTTAAGACCGTGCTTCGGCGGCTGCTCCCTCCCGGCATCGACGCAGACCTTCCCGGCCTGACCGAGGAGGACATCCAGGGTCTCGTCAACGGTGTCTCCATCCGCAACGAGAAGAACTCCAGGACCCGCTACGTCGCGACCCTCGACGTCAGCGTCAACGAGCAGGGCATCAAGCAACTCCTGAACGATTACAGTCTTCCCTATAACGAAGAGCGCGCCGCTTCGATTTCGATCTTGCCGCTTATGATAAGCGCAGAGGGCGTCGTCAGCGAAAGCAATGAAGGGTGGCGCCAGGCCTGGGAGGGTCTCGATCTGGCGCACAGCATGACTCCTGCCACGATCTTGCGCCCGCGCGCCGATCTGGGGCGCGACACCATCGAAGCCATTATTGTCGGAGACACTCAGGCTTTGGCTGCAATGCAAGGCGATTACGGCTACGGCCCGCTCGTCATAGCCATGGGGGAAACCGCCAATGGCCAGTTCGTGACCCGGCTTGCCGGAGCCGATAGCGTGGGTCCTATCGGTTTGGAGCGCAGCGATCCGTTGAGCGGCGATGCCAAAGCCACCGCGCGCTTGGCCGCCGCGAACGCGTTCACGATCCTCGAGGATCGCTGGAAGTCGAGCCGCACTGGCGGTCCGGCGCCGCAAGCGAATTTTCAGCCACGCGGCGAGGCGATACCTGGCGCCGGCCAAGGCGGAGCGCCAGGCGGCGTGGTCCCGCGCAACGTTGAAGCGCAAGTCGAGTTCTCGGGCCTAAGAGATTGGCAAGAGATCCGCGGCAGGCTGATGAACGTGGCAGGGATACAGGCGCTCGAGGTCAATTCACTGTCGGCGCGGGCAGCGTCTATTACCTTCGACTACGCCGGTTCGCTCGACCGGCTGCAGCAAGACCTCGGTCAAAGCGGGTTTGTGCTCGACGAAAGAGGGGGGGCCTTTGTGCTGCGGTCACGCTAGGTGGCGGGCGCGGAGCGCGCAGTCACGGCGGGCTTCCGAATCTGCTAAAGTTCTGAGCGAGGTTCTGCCGCCGCAGCGGCCGGGCGGCCTCTTGGAGGCGTTTTCGTGAATATTCCCAATATCTTGACGCTTGGGCGGATCGTACTCGTGCCGCTGCTGGTGTGGCTGATCATCACCCATGAGATGACCGCGGCCTTTCTGGTCTTTCTGCTTGCGGGGCTGTCCGATGCGGCTGACGGCTTTCTCGCCAAGCGTTATGGCTGGCACAGCGAGCTCGGCGCCTATCTCGATCCTATTGCCGACAAGGCGTTGCTCGTCAGCATCTACGTGACGCTTGGCTTCGCCGGCCACTTGCCGGTGTGGCTGGTGATCGCGGTGGTGAGCCGCGACATTCTCATTGTTGGAGCCGTGGTGCTGTCATGGATGTTGTCGCGGCCTCTCAGCATGCAGCCGCTGCTCATCAGCAAGGCCAATACCTTCGCGCAGATTGTGCTTGCAGGCTTTGTGCTGGGCGAGCTTGGACTTGGTCTCGGCTTGCATCGGCTGATCGCCGTTCTCATCTGGGTGACCGGAGCGCTGACAATCTTTTCGGCCGCGGCCTATTTCTGGGAGTGGCTTAAGCATATGGCACGGTACGAACCTGCGCCTGCTCCGCTTCCGCCCCGCAAGAGAAAGGCGGCTAAGCGCGATGAGCCGGAACCCTCCCGGATCAGGGCCTCGTGACACTCACCCAGCTCACGCTCGATCTACCCCATCGCACAGCGCTCGGCGCCGAAGACTTCTTGGTCAGCGACTGCAATCGCGCGGCGGTCAAGCTGATCGACGCATGGCCCCAATGGCCGGACCATGTCCAGCTTCTGATCGGTCCGGCTGCGAGCGGCAAGACGCATCTGGCCCGCGTGTGGCAGGCGCTTTCGGGGGCGAGGGCGCTCAGTCCTGACATGGTTCGCGTGGATTTTATCGATGGCATGGAGGCCGGGACACCGCTCGTCGTCGAGGATGCCGATCGCACGGACTACGAGGAGAAGGCGCTCTTCCATCTCGTCAATCTGGCGCGAGAGAATCGGCTCTTCGTGCTGCTCACGGCGCGGAGCGCGCCGAACCTTTGGCGCCTGTCGCTGCCCGATCTGCTGTCGCGGCTTAATGCGGTGCCTGCCGTCGAGATCGGGCCTGCGGACGATGCGCTCATCCAGACCGTCATGCTTAAGCATTTTGTCGATCGGCAGCTCGATATCGATCCGAAAGTGCTTACATATCTATCATTGCATGTAGACCGTTCGCTGGCGGCGGCGGAAGCCGCCGTGGCGGCGATCGATCGCGCGGCGCTGGCCACCGGGCGCAAGATTAGCCGCCAGCTGGTGAGCGAGGTGCTTGCAGGGACCGCGCCGTCAGACTAGGAACCGGCCTATCGCCTGTAACGTAAGTGATACAGTTCTCAGGCTAGGGTATGGGGCCGTGAGCATCTCCGTGCAGGAAAGCGCTTAGTTAGCAAGAGGTTAATGATGAGTTTGCCCGAGACCGTAGAGCGGCTCGACACGCAGCAGGAAATTGCCGCCTTCGGTCAGAGCCGCTTTTTCAATCGCGAGCTGTCCTGGCTCGATTTCAACCGGCGTGTGCTCGAAGAGGCTGAGAACGAGCGTCATCCCTTGCTTGAGCGCCTGCGCTTCCTGTCGATCTCGGCCTCGAACCTTGATGAGTTCTATATGGTGCGGGTTGCCGGCTTGCGCGGACAGGTGCTTGCCGGCATCGAGACGCCAAGCGTGGACGGGCTGACGCCGGTCGAGCAACTCGACCGTATCAACGACTTCGTCGCCCAGCTGACGGCCGAGCAGCAGGAAAACTGGGTTGCGCTCGAAGCGCTTCTGTCAGAAGCGGGCATTCACGTGCTGACCGCGGATCAGCTTTCCGAGGCCGACCGTGCCTGGCTCGAAGAACATTTCCTCGCCCACATCTTTCCCGTGCTGACGCCGATCGCGGTCGATCCTGCCCATCCTTTCCCTTTCATCCCAAATTTCGGCTTCACCCTCGGGCTCGAATTGGTCCGCGAGGGTTCGCTGCGCACCATGCACGCGCTCATGCCGATTCCGTCGCAACTCGATCGCTTTATTCGTATGCCGAGCGGGGGTGAGCCCAAGGAACCGATCCGCTTCATCAGACTGGAGACCGTGGTTGGCCTGTTCGTTTCCCGGCTCTTCCCTGGCTACCGGGTGAGAAGCCAGGGCGCGTTTCGTGTGCTCCGCGACAGTGACCTTGAGGTCCAGGAAGAAGCGGAAGATCTGGTTCAATTGTTCGAATCGGCGCTTAAGCGGCGGCGGCGAGGTTCGGTGATCCGGCTTGAGATGGAAGCGACAATGCCATCGCGGCTGCAGCGCTTCGTTATGCAGGAGCTCAAGGTCTCAGAGCGCGAGAGTTTCGTGCAGAAGGGTCTGATTGGACTCGCCGATACCAATCAGCTGATCGTCGCCGATCGCCCCGACCTCAAATTCCAACCTTTTGTCAGCCGGTTTCCGGAGCGTATCCGCGAGCACCACGGCGACTGCTTCGCCGCCATCCGCAAGAAGGATATTGTCGTCCATCACCCTTACGAGTCGTTCGACGTCGTGCTTCAGTTTTTGAAGCAGGCCACCGCCGACCCCGATGTCGTGGCCATTAAATGGACGCTGTACCGCACTGGTAAAACCTCGCCGATTATCGTGGCGTTGAAAGAGGCCGCCGAGGCGGGCAAGTCGGTGACCGCGGTGGTTGAGCTCAAAGCCCGTTTCGACGAGGAGGCCAATATCAAATGGGCCCGCGACTTGGAAAGTGCCGGCGTCCAGGTGGTCTATGGCTTCCTAGAGCTCAAGACGCACGCCAAGTTGAGTCTGATCGTCAGGCGCGAGCGCGGCGAACTTGTCACCTATTGTCACGTGGGGACGGGCAACTATCATTCCGTCACCGCCAAAATCTATACCGACCTGTCGTTTTTCACGGCCGACCCGGTCATCGGCCGGGACCTCTCGCGCATCTTCAACTATGTGACCGGCTACGCCGAGCCGGCCGAGCTTGAGGCCATGGCGGTGTCGCCGCACGGGATCCGGGCGCGCATTCTCGATCACATCCGCGAGGAGATGTATCACGCCAAGGCTGGGCGTCCGGCCGCCATCTGGATGAAGATGAACTCGCTCGTCGATGCCGAGATCATCGATGCGCTCTACGAGGCGAGCCGGGCCGGGGTTGAGATCGACCTCGTGGTGCGCGGCATTTGCTGCTTGAGACCCGGCGTTCCCGGTCTGTCGGACAATATCGACGTCAAGAGCATCGTCGGCCGCTTCCTCGAACATTCGCGCATCTATTGTTTTGGCGCCGGGCACGGCCTTCCAAGTCGGAAGGCGGTGGTCTATATCAGCTCCGCCGACATGATGCCGCGCAACCTCGACCGTCGCGTGGAGACCATGGCGCCGATCAAGAACCCAACCGTGCACGAGCAGATCCTCGACCAAATCATGGTGGCGAATCTCAAAGACAATCTGCAGAGTTGGCGGGTACGCCCCGACGGAAGCTCAGAACGTATCCAACCGGGGGACCACGAACCCTTCAGTGCTCAGGACTATTTTATGACCAATCCGAGCCTGTCCGGCCGCGGCAAGTCTCTTACCGAGAACATGCCGCCGCGCTTCACGCGTCTGGCCGAGACGGGGTAAGCGCCGTAATCTGCCGCCATGATTCGGAAACGCGAGCTGGGACCCGTCGCGGTGGTGGATATCGGCTCGAACTCGGTTCGCCTGATCGTCTATGAGACTCCGGGCCGGTCGCCGACGCCGATATTCAACGAAAAGATACTGTGCGGACTTGGACGTTCGCTGGCATCGACCGGCTCGCTCGACCCCGAAGCAGTGGAGCGTGCGCTCCGGGCGTTACGGCGTTTCCGGGCTCTGATCGACCAACTCGGCGTGACGCGTGTCGAGGCCATCGCTACGGCGGCGGCGCGTGAAGCCGTCAACGGGCCCGAATTCATCGCTGAGGCCGAGGGCATTCTCGAACGCGAGATCACCGTGCTTTCCGGCCCCAAGGAAGCCGAACTCGCAGCGCTTGGCGTCATATCCGGGATCCAGGCGGCGGATGGCTTTGCCGGTGACCTTGGCGGCGGCAGCCTCGAGCTCATCGACGTGAGAGGAGGAAGTCCCGGGGAGAGCTGCACTCTGCCGCTCGGCGGTTTGCGGCTGATCGATGTTGCAGGCGGTAATCTGAAAAAGGCGCGTGAGTTGGTCGACGCCGAGCTCGCCAAGGTCGAATGGCTGAAGAAGGGCAGGGGACGCGACTTCTATGCCATTGGCGGGACTTGGCGGGCGCTGGCGCGGCTGCATATGAACCAGACCAACTATCCGCTGAGCGTGATGCATAATTATCGCATGGCTGCCGACGACGCGCTTCAATTTGCCTCGGTGCTCGATCATCAGTCACAAGGTTCGCTTGCCGGCATTCGCGACCTCTCGAGCGCGCGGCGCGAGACTCTGCCCTACGGTGCCCTGGTGCTCGAAGGGATCATCAGACTGATGAAGCCGCGCGCTATAGTGGTGTCGGCATGCGGCATCCGTGAAGGCTTGCTCTACAGTCTGCTTGACGAAAACGAGAAGCGCAAGGATCCGCTCATCGCGGCCTGCAGCGACATTGCGCGCAGGCAATCGCGTTCCATCGAGGGCGCCCACGAGCTTTGCTTCTGGACCGATGCGCTGTTCCGGGGGGCTGGCCCCGACGAAACGCCGGAGCAGAGGCGGTTGCGTCATGCGGCCTGCCTGTTGTCCGATATCGGCTGGCGGGCCCATCCGGACTATCGCGGCATTCAGAGCCTCAATTTGGTCGCCCACGGCACCTTCACCGGGGTCGACCATCCCGGCCGCGCCTTCCTTGCGCTCACCGTCTATTACCGCAATGAGGGCTTGGTAAAAGACGAGCCGAGCCAGAGGCTGATTGAGCTTGTCGACAAGGGCATGGTGAAACGCGCGCGCATCCTGGGCGCGGCCTTCCGCGCCGCCCATATGGTGTCGGCGGCCATGCCTGGCGTTCTGACCCACGCGCCCCTTACATATGAAGGGAACCGGCTGGTATGGACCTTGCCCGAGCCCTATTCCAATCTCGAAGGCGAGCGGGTCGAGCGGCGGCTCAAAGTGCTGGCGGGTCTGCTCGACCGCGAAGCGGAGATCCGGGTCTCCTCCTCGTTCCAAAGGGCGGCGAGCTAGACTAGACTTGCCGGACTCCCCTCCCTAGGTTCGACCTCTGAATTTCACCTCCAACCCTAGAACTGTTGATGGCAGACGATCTCTACTCCGTACTGGGTGTCGCCAAGACCGCGAAAACCGAGGACATCGCCAAGTCCTATCGCAAGCTTGCCAAGAAACTTCATCCCGATCTCAACCCGGGCGACAAGGCCGCCGAGGAGAAGTTCAAAAAGATCACCGCGGCCTATGGCATCCTCGGCGATGAGGAAAAGCGCGGCCGTTACGACCGGGGCGAAATCGATGCTTCCGGCCAAGAGACACCGCAGCAGCGCTATTACCGCGAATATGCCGGTGGTGCGGAGGGCGCGCGCTATCGGTCGAGCGCAGGCTTCGAGGATATCGGCGCGTTCAGCGATCTGTTCGGCGATATGTTCGCCGAGCGGGGAGGGATGCGCGGAGGCGGCCGGCATTTCTCCATGCGCGGGCAGGATGCGCAGTATCGGCTCGACGTGGCTTTCCTCGATGCGGTGAACGGCACCACGACCCGTCTCACTTTGCCGGACGGGGGCACGCTCGACGTCACGATTCCACCCGGCGTCGGCGACGGCCAGGTGCTCAGGCTGAAAGGCAAAGGCAGTCCGGGCTTAGGCGAAGGCGGACCGGGCGATGCGCTGATCGAGATTCATGTCAGGCCCCATCCGGTGTTCAAGCGCGAGGGCAACGATATTGTCGTCGAGCTCCCGATCACCATCGATGAAGCGGTGCTTGGCAGCAAGGTCGAGGTGCCGACCATCGGCGGTCGGGTCTCCGTGACCGTGCCCGCGGGCGCGAATACCGGGCAGACGCTCAGGCTCAAAGGCCGCGGCGTCAAGGCCAAGGGCGGCGCCGGCGACCAGCTGGTCAAGCTCAGCGTGATGCTGCCCGATCAGATCGACGAGGACCTCAAGAGCTTCGCGGAGACATGGCGGTCGAGCCATCCTTACGATCCGCGGCGCAAGCTGAAGGAGCAAGCGTGATGCTTTCGGAACGCGATCTCCTGACCCGCGTCCAGCGTCTCACCGTGACCCGGCTCAGGGTGTGGGTGGCGCAAGGCTGGATCAAGCCGGCCGATACGCAAGCGCCGAGCTATTCGGAGGCCGACTTGGCGCGGGCGACGCTCATCTGCAATCTCGAGGACGATCTCGGCTTTGCCGAAGACGACGTGCCGGTTCTGCTCAATCTCATAGACCAGATCCATGGCCTCAGAGCCGAGCTCAAAGTCCTGCTCGCCGCACTCGACGAGCTGCCGCCCGATCTCCGCGCCACCGTCAGGATGCAAATTACGCAGACCCGAGGCCCCGGCAACCGATGAGACCGCTTGGCGCTTCGCTTGTCTTTCTGGCGGCAGTTGCGGTTCTAACTTGGCTCAGCGTGCGCTTTGTGCTGGGGCGGCTTCCCGGCGATCTTGTCATCGATAAGGGGGGTGTCGTGGTCTATCTGCCGATTACCACGGCGATCGTCGTCAGCCTGTTGCTAAGTCTGATCCTCTGGCTTTTTCGCCGCTAGCGCATCGGTGGCTGCAAGCTCGGGTGGAATCACCTCGACTGCGCCTTTCTTGATGGCAAGGGCCAGTTCGCCGCGCTTCAGCGCCAGCGCATCCTCACCGAACAGTTTCTTGCGCCAGCCGCGCAAGGCCGGCGCGTCCGCCTCGTCGGAGCGCGCGATCTCTTCGAGTTCGTCGCTGGTGGCAATGAGCTTGGGAGCGACGCCGTGATGCCCGGCCCGGGCCTTGAGCAAGACACGCAACAGATCGACCACGGCTTGAGCCTCAGGTGTCATCGGTTGGCCCCGCCGGATGGGCGGGACAGTCTCGGGATCGCGATCGAGACCCCGTCCGACCGCCTCGAGCACGGCGCGCCCCCGCATGGAGCGGGCAAAGCCGTTATGCAGCGAACGCAAGGAGCCGAGATCCTCGACCGTGCGCGGCGCTTGGCTGGCAATGTCGTATAGCGCCTCATCCTTGAGGACCCGGGCTCGCGGCACGTCCTGAGTTTGCGCCTCACGTTCGCGCCAGGCGGCAAGTTCCATAAGCACGGCGAGCGCCTTCGGCGTCTTGATGCGCATCTTAAGCCGTTTCCAGGCATGCTCGGGATGAAGCTCGTAAGTCGCGGGGTCGGTCAGCACCGCCATCTCTTCGTTAAGCCAGCTCGCGCGCTCCGACCTGTCGAGCTGGGCCTGAAGCTTGGGATAAAGGTCGCGCAGATGAATGACGTCGCCAAGCGCATAGGTGAGCTGCCGCTCGGAGAGCGGGCGCCGGCTCCAATCGGTGAAGCGCGAGCTCTTGTCCAAGTTGCGGTCCAACAGCCGCTTCACCAGCATCGAGTAACTGACCGCTTCGCCGAAGCCGCACACCATGGCGGCGACCTGGGTGTCGAAGATCGGGTGGGGGATCACGCCGGCAAGGTGGTGAACGATTTCAATGTCTTGCCGGGCAGAGTGAAAGACTTTCAGCACGCGCTCAGAGACCATCAGTTCGAAGAAGGCGGTGAGATCGAGACCCGGCGCCAGGCTATCGATGAGCACCTCGGTGCCGTCCGCCGCGATCTGAATAAGGCAAAGCCGCGGCCAGAAGGTCTGCTCGCGCATGAACTCGGTATCGACCGCGACAAAGGGTGCGCTTCCCAATCGGGCGCAGGCGTCGGCGAGTTCATCGGTGCGGGTGATGAGATGCATGGATGGCGGGTATAACCTAACGCCCCTCGCAACGCCAAGAGCACAAACAGGACATCTGTCAGCGGCATTCCGCCGCCCGCCTAACGGTCCCGGGCCCCTCCGGGCACTGCCTCAGAGGTAGGGCGATAGCTTCGGGGGTCTGCTCAGACCGGAGGGCCTGCTTGCCTTGACAAGCAAGGTCTCCCATGCGCTTTTCCGCGGCACTTCCGCTTTCCTTCCGGCACGTCTCCGATCCGGCCATGCATATCTATCGCACTCATACTTGCGGCGCGCTTCGTAACGATGACGTTGGCAAGACCGTTCGTCTCTCGGGCTGGGTCCATCGCGTGCGCGATCACGGCGGCCTTCTGTTCATTGACCTCCGCGATCATTACGGCCTGACCCAGGCCGTCGCCGATCCGCAGTCGCCGGCCTTCGCCGAAGCGGAGAGGCTAAAGCCGGAATGGCTGGTACGGATTGACGGCGACGTCGTTGTCCGTACGCCGGAGACGGTCAATCCCAACCTGCCCACCGGCGGGGTCGAGGTCAAAATCAAGAGTCTCGAAGTCCTGTCGCAAGCCAACGAGCTGCCGCTGCCGGTTTTCGGCGAACCGGAATACCCTGAGGAAACGCGGCTCAAATACCGCTTCCTCGATCTGCGCCGCGAGAGCCTGCACGAAAACATCATGAAGCGGCAGGCGATCATCTGGTCGCTGCGCAACCGGATGCGGGACGCGGGCTTCTTCGAATTCCAAACGCCAATCCTAACTGCGTCTTCGCCCGAAGGAGCGCGCGACTACCTGGTGCCGAGCCGGGTCCATCCTGGAAAATTTTACGCGTTGCCCCAGGCGCCGCAGCAATTCAAGCAATTGATCATGATCGCGGGCTTCGACCGCTACTTCCAGATCGCGCCCTGTTTCCGGGATGAGGATGCCCGTGCCGACCGCTCCCCGGGTGAGTTCTACCAGCTCGATCTCGAAATGAGCTTCGTCACCCAGGAGGATGTGTTCGACGTGGTCGAGCCGATCTTGCGTGGCCTGTTTGAGGAGTTCGGCGGCGGTAAGCCTGTCACGCAAAAATTCCCGCGCATTCCATACGCCGAGGCGATGCACAAATACGGCACCGACAAGCCGGACCTGCGCAACCCAATCGAAATGCAGGACGTGACCGAGCATTTCCGCGGCTCAGGCTTCAAGGTGTTCGCCGGCATGCTCGATATGGACGTCAATGCGCGCGTCTGGGCGATTCCGGCCAAGGGCGGCGGGAGCCGTGCTTTCTGCGATCGCATGAATTCCTGGGCGCAAGGCGAAGGGCAACCCGGCCTCGGGTACATTTTTTTCCGCGAAGGGGAAGGCGCGGGGCCGGTGGCGAAGAATGTAGGTCCAGAACGGACGGAAGCGATCCGCACGCAGCTTGACCTCGCTGACGGCGACGCCGTTTTTTTCGTGGCGGGATTGCCGAGCGAGTTTGTTGATTTTGCCGCCCGCGCGCGCGTGAAGATCGGCGATGACCTTAACCTCACGGCCAAGGATCAATTCGCCTTCTGCTGGATTGTCGACTACCCGATGTATGCGTGGAACGAAGACGAAGGACGGGTCGATTTCTCCCACAATCCCTTTTCCATGCCGCAAGGCGGTCTTGAGGCGCTCGAAACCAAGGATCCGCTCGATATTCTGGCTTATCAGTACGATATCGTTTGCAACGGCATCGAACTGTCTTCGGGCGCCATCAGGAACCATAAGCCTGAGATCATGGAAAAGGCGTTTGCCATCGCCGGCTATTCCAAAGAGGAACTGGAGACGCGCTTCGGGGGCATGCTGCGCGCGCTCCACTATGGGGCGCCCCCGCATGGCGGCATTGCGCCCGGCATCGACCGCATGGTGATGCTGTTATGCGGCGAGGAGAATTTGCGTCAGGTCGTCATGTTCCCGATGAACCAGCAGGCCGAGGACCTGCTCATCGGCGCCCCCTCCGAGGTCTCTCCTAAGCAATTGAAAGAGCTGAACATTCGGATTGTACCGCCGCCGAAAGGTTGAGCTTCGGCGGTCGTTGGCATGACGATTTTCATTCCTCAGTCTTGGCAATTGCCGCTAAGGTGAAATCATAAAAGTCTGATGGGGAGGGGTGGGCATGTACAAGAATTGCCTCACGCGCCTGGTCGCATTTTACGCCTTTGCCGGCCTGTGCCTTTGCCCGGCTTGGGCGCAAGCTGCCGAGATCAATACAGACGCCTTCGTCGCCGCGTGCAGCAAGGACCCTATCATCACCGACGATACGGCCTTCGATGACGGCAAGGCGACGCCGAAAGCGTATTGCGAGTGCGTCGCGGCCGCGCTTGCAAAAAGCGATCTCGGCCAGAAGGACGTCGATATGCTGATCAAGATGCACAATGAGGATATCAGCGACGCCGACGTCGAGAGCTATCCGAAGCTTGATGACTTGATGATCGCCAACGAAGGTTACGAAGATGCGTGCCGGAAGACTTTGGGGCTTCCGAGCGATGCCGGCACCGATGTCGAGGAAGTTCCCGAAGGGGAAGACGATATGATGCCGGAAGATGACGAGGAAGCCCCGGCAGAGGAAGACGAAGCGCCGCCCCAATAAGTTGCGGCAGGCGGACGGGAAGGTTAACCGCCCGCCTTAATCTCGCGCTTCAACTAGCCGCGGCATCGAACAAAAGAAAAATCCAGATTAACACCCGCTCATGGGAACCATAAGCGGGCGATGCCTCTTTCCTGAAGTGGAAGCGAAGGAGAGAGAGCATGACATTCGGCGAGCGCGTCTTTCACTATTGTGAGCGCGGCACGAACGCGGCGATGCTGGCCGAGCCGGCGAACGCCTTGAGCAATGTCGCGTTCCTGCTGGCGGCCTTGGCCGGTTTCGCGATGGTGTTGCGGCAACCGCCGGAAGAACGTGACGCCGACCAGTTCCTGCTCCCGACGCTCGTCCTGTTTATTGGTCTCGGCAGTCTTGCCTTTCACGTCTACGCGACCCGCGCGGCCGAACTCGCCGATGTCGTGCCGATCAGCGTGTTCATGCTGGTCTATCTCGGCTTCGCGCTGAACCGCTTCCTCGGCATCCCCCCGGCTTGGACCGTGTTGCTGGTGATCGGCTTCACGGCTGTGCTTGCGATCACCGGACAGGTGAAATGCGGGGAGGGAGTCGTCGCCTTCTTCGTGCCTGATGCGGAAGGCGTGAAGCCGTGCCTGAACGGCAGCGTATTCTACCTGCCGGCATTGGCGGCATTGGTTATCGTCGGCCTCAGTCTGTCGGAGCGCGGACATAAAGCGGCGCCTTGGCTGCTGTGGGCCGCGGCCATCTTTGCCGTGTCGATCACGCTTCGATCTCTCGACTTTGCGCTATGCGATAAGCTCGTGTTCGAAGGGCGTAAGATCGGCACACATGCCGCCTGGCATGTGCTGAATGCGCTGATGCTGTTCCTGCTCTTGAGAGCGAGCCTTGAAGGCGGGCCGAACTCGGCACCGCCTCGTGCGATCCCCGCTTCGGAAGAGCCTTCCGAGCCTGGGCCGGAGCCGGAGGAGGCCGAAACGCCTGACAAGGAGGAGGCCCACACGCCGGTGGCCGAAACGCCGGGATCGGAGAAATCCGACGCGCCGGATGAGAAGGACGGACAAAAGGCGGAGTTGGCGACCTAGTTCCGAGGACGGGCTGTCCTGGTGTGCTTAGAGGCCGGGGAAACGACGCGTTTCAAGCAGCGAAGACGGCATTTCCTCGGCTGCCGATTTCTGGCACCGTCGCCCTGATCCAAGCGGACGTGGTGGAACTGGTAGACACACAGGACTTAAAATCCTGAGGGGGGAAACCCCCGTCCGGGTTCGACTCCCGGCGTCCGCACCACTCCTTGCCGTTACCAGAATTTCGGGATCCGCGGCGCGCGCTTTAGGCTCCGGGAGCCGCCCGGATTGATCCTCCGGCCGTTCCGTTTGAAAGCGTCGGGCACGGTGTTCTTGCGTTTCAGAGCGTCGGGAAGGTTGTCCTTCTGTTTAAGCAAGTCCGGCAACCTGTCCTTGCCGCGGTTCAGATCTTGGAGGTTGAATTTGCGGAGCTGGCGTTCGAATTGTCTCATCCCTTCGCGGGTGAAGGTTCGCGCAACGGCGCGCTGGATTTGATCGGCCGACCATAGCTTCGGACGGAGAGGCGCAACGGACCGTGAGCGGATCACTGTGGCCAGTCCCGGCTGGTTAAGCGTCACGGTGCCGGCCCGGTTCTTGACGCTGATCTCGCCGTCGAGCAGCACCACGCTATATTGGCCGTCGACCGGGCCGCCCCAGAATTCGGTGCCTCTGATGCCGACCTCGGCGACCGGCGTCGAGACCTGGACGTTTTTCTTACTGAGCTCTTTGATCTTTCCGGTGGCGAAACGAAACGCCCCTTGCGTCGTGGTCAACAGGACATCGCCGACGCCTTGGTCGGGATCGTACACGTAGCGGTCGATAATCACGTGAGCGTCCTCGGCGAGCGTCAGCACCGTGTCGTCGCGAAAGGTCACCTGCAAATAACCGTCAGCGCCCGTCGTAAGCGAATCGTTCAAATGCACAGCCGAGCCTTTCGCTGCGGCCGCAGCCTTGCCGCTCGAAGCAAGTGTCGCCGTACCTTTGACGTCGCTGATTGAGCCCACGCCGGCATCGTCGGCGGCGCGGGCGCCGCCAGGCAAGGCGATAAGCACAAGGGCGACCGAAAGGAGAAGCCACCGCCAACGGATCGATCGCAAGGCTTTGATTGGCGCTGCGGCTTGCACGGTATCCTGCATCGATGAGACTTGCGAAGACTGACTATGGGGCCGGAAAGTGTCAGAGTCCGGGCACAACTTACCCGTGGCGCGAGGCTTATGATAGCCGGTCGACAAGAAAGCCCCGGCAACGTAGGCTCGCCGCGATCATGGCCTTAGGCAAAAGGTGTCACTCGGGAGGGCGCGCGGGATGAACGATCAGCCTCAACGCACACAGTTTTTCGGGGGATGTCCGCATGACTGCCCCGATACTTGCGCCATGATCTACGAGGTCGAAGACGGCCGGCTGGTCGACGTCAGGGGCAATAAGGAGCACCCCATGACGCGCGGGGGGCTGTGCGTCAAGCTCAAGGACTATCACGACCACCATTACAATCCCGACCGCGTCCTCCATCCCTTGCGCCGGGTAGGCCCTAAGGGCTCGCGGCAATTCGCCCGCATCACGTGGGACGAAGCGATCGCCGAAATCACCTCGCGCTGGAAAGACATCATCGCGCGCTACGGCAGCCAGGCGATCATGCCGTATTCCTATCTCGGTAATGAGGGATTGGTGCAAGGGCTGACGGCCGGCGATGCGTTCTTCAATCGCCTCGGCTCGACCGTCAACGAGAAGACCTTCTGCGCCTCCGGCTCATCGACGGCTTGGCTTCTTACCGTCGGGCCGACTGGCGGAGTCGATCCGGAAAGTTTCGTCCATTCCCGCTACATCGTCATCTGGGCTTGCAATTCGATCTCGACCAATCTGCATCACTGGCCGTTCATTCTTGAGGCACGGAAGCGCGGCGCCAAGATCGTGGTGATCGATTCCTATCGCTCGCGCACCGCCAAGCAGGCCGATTGGCACATCATGCCGAAGCCCGGCACGGATGGCGCGCTCGCCATGGGTATCATCGCCGCGATGATCAAGAACGGTTATGTCGACCGGGAGTGGGTGGACAAGCACACGGTCGGCTTCCCCGAACTTGCAGAACGCGCGGCCGAGTTCACGCCCGATTATGTCGAGAAGGTCACCGGCGTTCCGGCACAGGATATCGCCACCTTCGCCCGCGAATTTGCCACCATTCAGCCTTCCGTCATCCGCATGGGTGTGGCGCTCGAGCGTCACGCCGGCGGCGGACAAACGATCCGCGCCGTTTGCACCATTCCTGCGCTTGCCGGTTCTTGGCGGCATGTCGGCGGCGGCCTGTTGCAGATGCCGCTCTGGGAGTTCCCGGTCGACTGGGCCCGCGTGTCGCGCCCAGACTTCATCCGTCCCGGCACGCGCGTGGTGAACAACCTCCAGCTCGGCCGGGCGCTCGTCGGCGATATGAAGCTCGATCCGCCGGTCATGGGCCTTTACGTCTACAACACCAACCCGGTCAGCCAGGCGCCGGAGACCAATACGATCGTGAAGGGGCTGGCCCGCGAGGATTTGTTCTTCACCATCGCCGAGCATTTCATCACCGACACCGCCGCCTATGCCGACATCGTCTTGCCGGCCACCATGGCGGGCGAGCACGACGACATGATGTTCTCCTGGGGTCACTTCTATCTGACCGTCAACGAGCAGGCGATCGAGCCGTGCGGCGAAGCGAAGTCCAACGCGGAGATCTTCCGGCTGCTTGCCGCGTCGTTCGGGTACGACGATCCGCAATTCAAGATGAGCGACATGGAACTCGCCCAGCATTATGTGCAATGGGACGCGCCGCAAATGGCCGGCATCGACATGGAGTATTTCCGCCGGCATGGCTATTTCCATCTTGCCGTAGGGACGCCCGACGACCGGCTGCCGCATGCCAACGGCAACTTCCCGACGCCATCGGGTAAGGTCGAGTTCATGGTCAAGGACGCCAAGAACTTCGTCGCACCCCCGTTCCGCATGATGTACGAAGACATGCAGTCGGGAGAGGACGTCGATCCATTGCCCGGCTATGTGCCGCCGCGCGAGAGCAGGGCCACCAACCCGGACCTTGCCGAGCGTTATCCGCTCAACGTGATCTCGCCGAAGAGCCACGGCTTCCTCAATTCCTGCTATGCCAACGAGCCGCACAAGATCAAAGGGCAGGGCGAACAGTTCGTCATGATCAGCCCGAAGGATGCCGAGGCGCGGAGCATTCGCGAAGGCGATCCGGTGCGGGTCTATAACGATCGCGGCGACTTTGAAGGTGTTGCCCGCGTAACCGACGATGTGCGCGAGGGCGTGGTCGTGGCGACGCTCGGCTATTGGCGGAGCCTCAACCGCTCGGACGGCTCGGTGAACTCGATCTCATCGGCCGAGTATTGCGGGCTCGGCCGCGCCCCGACCTATTCCGACAACCTGGTCCAAATCGTCCGCGTGAACTAAGAGGTTTCCGCCGCGGCGAGAGATCAAAGAGCGTCGTAATGTCACGCTTCAGTCGTGAGGCCATCGGCTAGATAGCCTTGGCATCTCCGCGAGCTTTGGCAACCCCGGGATAAGCAATTGCAGCCCTCTTTTCCCAACGAGCGAATCGACAAATTTGTAACGCCGGCCAACCGGTTCATCCATACCGAAGCGTCGAGCGGTGTCGTGCTTCTGTTGACGGCGGTCGCGGCGCTCATCGCTGCCAACTCTATCATAGGCCCGCAATTTGAGTCGTTCTGGACCACCCCGGTGGGTGTCCGTTTCAACGGCTTCGTCTGGGAACACCCCCTTCATCACTGGATTAATGATGGGCTGATGACGCTGTTCTTCTTTGTCGTCGGGCTCGAGATCAAACGTGAGATCGTAAGCGGGGAACTGAGCAAGAAGGGCGCTATTGTCCTGCCGGTCGTGGCCGCGTTGGGCGGCATGGTTGTGCCGGCCATTATCTATTTGTCGATTGCGCCACATGCTCCGGCCGGCTGGGGCACCGTCGTGGCGACAGACATCGCGTTTGTCGTCGGCTGCATGGCCCTGCTCGGCAAACGTATCCCTGACAGCCTCAGGGTCCTGGTGCTCGCGCTCGCCATCATTGACGACATCGGCGCAATTCTGGTGATCGGAGTCGCCTACAGCCACGGCTTTTATCTCGTCCCATTCCTTCTGGCCCTGGCCGGTCTCGGCGTGACCGCCCTCATGCAGTGGCTCGGGATAAGACCCGTTGCGGCCTATTGGGTTGTCGGCATTTTGACCTGGGTGGCAATGCACCAATCCGGCATACACCCCACGATTGCCGGCGTTGCGCTTGGATTGATGACGCCCGTGCGGCCCTGGGTCGACGAGACCAGGTTCGATCATTTCCTCGCCTGGGCCAAAGAGGCAATCGGACCGGCCGACGTCGCTCCAAATCCCGAATCGGAATACGTGCGCCGGGCCGTTGCCCGTGCGGCGCGGGAAAGCATCTCACCACAGCGGCGCTTGGAGAATAGCGTCCACCCCTGGTCGGCCTTCGTCGTGCTCCCCATCTTTGCGCTTGCCAATGCCGGCGTGGTGATCGCTGCGGTCGACCCGACCGATGAAATCACAATAGGAATCATTGCCGGCCTCGCCATTGGAAAGCCCATCGGGATCCTTGCCTTCTCCTGGTTGGCGGTCACGCTCGGAATTGCGCGCAAGCCCGACGATGTTGGCTGGCCGCATCTGTTCGGCGCCGGCATGCTCGCCGGTATCGGCTTCACCATGTCGCTGTTCATTGCCAATTTGGCTTTCACCGGAACGCAGCTCGAACTGGCGAAGTTTGGAATCCTTGCGGCTTCCGTCATCTCCGGCTTGGCCGGAATGGCCATGCTCTTTCTGGTGACGGCAGGAGGTCGCAGCCGGCGCGAAGAAGAGTCAGGGGCATGACGATTTCGGCGAAAACCCTTCGGCTCAATAACGTGTCAGGAACTCGCCGGTTCGCTCCCGGATGCGGCTCTCGTATTGGTCGGGATCACACAGGAGAATAGTCATGAGTAAAGACCCTAAAGAGCGGCGTAAGGCGCCGCTGCAGACGCCGACGGATCTTGGCAGTAACGCGACCCGCGATATCGCCGGAGCGCTCAACGCGCTGCTCGCCGATGTCTTTGCCCTTTACCTGAAGACGAAGAACTTCCATTGGCACGTAAGCGGGCCGCACTTCCGCGACTACCATCTTCTGTTTGACGAGCAGGCCGCACAACTCTTGGCCATGACGGACGAAATCGCCGAGAGAGTACGGAAGGTTGGCGGGACCACGTTGCGCTCGATCGGGAATATTGCGCGACTCCAGCGCATTCCGGACAATGACGCCGATTATGTCGATCCGCTCGACATGCTGGCCGAGCTTAGGTCTGACAACCAGGCGCTCCTGGCCAGTATGCGCGAAACGCACGATCTATGCGATGCCGAGAATGATGTCGGCACCACGAGCATGATCGAGGTCTGGATCGATCAAACCGAGCGGCGCGTCTGGTTTCTGTACGAGGCAAGCCGGCGCGGCGACCCGACCGGCCACTAGGGCAAGCGCTTACACGCCGTTGTTGTCGCGCCGGTAGAGCCAATCGAAACGCCGGATGGTTGTCTGCCTGCTCCGTCGCGCCATGATAAAATTGCGCGCCTGCGCCAATGGCGTGTCGAGATGGTAAAGCCAGCCGAAGTGCCGTGAGGTTTGTTGAACGCGCACGGCACGTGGTCTGCGCAATCGCTCGTAGCGGCGAAACGCTGCAGCTGAATCGTTCAACTCTCCTGAGATACAAGCGGCAAGAGTGGCGGCATCCTCGATGGCGAGCGCGGCGCCTTGGGCAAGATACGGCAATATCGGATGAGCAGCGTCGCCGAGTAGCGTGACAGACCCTTCACTCCAGCGTTTGAGGCCGGATAGACGATAAAGCGACCAAATGCTCCAGACCTTGACCTGCTCGAGCAGGGATTTCGAATTGGAAGTCCAGCGCTCGAAATGCGCAAGCAAGGTCTCTTTGTCGCCCGACCGGTTCCAACCCTGTCCGGTGGTGGCACTTTCAGTGACCGCCACAATGTTGAGCTCGGCGCCACCGCCGACAGGATAATGGACAAGATGCGTTTTCGGCCCGAGCCAAAGCCCCACCTCGGGCGCGGCAAAGGGGGCGGGGAGACCCTCGCGCGGTAGCCGCGCCCGCCACGCGGTGGCCCCCGCGAAGCCCAAGCATGCCGTGGGGTTGATGATGGACCGAACTGTGGACCACAGGCCGTCGGCGCCGATCAAGCATGTGCCGCTGGCCTCGCTGCCATCGACAGCACGCGCAGTCACAGTATTGTCCGGTCGGGTGTCGACCGCGTTCAGATCGAACCCGGACCTCAAACCAACGGCGTCAATGCGAGCTACGGCTGAGCGCAGTCCGGCGTGAAGATCGGCGCGGCGCAAGGTCAAATAAGGCGAATCGTAGTGCCGGGTGGCCTCCTTGCCGAGCGGCAGCGAGGTGAGTTTGCGGCCCGTGAGGCCGTCATAGACAGAGATCGCTTCGGGCATGAAGCCGTAAGGTTCAATGGCATCCAGCACGCCGAGAGCGTCGAGGGCCCGCGTGGCATTCGGGCCGAGCTGAATACCGGCGCCCGTCTCCTCGACGAATTGAGAGCGCTCCAGGATTTCGCAGCCGATCCCGCGGCGCCCAAGCGCGATTGCTGTCGCAAGCCCACCGATGCCGCCGCCAGCAATGAGCGCCTGGTTCGGCATCAACGACGCAGCCCTAGGCCGCGGGCGCCCCCGGCGGGGCGGTCAATACGTAGATGCAGGATGGCGGATCGCTGTCGGTTGTCTTGAGCGTGTGATCGTGCTCGAACACGGTCGAGCAATAAGGACAGACGATCTCGGTTTCGCGGCCCATGTCGAGATAAACATGAGGGTGATCGAAGGGCGGGGTTGCCCCCATGCATTGGAATTCCTTGACGCCAATCCTGATCCGGTCGACGCCCGCATCGTTGACGAAGTGAGGCACGAAGCTTTGAGCCATGGATACTGCTCTTTGTCGTTGTCGTTCGATCGCGATTGGCCGCGAGCATAGTGACCCTGGACGGAAAGTGGTAGGCAAGAATGCAGAGCTTTGACTCCGGCGGCGTGGAGATCGCCTATGTCGATGAGGGCGAGGGGGATCCAATCCTCCTCATTCATGGCTTTGCCTCCAATGTTGCGGCCAATTGGCGCGATTCCCACTGGCTGCGAACACTAACCGCGGCATCGCGCCGGGCGATTGCTTACGACAATCGCGGGCACGGGCGAAGCGGGAAGCTCTACGACCCAAGCCGTTACGGCGCGCCGACGACGGCCGAGGACGCGCGCCGGCTGCTCGACCATCTTGCGATCGGGCGCGCCGATGTCATGGGCTACTCCATGGGCGCGCGTATCGCGGTATTTCTGGCGCTCGCTCATCCCGAACGCGTGCGCAGCCTGATCCTCGCAGGGACAGGCATCAATCTGGTGCGCGGCATGGTGGGGACCTTGCCGCTCGCGCGCGTGTTCGAGGCGCCCAGCATTGAAGACGTCACCAACAATACGGCGCGGAGCTTCAGGGCTTTCGCCGAGAGAACCGGAAGCGATCTTCAGGCACTCGCCGCCTGCCTGCGCGGTCCGCGCGAGAAGATCAGGATCGAGGATCTCGCCAGGATCGACGTGCCGGTCCTTATCGCCACAGGCAGCAAGGATGTCATCGCGGGCTCAAGCAGAGCGCTGCAAGAGATGATCCCTAACGCGCAACTCCTTGATATCGAAGGAAGAGACCATATGAATGCGGTGGGGGACGCCCGTTTCAAACAGGGTGTGCTCGACTTTTTAACCGGGCGGCCTTAGTTCAGTGCTAGTCCAATGTTTTGTCAGCCCAGTTCGAAGAAAGGGGCGATGAGAGGATTCGATGTCAAAACCCCTGGCGGCCGCGGAGCCGCACATCAAGAGCTACGATCCAGTCTGGAGCCAGGTGCGGCGCGAGGCTGAGGAAATCAGCGCGGCCGAGCCCGCGCTCGGCGGCTTCATCTATGCGAAGGTGCTGGTACATGACCGGCTCGAGGACGCCGTCTGCCATCGGCTGGCGCGCCGCCTCCAGCATTCGGCCCTCGACACCGGCCTTCTGCACAAAGTTTTCAACCAAGTGCTCGCGGCCGACCCGTCGCTGGGCGATGCGTTTCGTGCCGATATGGTGGCGTGGACCAAGCGTGATCCCGCCAGCAGCCGGTTGATCGAGCCGTTGCTCTATTTCAAGGGCTTTCACGCGCTTGAAACCTACCGTATCGCGCACTCGCTGTGGAAAGATGGGCGCAAGGATTTTGCCTATTATCTCCAGAGCCTCGTTTCGCGCTTCCTCCAGGTCGACATTCATCCCGCCGCCGAGATTGGCAAAGGCATAATGTTCGATCATGCCACCGGAATCGTCATAGGCGAAACTGCGGTGGTCGGTGACAATTGCTCGATGCTTCACGGCGTGACGCTCGGGGGGACCGGTAATGAGAAAGGCGACCGCCATCCCAAGATCGGTCGGGGTGTGTTGATCGGCGCCGGCGCCAAGATTCTCGGGAACATCAAGGTTGGCGATTGCGCCAGAGTTGCCGCGGGCAGCGTCGTGCTGAACGATGTGGCCCCGCGGCGGACCGTGGCGGGTGTTCCGGCGCGCGAGATCGGCGTTGCAAGCTGCGAAGAGCCCGCGCTCACCATGGACCAGATGTTTGCCGGCGAAGAGACAACCAGCAACGACTAGATACGGATAGCACGCTAAGACATTGGCGTTTGCGGATTAAGGAGGATCGGCAGTGACCCGGGACGAAATTCTCAAGCTTGAGAACTACCTGAAGAAGTTGTTTCGGGTGCCGGAACTCCAGGTGCGCCAGCGTCCCAGGAAAGACGACTCCGCCGAGGTCTTTATCGGTGAGGAGTTTATCGGCGTGATCTTTCGCGACGAGGACGAGGGCGAGACGGCCTATCAATTCCAGATGGCAATCCTCGATTTCGACCTCGCCCAATAAAAAGAGAGCCGGCCTCTTGGCGAGGCCGGCTTGAGTAAAGGCTCGGGTCAAGTTGGGATGGGTGGGGGATGATCACCGAGCCTGTCTGGCGTCCCAATCGGAGTTGGGATCTGAGACCTCCTGCTAGCGGCGGTTTGCGGCCGACACGGCCGTCTGCGGTGCCGACTCAGGCGGCAAAAGCGAGATCCATAGAAGCGGGTTACGCTCGGACTGCCGCTTGACGAACGTGTAGGGCGTATCGGCCCAGCGCGTCACTTTATTGCGCTTATTATCGAGAACGAGATCGCCATTGTCGGTCCGGACCGTCAGCACCGCGTGGCCCTCGTTGTTCTCATCGCGGACAACGGTAATGAGAAGCGTGCTCTCGGGATAGCCGCGCGCGATCAAAAGACGGCGCTTCAACAGCACGTAGTCCTCGCAATCGCCCTTGTTGCCGTTTGGATAGGCCCACACTTCGGGTTCGCCATAGAGTTCAAGATCGGTGACCGGGGCGACCGCCTTGTTCACGGCATCGTTCACCCTTTCGATCTCTTGAAGTTTGACCGAAGTAAGCTGGATCCGGTCGGCGAAACGACGCGCCGGGCGACACTCGGGTTCATGGTTGCGGCAGAAGTTCACATAGCCGATTGGCGGCAGCGTGTCGCCGAACGAGGCCATGAAGGCGACCTTTTGCACCTGCGGCGCCGGCGCGAGACTGATCGCATGGTTGTTGGTGGCGTCCGCCGGCAAGGACGCGATAAACATCAAGAAGGCAGAGCCTACGACAAACTTTTTCATTGCACCCCCCAATTCTTATTGAGGAGCACTCTGTCAGAGAGATTTTGAGATCTGGATAAAATGAGAGATCGTTTTGAGAATGTATTGGTAGGGTTTCTTTTATGAGACCTACTCAAACCTGAACGCTCTCGTCTTAGTTAAGAGTCTGAGAATCTGTCCGTGACGATTTCTTCCGCGCTTTTCCGCGGTTCTGTGTGCCATCGCCAAGGCGGCGGCTGACAAGGCTGATCACTTCGGCTCCGGCCTGCTTCAACAAGGGGCCTTCCCCAGGCCGGTGCAGTTTGAGCTCTATTAACTCTAGATGCAGGAGCGGTTCGGTCCCCAGCCAGAATGGAGGCTCGATGGCGGTGAAGGTGCCCAGCAGGCGATTGGGCGCTTCGCCAATGTGGATCAGCGGGAAAAACAGAAACTCGAAACATGCCTGCCGATTGTCTTGCCCATAGGCGAAGGAGCGGCCATAGCCGACAGCGGCGTCGGTCAGCACGGTGTCGATCAGGGAGACGACCGCTCTGCGATCGGCATCTCTCCACAAGTCGACGAGGTCCGTGCCCTGCAACTCGTGCCCGAAATGCTCGCAGATGCGGGTCCCAGCGAGCCGGAACCGATAGGAACGGGCGCCGGCACGTTCGGCAATGAATGTTTCAGGTAAGAGAGCCGAGATCTTGGCCGGATCGATTTCGACGCGGCGCGGTGCCGCGCGCCCATTGCGCACGCGGTCCCAATATGCGTAAAGCTGTTGGCTCGTTGACTGCATCGGCTGACCGGCGCGGACGCTACACCCGAACGAGAGCCAAGCCCAACGTCGTGCCGTGCCAAGGTAAACTCCCATTTTGAGACAACGGCTTTAATGATCTTGGACCGGTCAATCAGGGACCATGTCAGCGCCAAAGCGGCACAGCGGGGGCCGCACGGTTGCCGGCTGTTAAGGCTGCCACGCCTCGATTCCGCATTGTTTCGCAGGCGCAGGCCATGAGCCAGTCTCAGCCCGTTTTCAACATCCCGCGCAGCGTGACGGGCGTCGCGGCGCTCCTCATCGGCGTTCAATTCGTTAAAAGCCTTTTGCCTTATGAAACGAGGATCACTCTGCTGCTGGCGCTTGCTTTCATCCCGGCGCGCTATAGCGGTGCGGCGCCGGAGCTTCCCGGAGGATATCTGACCGCGGTCACCTCGTTTGTGACCTACATGACCGTGCATGCCGGATGGGTCCATCTCGTTGTGAATCTGCTTTGGATGCTCGCGTTCGGGAGTGCCGTGGCCCGCCGCATGGGCGATCTCGCCTTTGTATATTTTTCCGTGTTGTGCGGGATCGCCGGCGCAGTCACCCATCTCGTGTTCCATTTCGGCGAAATGGTGCCGGTTGTTGGCGCCTCGGCCGCGATCTCGGGCCAGATGGCAGGAGCCTTAAGATTTATGTTCGGGGCCCGGCCGTTACCGGGAGAGCGAATGCCGGATTTTGTCGAGGCGCCGCGCATGAGCCTCGGCCAGACCCTGAGCGATGTGCGTTTTCTGCTCTTTCTGCTTATTTGGGTGGGCCTTAACGCCTATTTCGGCCTGAGCAGCATCAGGATCGCCGGTGAGGAGGGCAATATTGCCTGGGAGGCCCATATCGGGGGGTTTCTCTGCGGCTTGCTTATCTTTGGCGCCTTCGACAGAGGGGGCCGCGGGCAGGATAATCAGCCGGCGTCTCTTCGCGTGTGAATGATCTCGTTTCCTTCTCTTGCGCCTTGTCGCAGTCCAGGACAGAATGTCGCAGTCAACGGGACGAAAGTTCCCGGGCTGGAGGAAACACGAATGAATGTCGCAGCAATCCTGAAACAGAAGGGCCGCGGCGTTTTCACTACGACGCCCGATACGCCACTACTTGAGATTACCAAGCTGCTCGGCATGCACGGCATCGGTTGCATCGTCATCACCGGTTCCGACGGCAATGTCATCGGTATCGTCTCGGAACGCGATATCGTGCGCGAGATCTCGCGGGCAGGGTCGACCGTCCTCAAGGAACCTGTCGAGCGGTGCATGACCAAGTCGGTGGTGACCTGCCGTGAGGCCGATACCATAGACCGCCTGATGGCCGATATGACCGCCCATCGATTTCGCCACATGCCGGTCGTCGACAAGGGCCGGTTGATCGGGATCGTCTCGATTGGCGATGTCGTGAGGATGCGGATTGCCGAGGCCGAGATGGAAGCGGCGGCGATGCGCGAATACATCGCCACCGGGTAGGAAGATCAGGCGGCGACCGTACGCTAACCTGTCCCGCGTTTAAACGCCTCGCACACGCGGCGAGGGGGGAAATTCGCACGATAGGGATCAGCGGTTCGCGTCACCGCAGTTCAGGCGGGCATTTTTGCGCGCCAAGTCATTCCGGAGTCTTTGCGACCGTCTCTCGACGAAGCATTACTCGGCATCGATGAAGCGCAAAGAGAGACCGCCGCCCGGTGTGGCGCTGAGTGGAATGGCCCGGTAGAAGCAGGATCGCCGCCCGGTGTGGCAGGCGGTCTCGGCGCCCAAGCCCTCGACCTTCAGCCAGATTGCATCCTGATCGCAGTCGGTCCGCATCTCGACAACGCGCTGCATGTTGCCGCTTTCTTCGCCTTTACGCCAGAGGCGTCGGCGCGAGCGCGACCAGAAATGCGCTTCTCCAGTCTCGATGGTACGGGCAAGCGCCTCGTCGTTCATGTAGGCGAACATCAGCACCTCGCCCGTCTTTGCCGAGGTGACCACCACAGGAAGGAGTCCGTCCTCGCCGAATCTTGGCGCGAAGACGGTGCTCTCTTCACTTGCGGTTTTGCTCTCGGGGGCGGGGAACAGTGGGTCCTTGCTCACCGCGATGCCCTTCGTACGGCGCGCGTCAGCCGCGGCCGCGCTCGGTTGCGAGCTGCATGAAGCGCGCTTGCTGCGCGGGATCTTCCTTGAAAATACCGGTGAACTGCGTGGTGATCGTGGCCACATCGGGCTTCTTCACGCCGCGGATCGACATGCATTGATGCACGGCTTCGACCATCACCGCCACGCCTCTCGGCTTCAGCGCCCGGTCGATGGTTTCGGCGATTTGCGCGGTCATAGTCTCTTGCGTCTGCAAACGGCGCGCGAACACCTCGACCACACGGGCAAGCTTGGAGATGCCCACCACGCGATCGGTCGGGAAATAGGCGACATGAGCCTTGCCGACGAAGGGGATCATGTGATGCTCGCAATGGGAGTGAAGCTCGATATCGCGGAGCATGACGATGTCATCGTAGCCGGCGACCTCATCGAAGGTGCGCGACAGCACTTCGAGCGGGCACTCGTGATACCCGGCAAAGAATTCGTCATAGGCGGCGGTGACGCGGCGCGGGGTTTCGCGCAAGCCCTCACGATCAGGATCGTCGCCGGCATAGGCGATCAGCGTACGGACGGCCTCCTCGGCCTCCTCACGCGATGGCTTGATAATGCCGGGTCCACGGCCGATATCGGCTTGCGGTCTGGTCCGCAGCTTCTTAACGGTTGCGTCCATGATTCCTCTAGACTTTATCTGGTTTTCGCAGCCTTGGGGCTCATTCTGTTCACCTGGGCCCAGTATACCTTAATCATCAACCCGCAGCCTGGCCGGTTTGCCTTTAGTCGGCCTCTCATTCTTCGGCCCGGCTGCATATATAATGCTGGAGTTCAGCCCGCAAGGCGCGCCCAAAACCGATCCAAGACGAGCCTATGAGCCTGCCCGACGATATCTATAGCCAGCGCATCCTCGAATTGGCCGCTAGCCTGCCCCGGACCGCAAGGCTACGCGAGCCCCAAGCCACCGCAACAGCCCATTCAAAGCTGTGCGGCAGCACGGTGACGGTCGATCTGACCATGCAAGGGGACGTGGTGAGCGACTATGGCCAAAGCGTGAAGGCCTGCTTGCTGGGACAGTCGGCGGCCTCGGTGATGGGACGGGAAATCATCGGCTCAAGCGCTCAAGAATTGCGTGACGTTGGTGCCGCCATGCGCAAGATGCTCAAGGCCGGAGGGCCTCCCCCGCAAGGGCGGTGGAGCGATCTCGCCGTACTTGAGCCGGTGCGCGACTACAAAGCCCGCCATGCTTCGACCCTTCTCGTGTTCGACGCGGTTGAGGAGGCAATCGGTAAGATCGAGGCGGGGAGGGTGGAACAGGCACATGCCGAACCGGCCTGAGGCCTCATGAGCTGGGTCGGCCGGATCCTGACGGCGCCGCTCATGGGCGCTCTTGCCGTCTATCGTTATGCCATCTCCCCGCTGCTCGGCGTCAATTGCCGGCATCTCCCCTCATGTTCGGACTATGCGCGCGAGGCGATCGAGAGGAACGGGGCGTGGAAAGGCGGCTGGCTTACGCTGGCGAGACTTTGCCGCTGCCACCCGTGGGGCAGTCATGGCTTCGACCCCGTGCCGGATCTGAGCCATGAGCATCATCCTCTGGCGCCCTGGCGCTATGGACAATGGCGGATTCGCACGGGTGACGCGGCGCCCGATTCCGGGTAAAAGCGCTAGATCAAATCGAACGATCTCTTACCTGCGCCGGTACGCAGGAGTGAGAGGAGCAAACATATGTCACAGATCTCACTGACATTTCCCGATGGTTCGGCCCGTGACTTCAAATCTGGAGTGACGGGACGCGATGTCGCCGAGTCGATCGCAAAGTCTCTGGCCAAGAAGGCGGTCGCAGTTCGGCTCGACGGAAAACTCCGCGATCTTGCCGCGCCGATCGAACAAGATGCGCGCATCCGCATCCTCACGCGTGACGACCCCGAAACACTCGAACTGATCCGCCACGACGCCGCGCATGTGATGGCCGAGGCCGTGCAGGAGCTGTATCCGGGCACGCAAGTCACCATCGGACCCGTCATCGAGAACGGTTTCTATTACGACTTCGCGCGCGATCAGCCCTTCACGCCTGACGATCTGCCGAAGATCGAGGCCAAGATGCGCGAGATCATCGCGCGCGATTCGCCGTTCAGTTGCGAGGTGATGGACCGCGAGGCGGCGAAAAAACTGTTCCGCGACAAAGGCGAGTTGTTCAAGATCGAGCTGATCGACGCAATTCCCGATGGCGAAGAGATCAAGATCTATTCGCAAAAGGAGTGGCTCGATCTGTGCCGCGGGCCGCACATGACCTCTACCGGGAAGGTCGGGAAGGGCTTCAAGCTGCTCAAGATCGCCGGCGCCTATTGGCGGGGAGATCCCGACAAGCCGATGCTCCAGCGCATTTACGGCACTGCCTGGGCGAGCGAGGCCGATCTTGCCGCCTATCTTCACCGGCTCGAAGAGGCAGAGAGGCGCGATCATCGCCGCCTTGGCCGCGAGATGGACCTGTTCCATTTCCAGGAAGAGGCACCGGGCGCGGTGTTCTGGCATCCGAAAGGCTGGACGCTGTTCACCACGTTGATCGACTATATGCGCCGCCGCCAGCAGGCGTGGGGCTATGTCGAGGTGAATTCACCCGACATGATGGATCGTGCGCTGTGGGAACGGTCGGGACATTGGGCCAAGTTCGGCGACCATATGTATGTCACCGAGACGCCGGACGAGCGCGTCTATTGCTGCAAGCCCATGAACTGCCCGGGCCATGTGCAGATCTTCAAACACGGTCTCAAGAGCTATCGCGACCTGCCTTTGCGCATCGCCGAATTCGGCAAGGTGCATCGCTACGAGCCGTCGGGCGCGCTGCATGGGCTGCTGCGTGTGCGCCATTTCACGCAAGACGACGCCCATATCTTCTGTACCGAGGACCAGATCACCGAGGAATGCGTGAGGCTGAACGAGCAGCTGCTCTCGATCTATCGCGATTTCGGCTTCACCGACGTTCTCATCAAGTTTGCCGACCGGCCCGAGAAACGGGTCGGGGCCGATGCCGTCTGGGACAAATCCGAGGCCGCATTGAAACGGGCGGTCGAGGCGGCCGGATTGACCTATGAGTTCAATCCGGGTGAGGGGGCCTTCTACGGCCCGAAGCTTGAATATGTGCTGCGCGACACGATCGGCCGCGATTGGCAATGCGGCACGATCCAGGTCGATCTTAATCTGCCGGAGCGGCTCGGCGCCTTCTATATCGGCCCTGACGGGGAGAAGACACTGCCGGTGATGATCCACCGCGCCATGTTCGGATCGCTCGAGCGCTTCACCGGCAT
>CAZFYL010000008.1:0-37160 GCA_964523345.1 uncultured Methyloceanibacter sp.
TGTGCAACCGGATCATGGCGAATGCCGTGACTTCGAAGCCGAGCGCCTTGTCGTTTAGAAGGGCGGTGAAGCCGGTGACGATACCGGCCTCTTCGAGCGCCCGGGCGCGGCGCAAACATGCCGGGGCCGAAATCCCGACTTTGCGGGCAAGATCGACGTTGGTGATGCGGCCGTCAGCCTGCAGCGCTTGCAGGATCCGCCAGTCAGTCGCATCGAGCCTTGCGGAGCGCATGCTTCTCCTCCCTGGACGGTGAGCGGGAACGCGGGCTAGAAGGCAGCGCCGTGGTCCGTGTCCCGGCCTTTCCACGCAATTTTACGTCTTTCGACCAAAAGAATCGAAAAGAAATTGAGCAAAAATCGTTCCGGAAATTTTGGCCCACGAGAGAACGGGCCCTCCACGCAGACGGAGGTGCCTCCTGCAACGGCTGGACGCGCCGAGACCTGGATCGTGACCGACGGCTCGGTCGGCATGGAGGCGCAAGGCATCGCCGTGGCCGAGGCCGTCGGGCTTCCCTCCTCCTTGCGGCGGGTGCGGGTCACGGGCGCGATGGCACTCCTCCCGGCGCCGCTACAGCTTCTTGTGCCGCCGTCACGCCTGCTCGGTTCCGTTACCTCCAACCTGCCGCTCGAACCACCGTGGCCGCAGCTCATTATCTCAATCGGTAGGCGGAGCGTGCCGGTCGCGCTTGCCATCAAACGGCTCTCCGAGCCGCATGCCTTCGCCCTGCATATCCAGAACCCGAAAGTCCCTGCCCGGCTGTTCGATCTCATCGCCGCACCCGTTCACGACGATTTCGAAGGGCCGAATGTGATCGTGACCTTTGGCGCCGTGCACAGCGTGACTGACAGCCGCATCGCCGAGGAAGCGAAGCGCTTTGCGCCGCGTGTAGATGATCTCCCCCATCCGCGTATTGCCATTCTGCTCGGAGGCGAAAGCCAGGCCTTCAGCTTTCCGCCAAAGCTTGCTTCTGACTTCGGCGCCAAGCTCGCCGCGCTCGCCAAGGAGAGCGGCGGATCCCTGCTCGTCACTCCTTCGCGCCGCACGCGGCCTGACGCGCTCGCAAGCCTCACGAGCGCCATCGAGCATGTTCCGCACTTCGTGTGGGACGGCACCGGCGACAATCCTTATTTCGCCTTTCTCGGACTTGCCGACGCCATCGTCGTCACCGAAGATTCGGTCAACATGGTCACCGAGGCGACGGGAACCGGAAAGCCGGTCTATGTGCAAAAGCTTCAAGGCCATTCGAACAGGCTCGCCCGTTTCCACCGCCTGATGCAGGACCGCGGCGCGACGCGGCCCTTCGCGGGGCGGCTCGAATCGTGGCGCTACCCTCCGATCAACGACACCGAAGTCGTGGCCGCTGCCATCCGTCTGGCGCTAGGCCTTGAAACCAAAAGGTAATCAGTTCCGGTCAGGCGGTCCGGGTTGCGCCTCGCGCCCCTTGTGCTTACCTGTCCCTCCTTTGCCGCTTCGAGAGACACCCTCATGGCTTCCCGCCACGCCAAAGTGATCATCATCGGCTCGGGTCCGGCCGGCTATACCGCCGGCATCTACACCGCGCGCGCTTTGCTAAAACCGGTCCTCATCGAGGGCATTCAGCCCGGCGGGCAGATGACCATCACCACCGATGTGGAGAACTATCCGGGCTTCGCCGACGTGATCCAAGGTCCTTGGCTCATGGAGCAGATGCGCAAGCAAGCCGATTATGTCGGCACAGAGTTGATCGCCGATCAGATCCTCGAAGCCGATTTGAAACGCCGCCCCTTCTGGCTCAAGGGCGACAGCGGCACCGAATACACCGCCGACACGCTCATCATCGCCACCGGCGCCAAGGCACGTTGGCTAGGGCTCCCGTCGGAAGACCGCTTCAAGGGTTATGGTGTCTCGGCGTGTGCCACCTGCGACGGCTTCTTCTTCCGCGATAAGAAAGTGATCGTGATCGGCGGCGGCAACACGGCGGTCGAGGAGGCGCTCTATCTCGCCAATCTCGCCAGCCATGTGACACTCGTTCACCGGCGCGACGCGCTTCGTGCAGAGAGGATCCTGCAGGAGCGGCTATTCGCCAATCCGAAGATCGACGTGATGTGGAACGCCGAGCTTCACGAGGTGCTCGGCACCGACGACCCGCTTTCGGTCACCGGCGCCGCCCTCAAGAACAAGTTGACCGGCGAGATCGTGACGCTGCCCGTCGACGGCGTCTTCATCGCCATCGGGCACGAGCCGCAGAGCGAACTGTTCAAGGGCCAGCTCGACATGAAGCGCTCCGGTTATATCCTGGTGAAACCGGGCTCGACCGTGACCAGCGTGCCTGGCGTCTTCGCCGCCGGCGATGTCACCGACGATGTCTATCGGCAGGCGGTTACCGCCGCGGGGCTTGGCTGCATGGCGGCGCTGGAGGCCGAGAAATATCTTGCCGGCCTCGAGCCGGTCGCCGCCGCTGCCGAATAGACGCTGATCCGTTCTAACTCCGAAGCGTCAATGCTTGGCCCGCTTTTCGGCCCAGCCTTCCTCGGCCTCGGTCACCATCGCGTCAAAGCTGCCGTCGGTCGTCAACTCGGTAATGCCTTGCCCGAACTTCTCGGCCAAGCCTTTGCAGGGCGATTTCTTGGAGAAGGCGACGAACATCTCGGCCGCGACCAGCGCCTGGTCCAGAACTTCGACCTTGTCTTTTACGCCATCCTCGGATGCCTCGGCTTCACCCGGATGGTAGCCTGCGATCAGATAGTCCGCCTTACCGTCGAGAAGCATGTTGAAGGCCTCGCCGATACCATCGGTCCGAGTCACGTCTAGCTTCTCCTTCATGAACGCGTCGAAGGCGTCGCCGTAGCTCTCCCCTTTATTGGTGACGCCTTTCTTGCCGATCAAATCGTCTTGGCCCGTAAACGGGAAAGCCTTGCCCTTGGGAACGAAGATTGCGACGTCGTCGTACATGAAGGGCGGCTGAACATAGTCAAGATATTTGGCCCGCTCGTCGTTGTAGTAGATGCCAAAGATCATGTCGGCCTTACCGTCGCGCGCCGCTGCCTGTGCATCGGCCCAACTCCCCATGGCTTTGGACTCAAGCGGCACGTCGATCTTCTGGGCGATTGCCGTAACCAATGCCGGTACGGCGCCGACAATAGCGTCGCCGCTTTTATAGGCGAGCACGGGATAGTGCGGGTGGCCGGTGGCCGTGATCTTGGCGCACTCGTCGGCGGCAAACGCCGGGGAAGCGAGCATCGCGGCAGCAAGCAGGCTCAAGCCGAAAAATTTTTTCATGGTGGTATTCCTTGCGAATCGGGAAGTGCTGGAGACAGTTATTCGGGCGGCGCTTGTCTACCTCCCCTTCATCTGCTCCTTGATCTTGTCGACCTCCGCCTGCGAAATCTTGCCCGCCTGCACGAGCGCCTGCACGCAGGCCGGTGACAAGCTCGGACCTGCCTTCCTCATGCAGAGATTGAGAGCAGCGGTCTGCAGACCGTAGTCCCCGCAAAATTTCTTATAGTCGTTGACGCAATTGTTCTGCATGCTTTTGGTAATCTTTCCTGCCTGGGCCAAGGCCGCCGACGGCGCCAGAACGAGAAACGATAGGACGATAAAGATGGTCGCTGCGGCGTGATTGCGTGTCATTTGCGGTTTCCCTCTCTATCCAGACAGTGGTTTTAGCATGGTTCTTGGGGCCACGGCCAACCGCAAAGCGGTTTCGGGCAAATTGCGCCAGCGCAATCAAAAAAACATCCCCTCTCTTCTTGGCGAAAGTAAAGTAGGCTAGCATTCAGAGCGGAGCAGGCGCATAACGCCTTGCCCCAACAGCCGCGGGAGGAACCCATGGTAGAGAAGCCTTCGTTCGAGATACCGCCCGAGGTACGCGACTTCGCCGAAAAGAATGTCGAGCAGGCGCGCGCGGCCTACGGCCAGTTTATGGACTTTCTGACACAAGCCATGGGTGCATGGACCGGTTCGTCGGACAGCGCCGAGATGGCCGGCTATAAGGCCGTGCAGGAAAAAGCAATCGTCTTCGCCAAGGAGAACGCAGAGCGCTCCTTCGCCTTGGCGAGCGACATCGCCCGCGCGAAGGACGTGCAGGAGGTGCTGACATTGCAGAGCCGCTACGCGCAAACCCAGATGCAGTCCTTCGGCCTCCAGGCGCAGCAGCTCGCGTGGTTGATGACGGACGCTATGCGCGACCTCCAGCCGAAGACCAAAAAAACAGACTGACGAGCCTCTTCCCGGCCGGCGTGGGCCGCCTCAGGCCGCCTTTGCGTAATACGACTTGAGCTGGTTCATCACCGCCTGCTTGTCGAACTCCGCGCCCATGGCCAGCATGGCGTCGGCGAAGCGGCTGACAATCTCGGTGATCTGTTCGGCGCTCAGCTGATTGAGAATACCGATGCGGACTTGCACCGGCTCCGACAGCGTGGGCCAGATGCCGAACCCTTGCGCGCGCGCACCTTGAACCAGCTCCTTCTCCTTGCCTTTGAGCTTGCCCGGCAGGTTGAGCACGACCAGGCTGGTCATATTCGACGTGACGTCGCAGCCCATGGCTTCGGCGGCCTGGCGCAGAGCCTTTTCATGATAGGCGTAGTCGGATGCCTTGCGGCGCCGGCCATAACCGAGAATGATGCGGAGCGCTTCATGGAAGGCGGCGACCGCGTAGCAGGAATGAGTCTGGTGATAGGCAGGCGTGTCCACGTCCTTGCCGTCGACGATCCCCCAATGGCGCGCATCGAGGATCGGGTGATGCACATAAGTGCGGCAGCCCCGCTTCTTCACCATCTCGATCGCCTTGTCGGTGAAGCTGACCGGCGCATAGGTAAGCGGGAGCGACAGCACGCCCTTCTGCGGACACGAGGCCCAGGCGACGACACCCGGATAATCGTCGATGTTGAAATCGGCGACGCCGAGGCTCGACACGGCATCGACGATGCCCATCACGCCATGTTTGACGCAAGCGTCGCTGAAGCCTTGAAGATCGTTGATACGGCCCGAACCGGTCTCCCAGTGCGCCATGAACGCCCACATCGGCTTATGCTCGGCAAGCGCCTTGTCGACGGTCTCGCCCGTGACCGACTGGCCGTGCGGGGTCTCGACCACGACCACGCTTTTCGGCTTTGGGTTGAGTGAATCCGCCGCAAGCTCCTCGGCGGTTGCGGCCTTCATCCGGATCGTGAGGTTGTCGATGCCCGAAAAGGTCCCGTTCGGGAACGTGACCACCTTGTCGCCTGGCAGGATCAAAGACAGCACGCAATCGAGCCCTGAGAAGCCCGTCCCGGCGACGCCATAGGTGTAGACGTTCTTCGTGCCCCACAGTTCGCGCAGCATCTTCTTGGCCTCGATCATGCCGCGGAGCACGTCTTTTTGCATATGATCGGCAATGCCGGTCTTGGCGAAACGCTCGAGGACTCTGGGGTCGGTGTTCCCCGGCCCTGGCCCGGCAGCAAGCGTCTCTGGAATTTCAAGCGGCGGATAATTCGTCGTCATGGAAACACCCTCCGGATAGCGGTTTTTTTCTTGCACTTAAAGGCGGCACAAACCTGTAGCCGTCAAGACGCGCCGCAGCAAGGCCGGCGGGAGACTTGACTTTCGATTTGGGGCGCCATTAAGCGCCTTCCGTGGAAGGAAAAAAGGGACCTGGATGCGGGTGATCCCCAAAATGGAAGAAGCCCCGTACGGGGGAAGTCGGGGCTTCTTCCGTGTAGTTCCCTGCGGGGACGGTGATGGGAGGGAAGACCATCACCGTATTTCAACCATACGCCTGTACCAGAGAAGAGTCGGGACTTTTTTGCGAAAATGGTTAAGGTTAACCGCGCTTGAACGGCGGGCACACCGGTCAAAGGCCTTACAGGGAACTCCATGAAAAACACGGTTCTGCGTTGCGCTGCATTGGCGGCGCTCTTTGGGCTTATCAGCAGTGGAGCGGAGGCGGCTCGCTGCGGCAATAATTCCTCAGGTTTCGAGCGCTGGAAGAAGGAGTTCGCGGCCGAGGCTGCCGGCAATGGCATCGGGCGCAAAGGGCTCGCTGCGCTGGGGGCGACCAGATATTCAGTCGGGACCATCAGGGCCGACCGCGGCCAGAAAAGTTTCAAGCTGAGCCTCAATCAGTTCATGGCCAAGCGCGGGGGCCCGGCCATCGCCTCTCGCGGCAAGTCGCTGAAACGGTCCAATGCCTCCTTGTTCAGCTCGATCGAGAAGCGGTATGGCGTCCCGCCAGGCCCGCTGATCGCCATTTGGGGCATGGAGACGGGCTTTGGTAGATTCATGGGCAACCAGTCCACCATATCGGCGGTCGCCACCTTGGCTTATGACTGCCGCCGGCCCGAATATTTCACCCAACAGCTCCTTGCCGCGCTCCAACTGGTCGACCGCGGCGTCTTAAGCAGCGGTACACGCGGCGCCATGCATGGCGAGGTTGGCCAAACCCAGTTCTTGCCGAAAAGCATCTTACTCTACGCCGTCGATGGCGACGGCAACGGCGTCATCAATCTCAACACCAAAGCCGATGCGCTTGCCTCCACCGCCAACTTCCTTAGAGGCCATGGCTGGGTCAGGGGTGCCGGGTATCAACCCGGCCAGACCAACTTTGCCGCGATTCAGGGCTGGAACGCGGCGGGCGTCTACCAGCAAGCCATCGCCATTATCGCCCGACAGATCGACGGGGGTTAGCGTCTCCGGCAATCGAAACCTCGCAGCACGGACGAATCTGCGTTACCTGCTTATTTCGTGACTGCACGCAAAGATCAGCAAACAGGACGGCAATCGTCCCGCGCGCTTGCCCGCGCGCTCGGCAAGTTGATTGCGCTCGCGCTCGTGGTCCTGTTGGTAATTCTGATCGAGCGTTATTGCGCCGTCGAAATCCCGCCCTTCGGCCCGGGCGCGAAAATCGTTTCGGTGGACGGCGATACAATCCGGGCGGCCGACGGCAACGAATATCGCCTGTTCGGCATCGACGCGCCCGAGTTGAAGCAGACCTGCAGCGAGGCCAACGGCGAGTCCTGGCTGTGCGGCCGCGCGGCGAAAACCAAACTTACCAAGTTGATGAAAGGCGGAAATGTGAATTGCGAGGCGCGCGCGACCGATCGCTTCGGCCGGATCGTTGCCGTCTGTAGCGCCGAAGGCGTGCCCGATCTTGGCGAAGCGATGGTTCGCGACGGCTATGCGATCGATCTCGGCGGTCCGGCGGGCAATCCTTATCGTGACGCCGAAGACGAGGCGCGAAGCGCCAAGCGCGGCATTTGGCGCGGAACCTTCGAGCGCCCGTCCGCTTGGCGCCAAACCAATCCGCGCTTAGGCAATTAGGACAGCCACATGGCGTATGGCCGCCAGCGTGATAGTTTTACCTATGTCCGAACTTGATCTCGGTTTGTCGGTCGCGCTTGGGATCGGGCTTGCAGCAGCGACGGGGCTTCGCCTGTTCTTGCCGATGCTGGTCGCGAGTGCTGCGGCCTATACCGGTTATCTTCCCTTGAGCGAAAACTTCGCCTGGCTCGGCACCCTGCCCGCTCTCGTCCTGCTCGGCGTGGCGGCGGTGGTCGAAATCCTCGCCTATTACGTCCCCGGGGTGGACAATCTGCTCGATAGCTTGGCCACGCCTGCGGCATTCGTCGCGGGCACGCTCATCTCCGCCGCCGTCATCACCGACCTGCCACCAATGGTGAAATGGGCGGCAGCGATCATCGCCGGCGGCGGCATTGCAGGGGTGACTCAGTCAGTGACCACGCTGGTCAGGGCGAAATCGACCGCCTTCACCGGCGGGCTCGGTAACGCGACCATCGCCACGGCCGAGCTCGGCGGCTCACTCCTCGTCGCTTTGCTTGCGCTCGTCGCCCCGCTGCTGACGCTTCTGGCCATTCTCGTCGTACTGTGGTTGGCCTTCCGCTGGTGGCGGCGGACGTCCCGAAAGCGGCAAGCACCGAACGCCTAAACAGGCCCGGTCGAAGCTTTCATTCACGCAGCCTTGTTGCCGTGACTCGACAGAACGTTGTCGGCAACCTTGCCGGTCAGCTCGGCCAGATGGTCGAACTTGGCATTGAAGGTGCCGACACCGGCCGTCGCCGACCGCAACTCCACGATCAGATTCTGAATTTCCGCCTCGGGAATATTCGCTTCGACCACGTCCCAGCCGGTCCAGCCGGGCCGCGCGTCGAAGCCGAGAATCTGCCCGCGCCGCGACGACACGATCGAGTTGACCTTCGCGGTGGCTTCCGACGGCGCCGCGATCTCGACGGCCATGATCGGCTCAAGCAATACCGGCTGGCATTGCGGCATGCCTTCGTTCATGGCGATCCGGCCGGCCTGGCGAAAGGCCATGTCCGACGAATCGACCGAATGGTAGGACCCGTCGATCAGGCACACGGCGACATCGACCACGGGAAAGCCGAGCGGCCCCGAACTGAGATAGTCGCGCACGCCGATCTCGACCGAAGGAATATAGTTCTTCGGCACCACGCCGCCGGTGATCTTATCGGTGAATTCGAACCCGGAGCCCCGCGGCTGCGGCTTAATTGTGACCACGACATCGCCGAATTGGCCGTGACCGCCGGATTGCTTCTTGTGGCGGCCGCGAATCTCGGTCGATTTGCGGATCGTCTCCTTGTAGGGGATCTGGCGCGGGGAGGTCGAGGCATCGATCCCGTATTTGCGGACCAGCCGCTCAAGCGCGACCCGCAAATGCATTTCGCCTTGCCCCCACAGCACCATCTCACCCATGTCCTGGCTATGGCTGAGCGTGAGCGAGGGATCTTCCTCGATGACCTTGGCAATGGCCGCGGTCAGTTTCACCTCGTCCTTCTTTTCCTTGGCGGCGATGGCCAGGCCGAACACCGGATTGGGGTTGCTGGCGGTCTCGATCGAGACGGTCTTCCCCTTCTCCGTCGTCAGCGTGGTACCGGTCTGGATGCTGTCGAGACGGCCGAACGCGACCGTATCGCCGGCCACCGCCTCGTCGCGTTTCGTGGGCTCCTGGCCCATCACGCTGAAAATTCCCGAGATGCGATCTTCCTCGCCGCCGCCATAGACGGTGGCACCGTCGGCGAAACTTCCGGTAAGCACGCGAGCAAGCGAGAGCTTACCGCCATGGGCGGTATGGAAGGTCTTGGCCACGAAGGCGCAAGCCGGCGCTTTGGCGACACCAAGCCGTTTCGCCGTGCTCTCAACAAACGGCGCCTCGTGCCTGAGCGCCTTGAGCAGGCGGAAGACGCCGTTGCCATGTTCCGCCGAGCCCAACAACACGGGGCAGATCAGCCCTTCGCGGAAATCCTTGGACAGATCGTCGAAGACCTTGTCGCGCGGGGGTAGAACGTCTTCCAGCAATTGCTCCATGAGCTCGTCGTCATAATCTGCGAGCTTCTCAAGCATGGAGAACCGCGCTTGCTTCTCGCTATCGGCGAGCGCATCCGGGATGGCCATAACTTCGCTGGTTGCATGCTCGCGATAGACATAGGCGCGCTCTAGCGCGAGATCGATAAAGCCCGAAACAATCTCGTTCTCCCAGATGGGGATCTGGCGGAGCACGAGCGGCTTGGTGCTGGCGGGTTGGAGCATCGGCACGACATCGCGCACCCCGCCTTCAGCCTTGTCGATCTTATTGACAAACAGGAAATGAGGAATGCCGCGATCCTCAAGCTGCTTGAGGATCAGTTGCAGCGCCGGAACCTTTTTTTCATCGGGTTCGCAGACCACCACGGCAGCGTCGCATGCCGTGAGCACATGGGCCGCATCGGCCTGGAATTCGATCGAGCCGGGGCAGTCGAGGAAGGAAAAATTGTCGCCTAGAAAATCGACGGTGGCGACGTTGAGCTCGACGCTCATGCCGTGATGCCTGGCCTCATCGGAGGCATCGCCCACCGTGTTGCCGCTGGCCATCGAGCCCTGGCGGGTGATGGCGCCCGTGCGGGCGAGAATGGCTTCGAGAAGGGTCGTCTTGCCGCTGAGATATGGGCCAACCAGTGCGATGCAGCGGGCGCTGCGGGCTGGTTGGCCCTGCGCTTGGCCCATGGTTTCCTCCCTGTGCGGTTATCCCGCGCGGGGAAGGCTCCTGACGCACCCTACCCGCGCAAGCCTTTGATGACACCATGGTGACAAGCGGAAGGGCCGCTGGCAAGGCCTCCGATTCGTTCGTGTTCGTCCTGTTTGTACCTCTATCGCCGGCCGGCGAAGATGCCCGGCTGCATCCGGTCCTATTCCTGTGCCATTATCCCGGCGACATGACGGAGGGAGTTTTCATGCGCGTGCTTGGTGTCCCTGCTCTTTTGACCTTTGTTTTGCTGATCGCCCTGAGCGGCGGCGCGGCAGCCTTTGTGCGGGTACCGCTTGCCCATAACGAGGAGCTTATCGTGGAGGCCATCCTCGAGTGCGGCATGTTCGATGGCAGGTTCCAGTGCAGGGCCACCACCGGAGGCACGCCGCATGGAAAGAGCGCACCGGGAGCGGTACGACGGCCTCCTCCTGCCGAGTCACCTGGACCAGCGACGGGCGACACCGCGCCGGGCGCGGCAGCACCAGACTCCGGCCAAGCGCCGGCGGGAACGCCGGCCGATAATGCGGCGACCTGCACGAACGGCATGGTCGGAACGCCGCCCAACTGCTCTTGCCCTGAGAGTTCGGAATTGCTTGGCGGCAATTGCGTTCATTACACCGCGACCTGCAACAACGGTCTTCCCGCTAATGCGCCGCCCCAGCAATGTCCGAAAGCCGAACAGAAGCTTGCCTGCAAAGCCCGCAGCGACGGGCTGAAGGACTGCTGCTGCATCACCTACGACAAGTTCTAGGTCTTGAGTTGGCTGCCGTCACATGAAATAGATTGTGCCGAGCCCGACCAACAGCGTTGCCGCCGTGGCGATGAGCAGCGGCTTCGCAAAGTTGAAACCGGTAAACACGACGGCGATGCCGCATTTCACGATCGTGTTGGCGAGTGCGGCGATCACGATCGCGATCACGGCGATGCGAGCTTCTCCGCTCTGCGCGAATTCCGACATTGAGAGCGTAATGGCGTCGACATCGGCCAGTCCGGAAATCGCCGCCAAGGCGTAGAGGCTGCTGGGAGCGAAATGCTGCTCGGCAATCTTGACGGCGACGAGCACCACGGCAAAGAACGCGGCGAACTTCGCCGCTGCCGTCAGGCTGAACGGATTTCGAAAGCTCAATTCCCCTTTGACTGCGGCACCGTCGGTCCCACCGCCGCGAGAGTACATAAACGCCGCAATGGCACCGACCAACACGGCCATTGCCACGAAGGGCGTGAGCAACTGGGGAAGAAGCGTACGATTGACCGCCGTCACCAGCACAATGACGCGTACAAACATGACAGCCCAGGCGAGCAGAATGCCGCACGTCAGCAGCGCCATATTTTGCGAATTGTCCCGGCCTTCCTTGGAGAAGGACAGCGTCACGGCCGTCGACGACACAAGGCCTCCGGTCAATCCGGTCAGTGCAGTTCCGCGGGCCGGTCCGAGCAGTCGCGTCAGCACATAGCCGATGAGCGACAAGCCCGAGATCAGGATCACGAGCAGCCATAGATCGTAGGGATTGAGCGCACCCCACGGATCGATAGGCCGGTCGGGCAGAAGCGGCAGCGCGATGAACGTCGCGATCAGGAGGCGCAAGCCGGCAAAGACGTCATCCCAGCCGAGCTTGTCGACAAAGCCGTGCAGCGGCTGTTTGTAGGCGAGGAGCGCAGCCGTAATGACCCCGAGCCCGATTGCCAACGCCGCATAGCCGAGCATCACCATCGCGCCCAGCAGGAACACCACAATGGCAGCCACCTCGGTGGTGAGTCCGGTCGATCCTGGATGTGAACGAGCGGCCACGAAGTAACCCGTCGCCACGACGGCGCCGACAACGATGATGCCAGCGGCTAAGATCCAGGGAGAGCCCGTGCTGCGCGCCAGCCACCCCGCTGCTGCCCCGAACAAGGCAAGCAGGATAAACGTGCGCAGGCCGGCGACAATTCCGGGATCATCCTCGGCTTTCCGCTTCTCGCGCTCGATGCCTATCAAAGCGCCGAGCAAAACGGCCATGGCAAAATCGAGCGCGACGTTGAGGAGCTGCTGATATGGCATCGCGTCTGCTCCGGGCGTCCTAATCTTTGTGCGGGCCGAGCGGTTGCCCGTGACTGAACTCGATGACGTGGCCGGAAGGGTCCTTTACCGCGCAGAGATAGCCGGTCGGCGGCGCATACTCGCGCGGCTCCCAGTGAAGACAATCTTCTTTTCGCGCGCGCTCGGCGATCCGGTCGATGTCCTCGCGCTCCGGCACGCCGAAACCGTAATGGGTCATGTCGTCTTCGCCTTGATCATGACGCGGGCCGCCGCCGAGCAGAACCAGCACGAAGTCGTTCTCCGCTCCCGGGCTTGCGAGCCAGACCGTGCGCCCCTCGCCGGCTCCGTGCTCCCTGACAAGCTCAAGCCCGCAATAGCTTTGGTAGAATGCGATCGACTGATCGAGATCGCAGACATGCAGCGCGCAATGGGTAAAGGCCGGTTTCATGGGCCGGTCAGGCCCCCTGCCCTTTCCGGTGCTCAGGATAGAGCGTGGTAAGCCCGTCGCGCGTGGCGGGCGCAACGCCGCGTTCGGTGATGAAACCGGTGATGAGCCGCGCCGGCGTAACGTCGAAGCCATAATTGGCGGCTTGCGTCTTCGGCGGCGCGATCTCGACGGTGGCGATGCCGCCATCCGGCAAGCGGCCTTTGATATGCGTCACCTCTTCGGCATCGCGCTCTTCGATCGGAATCTCAGCGCCGTCCGAGAGTGTCCAATCGATAGTCGAAAAGGGAAGCGCCACGAAGAACGGCACTTGGTTGTCGCGCGCAGCGAGCGCCTTCAGATAGGTGCCGATCTTATTGGCGACGTCGCCGGTTCCCGTGGTGCGGTCGGTGCCGACAATGCACATGTCGACGAGCTGTTTCTGCATCAGGTGACCGCCGGCATTGTCGGCGATCAGCGTATGCGGCACGCCATGAGCGCCAAGCTCGAATGCGGTGAGTGAAGCGCCCTGATTACGGGGCCGCGTCTCGTCCACCCACACATGCACGTCGATGCCCTCGTCATAAGCCCGATAGATCGGCGCAAGTGCGGTGCCCCAATCGACGCAAGCGAGCCAGCCGGCATTGCAATGGGTCAGGACATTGACGGTCGCGCCATCCTTCTTTTCAGCGTGGGCCTGAATGATGCCAAGCCCATGTTCGCCGATCTTGCGGTTGGTCTCGACATCCTGGTCGCAGATTTCCGCGGCGCGCGCGAAGGCGGCGGCGACGCGGGCCTCGCGCGGCTGGTTGCGCACGGCTTTCTGCATCTCGTCCAGCGCCCAGCGGAGATTGACAGCCGTGGGACGGGTCGCCGCCAGGTCCGCGCAAGCCCGCTCAAGGCCCTCGTCAGATGCATCGGTGCGAAGTGCGAGCGCAACGCCGTAAGCGGCGGTTGCACCGATCAGCGGCGCCCCACGCACCTGCATGGTGCCAATGGCGCGAGCCGCGTCGTCGAGGGCGCGGAGCGTTACAGTCTCGAATTTGTGCGGCAGCTTGGTCTGGTCGATGATCTCGACCGACTCTCCATCGGCATTGAGCCAGATCGTGCGATAAGGCTTGCCGTCGATTTTCACGATTAATCGCCCGCGAAAGAGATCAGGGAATGACACTCCACGCCGAGCTTGGCGAGCCTGGCCGAACCGCCGAGATCGGGAAGATCGATGACGAAGGCGGCGCCCACCACGTCGGCTTTCAGCTTGCGCAAGAGCTTGACCGCTGCCTCCGCCGTTCCGCCCGTGGCGATGAGATCGTCGACCAGGAGAACCGGCTCGCTCGCACTGATGGCGTCCTCATGGATCTCGATCACGTCGATGCCGTATTCCAGCTCGTAATCTTGGCCGATGGCCTTGGCCGGCAGTTTGCCCTTCTTGCGGATCGGCACGAAGCCGCAACGCAGACGGTCGGCGACTGCACCGCCCAGGATAAAGCCGCGCGCTTCGATGCCGGCGACAGACTCGACTCGGCGGTCGACGAAAGGCGTCACCAATTGCTCGACGCAAGCCCTGAACCCGCTGGCGTGGCCAAGCAGCGTGGTGATATCGCGGAACATGATGCCGGGCTTGGGATAGTCCGGGATGGTCCGCACGAGGTCTTTGAGGTCGAAATCGGTCGCCAAATTCATCAAAGACCTCCGTTGCAACAGGCGTGTTTCATGAGCCTATAGTCGAAGGAGACGCGCCTGGCTAGTCAAGCCCGCGCCGCTTAGAGAACGCGGCCCGCCACCGCATCGAGCTTCTTGAGCAGCACCGGATCGCGCGCCTCCGGCGCGGTGATAATGGCCGTGTCAAGCGCGCGGTCGGAGCCGACAGGACACGGCTCGTGCTCGCGCGGGAAGCTCTGGGCAAGTCGCGCCACCAGCCCCGCCGCTTTGTCGGCGTTCGCCGTCAACACCTTGATGATATCGGTGACGGTGACGGCATCATGGTCCGGATGCCAGCAATCGTAGTCGGTGACCATGGCAACGGTCGCGTAGCAAATCTCCGCTTCGCGGGCGAGCTTGGCCTCGGGCAGATTGGTCATGCCGATTACGGAATAGCCGAGCCCCTTATAGGTGAGGCTTTCGGCAAGCGTCGAAAATTGCGGCCCTTCGATGCCGACATAGGTGCCGCCTTTGACGACCGGGAGGCCTTCTTTTTCGGCCGCCGCGGCCAGATGGACATGGAGCCGCGGCGATACCGGATGGGCCATCGAGACATGCGCCACGCAGCCCGTGCCAAAGAAGGAGCTGGCGCGATTGAACGTGCGGTCGACGAATTGATCGACCAGGACGAAGGTGCCGGGCGGCAGCTCCTCTTTGAACGAGCCGCAAGCAGACAGCGAGACGAGGTCGGTCACGCCTGCCCGCTTGAGCGCGTCGATATTGGCCCGGTAGTTGATATCGCCCGGAGCCAGCCGGTGGCCCTTGTCGTGGCGCGACAGGAACACGATCGGCAAGCCGTCGATCTCGCCGAACCTGAACGGCGCCGACGGCTCGCCCCATGGGCTCTCGATGCGCTCCTCGCGCACATTTTGGAGGCCTGGCAGGTCGTAGAGACCTGACCCACCAATGACGCCGAGCACGGCCTTGACCATTCTTACCCCCCCATCATCCCGCAGAGATCTGGGCGGGGACCATAGCGAAGGATGGACCGCCGAGAAACTCATTCGCCGATATCGATATTAAAAACAGGCCCCGATCGCGGCAAAAATCTTAGGCTTTGCTCTCTTTCTCACCGCGGTGGAGCCCGGCCCATACCACGCGCTTGGCGAGGTACATGATCACCAAGAAAACGATGAGGAAGATCATGATCTGGAGGCCGACGCTGTGGCGCTCCTCGAGCTTGGGCTCTGCCGCCCACATCAGAAAAGCCGCCACGTCTTTCGCGTAGTTATCGAGGGTGGGCTTGGTGCCGTCGTTATAGGTCACGGCGCCGTCGCTCAAAACGGCCGGCATGGCAATCTGATGGCCGGGGAAAGCGGCGTTGTAGTTCATGCCCCGACCCATCTCGAAACCTTCCGGCGCAGGCCTGTAGCCCGTGAGCAGCGCGTAGATGTAGTCCGGGCCGCCCGGCCGCGCCTTGGCCATCACCGAGAGATCAGGTGGCAGCGCGCCGTTATTGGCGAGCCGCGCCAATTGCTCATTGGCAAAGGGCGATTTGAATCGGTCGGACGGACGCGCCGGGCGCTGAAACATTTCGCCTTTGTCGTTCGGTCCGTCAGTTACCTGGACCTGCGAGGCGATCGCCTTCACGGCCTCGGACGAGAATCCCGGGCCGCCCGGCTCGCCGAGATTGCGGTACGACAGAAGCCGCATTGAATGGCAATTGGCGCAGATAGTCTTGTAGACCTCGAAGCCGCGCCGAAGTTGAGCTTTGTCGTAGGTACCGAAAGGCGGAGAGAAGCTCCAGCTCTGGTGCGCAATTTCCGGTGCATGATTGTTGTTCACCGCAGTGCCTGATGCGTCCTCGGCAGCGCTCGTGTTTAACGGGACAGCGAGCAGCGCTGCGGCGGCGGTGAAGACGAGAGAGCAGGATCTCATTAGAGAACCCCCTCAGGCTTCAGCTCGCCCCGAGATTTCGGCACCTCTTTGGGCCCAAGCACGGACTCGGTGATGCTGCCGGGTAGCCGGCTCGGTTTTTCGATCAACCCGACCACGGGCATGATGACCAAGAAGAATGCAAAGTAATAGACCGTGAGGATGCGACCGAGGATGAGATACCCGCCCTCCGGGACCTGCGCGCCGAGATAGCCGAGCGCCACACAGGTCACGACGAAGGCCCAGAAGAACCACTTGAAGATCGGCCGGTAGCTCACCGATCGCACCTTCGATGTGTCGAGCCAGGGTATAAAGAACAGAATGACAATCGAGCCCATCAGCGCGGCGACACCGAATAGCTTGCCCGGGATCGCCCGCAGAATTGCGTAATAGGGCAGGAAATACCATTCCGGAACGATATGCGACGGGGTGTTAAGCGGATCCGCCGGAATGTAGTTGTCGGGGTGGCCGAGATAATTCGGCGCGTAGAACACGACTGCCGCGAACAAGACGATGAAGGCGACCAGGGCAAAGCCGTCCTTGATCGTGTAGTAGGGATGAAACGGCACCGCTTCCTTGGGCGACTTCACATCAATGCCGGTGGGATTGTTATTGCCCGGAACGTGCAGCGCCCAGATATGCAGGACAACGACGCCGGCAATCAGGAACGGGAACAGATAGTGCAGCGCGTACAGCCGGTTCAGCGTGGGTTCGCCGACCGCGAAGCCGCCCCAGATCCATTGCACCAACCTGGTGCCGAGCCCGGGGATTACCGAATCGAGCGACGAGAAGAGATTGGTGATCACCGTGACCGCCCAGAAGCTCATCTGCCCCCAAGGCAGCGAATAACCCATAAAGGCTGTGGCGATCATCAGCATAAGAATGAGCACGCCGAGGATCCACAACACCTCGCGCGGCGCCTTGTAAGATCCGTAATAGAGGCCGCGGAAAATGTGGATGTAGACGGCGAGGAAAAACATCGATGCGCCGACGGCGTGGCCATAGCGCAGCAGCCACCCCCAATTCACGTCGCGCATGATTTTCTCGACCGAGTCGAAGGCGCCGTCCGCGGTCGGGACGTAGTGCATGGCGAGCACCACGCCGGTGGCGATCTGTGCGACCAGCATGAACGTCAAAATGCCGCCGAACGTCCACCAGTAGTTGAGATTGCGCGGCGTCGGAAAAGCCATGAACTGGTCATGCATGACCCGCACAACCGGGAGCCGCGAGTCGAGCCAGCGTTCAATGCCGGTACCCGGCTGATAAGTCGAGGGATGCGCCATTGCTCGCCCTAACCGATCTTTATTTTCTTGTCGGAGATGAAGCTGTAGGGGGGGATGAAAAGGTTCTCCGGCGCCGGTCCCTTCCGCACGCGGCCGGCGGTATCGTATTGCGATCCATGGCAAGGACAGAACCAGCCCCCATACTCGCCTTTGTAATCGCCGACGGCCTGCCCCTTGGGAATACAGCCAAGATGGGTGCAGACGCCGATCATCACCAGCCAAGGCTCGCGGTCCTCGGCCGCCCGGTTCGCGTCGCTGGCCGGTGCGTCGTCGGGGAGATTGGCGTTGCGCGCGAGCGGGTCGAGCAGATCGTTAAGCGGTGTGTCTTTGGCTTGCGCGATCTCCTTGTCCGTGCGGTGGCGGATGAAGATCGGTTTGCCGCGCCACATGACCGTGATGGCCTGACCCGCTTCGACGGGGGAAATGTCGACCTCGGTGGTGGCGAGCGAGAGCGCCGAGGCGTCGGGATTCATCTGGTCGAGCAGCGGCCAGAGCGCCACCGCTCCGCCGACGGCGGCAAAACCGGCGGCTGCGACCAGGATGACGTCGCGGCGGGTCGGTTCGTCGCTGTCCGAGGGAGAAGATTGGAGGGGAATATCGCGATTGGCCACAGGCCCAAGGCTCCTGGAGTAATTGATCAGAGGTTCACGGCTACCATATGCAACCAGCTCGCCGAACCGCGAGCGCAACGCATTTGCGCGGCCCCATTTCTAATGCCGCGCCAGAACATTCCCTGATGGAGTTGCCTCTCTTCGTGCCGTTTCCGGCCTTCTGTGCGCTGATTTCTCGCATTCGGTCCTCGTAGTTGTCCAGGGGGACAGATTGGGCAAATTGGCGCATGACCTTTGACCATTTCCCGTCCCCCAGATTGAGGCTTCCGCGCCTGAAATGTTTTGATTCCGGTCAAGGCCGAAGCGGCATTCTTACGCCATGCCATTGACCTTTCGGTCTGCGGGGGCGTAAGGCCAGAGACGATGGATCAGCAGGCTTCAGACCAGAATGCTGCGAACGAGCCTGTTTCGCCGGAGCCTTTCAGTCCGGCACGCAAAGAGCGCGCGCGCCTTTGGTTCGAACATCTGCGCGATGAGATTTGCGCCGCGCTCGAGGCGGTGGAGGACGAGGCGGAAGGATTGCCCGGCTGTACGGGGAAAGCGCCTGGCCGCTTCGTGAAGACGCCTTGGGCCCGGACCGAGAAAGACGGCGCGGACGGCGGCGGCGGCGTCATGGCGCTTATGTCAGGGCGCGTGTTCGAGAAGGTCGGCTGCCATACCTCAACCGTGCACGGCCGCTTTCCGCCTGAATTCGCCAAACAGATCCCTGGCGCCGGCGCCGATCCTAGCTTCTGGGCGAGCGGCATCTCCTTCATCGCCCATCCGGTGAACCCAAACGCGCCAACCGCCCACATGAACACGCGCATGGTCGTGACCTCCAAGGGCTGGTTTGGCGGCGGCGGCGATCTCACCCCGGTGCTCGGCCGCCGGCGCACGCAGGAAGATAACGACTCGCGTGATTTTCATGCGGCAATGAAACAGGCGTGCGAAGGCGAGCCTTCGGCCGATTACCCGCGCTTCAAGACCTGGTGCGATGAGTATTTCTATCTGCCGCATCGGCGCGAAATGCGCGGTATCGGCGGCATTTTCTACGACTATCTCGATACCGGCGATTGGAAGGCGGATTTCGATTTCACGCAAAAAGTCGGCCGCGCCTTCCTGGCGATCTATCCTGAGATCGTGCGCCGCAATATCGGGACAGAGTGGACGGAGGCGGACCGCGAGGAGCAGTTGATGCGGCGCGGGCGCTATGTCGAGTTCAACCTTCTTTACGACCGCGGCACGATTTTCGGCCTGAAAACCGGCGGCAATGTCGAATCGATCCTGTCATCGATGCCGCCTTTGGTGCGCTGGCCTTAAGCTCAGCCCCTGATCCCGGCGTACATCAGGGGAGCGGTCCGGGCGTTTGCGGTCATTTTCGCCGCTTCGATGGCCGGGGCCTGGCAAACAAGCTGGGCAGCCGAGACGGCGAGAGCCAAAAAGAGCAGAATTCCAAGGATTTTCGACATTTTCGAGCCCTCCGAGCACCCCTTCGACGCGGCGTCGCGCCGTCTGGTTCAAAGCTCTAGGGCTTCGCGGCTGAACCCTCCCTGAGGCAGCCGTTCATCTCTGGTTTAGGTTCGGTCGCGGATTATGACGAACAAGGACAAATCGGTCTTGCCAAGCCGCCTTTATTGCCTCAATCTTCGGGTTACCGGGCGCCCAAGGCTTTGGGCGCGGACTTGGACGACGGCAAGTGACTATCGCGCCACAAGAGCACGACCTTTCCTGACATCTCAAGACGCCGAAGGTCCCCCCTCGGGACCTGCGGCCCGTTTATGTTCAACTTAACGGGAAAGGATTTCCCCCCATGTCTCGTGTCAATGGCACAGTGAAATTCTTCAATCATGCACGCGGATTCGGCTTCATTCAGCCGGAAGATGGTGGCAAGGACGTATTTGTGCATGCTTCTGCGCTCGAGCGGAGCGGCGTACCCGCCCTCAACGAAGGCGACAAAGTCTCCTTCGAAATCGAGGACGACCGCCGCGGCCGTGGCAAGCAGGCCGCGAACGTCCAACTCGCCAACTAACGCGACGCGCGACACCAATTTCGAACCGCCGGGCTTCGGGCCCGGCGGTTTTTTTTGCGCGTTGGTCCGTCACGCTTAACGGGCGATTCACTCTGGCAGCTTTACCTTGCCGGGAGTTGAACGATGCGGACCAGATCGATGACCAAGCGAACTCCGAATGCCCTCGCCGCCTTGATTGCTGTTGCAGCGCTCGCCATGCCGGCCACTGCCGAGGCCGGGCGCGGCAGTGCCTGGGGTGCCGGTCTTGCCGGCTTCGGACTCGGCGCCATCGTCGGCAGCACGCTGACGCCGCGCCAGGTTTATGTAGTGCCGCCTCCGCCGCCCCCGGCCTATTACTACGGCCCGGTCGCCTACGCGCCGCCGCCGTGGACGCCCGATTGGTATGCCTATTGCGGATCGCGCTACCGGAGCTTCAATGCACGCACCGGCTATTTCGTGGGCTACGACGGCTACCCCCATTTCTGCCAATAGCTGCGCGTCGGACTGATCCCGCGCCCCGCTCCGTCTCGGCAGCGCGGCCTCTCCGTTAAGCTTAAACGAGACGGCGTTTACCCTGCGGCAACTCGTGCGTGCCGCAGGAACTTTGTGGCTTGAACGGGGCCGCAACGCGACGCAAAATCGCGCGGTTCCGAGTTGAGTCCAAGGCGCCGGCCCGGAGGCCGCGGGTCAAGGCGCCGCCTGAAAGGATGGACAAGGGCTCTTAGAAATGAGTTTCTCGACGGCCGTCGGGCCCGAAATCGATAATAAACGCGACGCGCCGAACGCCACTGGCGACCGGCAAGCACTGACGCTGGTCAGGCCCTATCAGGGCATGGTGGCGTGGCCTACCGTGCTGCTCGCTCTTGGCATCGTTGCCGCCTTTGCAACAGTCACCACTCTTGGCGTGATGGGCATCATCCCGCTCTGGCTCGGGCTGATCCTCAACACGCTCATTCTCTACGCCGACCAGACGCCTCTGCACGAAGCCTGCCATAGCAACATCGCCGGCAAAGAGTCGCGCTGGCTGTGGCTCAACCACTTGGTTGGCTATGTGTGCGGCACGATCCTGCTGCACGAGTACAAGGCGTTCCGCTACATGCACCTCGCCCATCACCGCGACACCAACAATCCCGAGATCGACCCAGATCATTGGGTGGCGGTGAAGAACCCGTTCCTTGTGGCCTGGCGGTGCCTGACGATCGTGTTCTGGTATCACCGGTATTTTTGGCGGCACATCGCCTTCCATGCGCATATCCCCGGCATGCGGCCGCTGACGATCCACATCATGGTGATGCACGCACTTTATTATGGACTGGCGCTGTGGCTCTCGGTGATCGGCTATTGGCGCGAAGTGCTGATGTTATGGATCTTTCCGCACATCCTCGCTTCGGCGCTGATCATCTATTTCTTCGCCTATCTCACCCACAAGCCGCATGAGGTCTTCGAGCGTTATCGCGACACCAACATCTTTTGGGTGAAGGGCAAGATCCTGGAGCCGATCGTGAACTGGCTCTACATGTTTCAGAACTTTCATCTGATCCATCATTTGTTCCCGCGTGTGCCGTTCTATCTCTATCCCAGGGCCTTCCGTTCGTTGAAGCCGGTGTTGAAAGAAGAGCACGCCCATATCTACGAATACGGGCACGAGCCGCAGCCGGCCTTGAGCGAGCCCGACTCCGTGCGGTGAGTTCGTTCAGGAACTTTGCTCGAAGGTCAGGTCGGCGGGCGAGATCAACACCGAGAACTGCTGGCACCAGATCACCACACTCGGAAACTTGGTGAGATCGACGCCGGCGGGGATCCGATATTTCTGGCTTCCCTTGAAGGCGCGCAAACCGCCGAGATCGACGAACATGGTGCCGGTCACCTGACCGGAATCTCTGATATCGGCGCTCGGCACGAGTAAGACATGGAAGGCGGGGCCGGGCCCCACTTCGAAATCGTCGTCTAGGAACACCACGTTCTCATAAACGCTGACCCCGCCCTTGCCATAATGAATCGGATCGCTCGGATTGGCGTGAATGAACTGGCCTTTGGCTACGAGCTTGCTCTTCTCGGCCTGGGTGAGTGTGTCCATCGCCGCGGGCGGGGGGAAGACGTAAGGAAACAAGAAGAAGCCGAGCGCGACGCCGAACGCCGCGCCGAGAACCCCGCCGAAGAGAAAGACTGTTAGCCAACGCCACATGATCACGATCCGAGAAATTTCAGCGTCAGCTTGCCACGCGAAGCCCGTTCTGGCGATGACTAATGCAGCTTCAGCTCGCCTTCGACAAAGCTGAATTCGGCCGGCGCGATGAGCTTCCGGTGCGCCACGCGAATGCGGTAAAGGCCGCCGTCGAGATTGGCATCCCAGAAATCGAGGAAACCGGTCAGCTTGGGGAAGCGCGGCGCAAGATCGTAGTCCTGCCAGATATAGCTCTGAAGAAGCCCGGGGTGATCCGGCAGGCGGTAGAGGATTTCCGCCGTGGTCAGGGAGAAGCCCTCGATCTGGCGAAGAAAGGCAGCGTCCATGCTCATCGATCCCTGCTTTGTCGAATCTTTTCCCGTTTTCCAAAATGGTAACCGGGCAACCTGTTCGCGTCCAGGATTCCAAAATTAAATCAGCCGCTTGGCAGCAGGTCGGCTCAACTGCTAGCGCTCTCGCACGTATCGTGCGCCGGATTGCAGTTGCGTGGGCTGCCGGCGCTTAGGCACTGTCAGCCGATGGCGCGCAAGCAAGGACGTATTCGCGTTGGGATCGGCGGCTGGAGCTACGCGCCGTGGCGGGGCGTGTTCTACCCGAAGGGTTTGAAGCAGGCGGACGAACTCGCTTACGCCGCCTCCCGGCTCACCTCGATCGAAATCAACGCCACCCATTACCGTCTGCAAAATCCGAAAAACTTTCGCGCTTGGGAGGCCGCGACGCCTGACGGCTTTGTCTTCTCGGTCAAAGGTCCCCGGCTTATCACCCAGCAAAAGACGCTTGCCGACAGCGGGAACTTCATCAAGCGCTTCTTTGCTTCGGGTCTCGCCGAGCTCGGATCGAAGCTCGGGCCGGTACTTTGGCAGTTTGCGCCCTTCAAGAGATTCGAGCGGGACGACTTCGCCCGCTTCCTAGAGCACCTGCCCCACGAGCTTGACGGACTGACGCTCAATCATGTGATCGAGCCCAGGCACGAGAGTTTCGGGACAACGGAGTTCGTCGAGCTGCTGCGCGACAATGGCGCAAGCGCCGTCTACACCGACGCGGAAACCTGGCCCTCAATCGCCGACATCACCGGTCACGTGGTCTATGCCCGTCTGCAGCGCGGCGACGATGCGCTCGCCGCCGCTTACAAGCCTGAACAGCTCGACGCCTGGGCCGGGCGCGCCAAGATCTGGGCCAAAGGCCAAGTGCCTCACGATCTTCCGTGCATCGATGCCACGAATGCGGCTGACGGCAAGCCGCGCGATGTCTTTGTTTATTTCATCCACGAAGGGAAGCTGCGCGCTCCGGCCGCGGCCATGGCGCTGATCGAACGGCTGGACCCGCGTCACTAAGTCATTCTTGGCGCGCGGCGATCCAATTCCCACCTTCATTGCAGACGGGCGGCTGGTGGGGCGCACAAATGGAGGTCGCCATGTCGAACTCAGCCTCAAACCATGTGAAGGCACAGGCTACCGGCATTCATCCAATCGTCTTCGAGATTGCGATCGGCGCCGTCCTTTGGTTCCTCGCCGTCACGTGGATCGCATTCGCCGGCAAAGGCGGTATCGATCTGGACCTCGCGGTCGTGACTCTGTTCTGCACGATGTTCGTGTCGCTGTTCCTGCTGGTTGCCTCTCTTAACGAGAGAGACTCGCGCTGGCCGGCGAAACACACGAACTTGCGCACCTTTCTTGACAGCGACGTCCAAATCGGGAGCGGGACGATGCGTGGGCGCAATGTGTTGATCGAGATCGCGATGATTCCGGTTACGCTTGCCTTCGCCGCAACTCTTATCGGACTTGTTTGGATGATCCTCGGCTGAGTTTGGCCGCGCGGTCGAGCAGTTCGTCCCGCGACGCAGCAAACCCTTCCGCCACCCATTCGGCCTCGAGCGTGCGCAGAAGCGCGCCAAGCGCCGGCCCCTTGATGTGTTCCGATAGGTCCGATCCCTTGACCGGAAATACGGGCGCCTGCCAGCGTTCTTCCAGGGTTATTGCCTCACGCCAGCTCCCATCGTTTGGGGAGGCCTCCGAATCCGCCCAGGCCAGCCGCACCGCTCCCGCATAGGCCGCAGGCCCCAACTTGTAGAGGAGCTGCTTGGCCGCACCCTCCTCAGGGATACCACTTTCAATGTGATCACGGGCCCCGAGCGCGAGCAGGGCTTGCTCCGCGTTCGACAGATGCAGCCGCTCCGCCACACGTTCGGCATCTTCGGCCACGAACACGGCAAGCGCGGCGAGCCTCAGCATGGCATTGGGCTCGCGCCCAACGGCCTCCTCGATTGCCACGAGACGCGAAAACCGATCAAGCCGCGGCACACAGCCGATCACGCCAGTGAGGAGCCCATAATCGAACAACGCCTCCACCGCGCGCACGGCCTGCGGCGCGACCAGAAGGCGCCTGACCTCGCCTGCAACCCGCTCCGCCGAAAGCCGCTCCATCCCGTCGCGCAACTTGACCGAAGCGCGCAGGCCTTCCGCATCGAATGGGCCTTTGCCGTAATAGGCGTTGAACCGGAAGAAGCGCAGGATACGCAAATAGTCTTCTTTGATGCGGGTCTCTGCGTCACCGATGAAACGCACTCGACCCTCAACAACGTCCTCATAACCGCCAAGCGGGTCGAACACCGTCCCATCGCGTTCGGCATAGAGCGCATTGAGCGTGAAGTCGCGCCGCCGCGCGTCTTCCTGCCAGTCCTTGGTGAATACGACAGTCGCGTGCCGACCGAACGTCTCGACGTCGTGCCGCAATGTGGTCACCTCAAACGGAACGCCGTCACAGACCACTGTGACGGTGCCGTGATCGATACCGGTCGGCACCGCCTTAAGCCCCGCCTTCCGCGCCAATTCCATCACCCGTTGCGGGAGCGCCGTGGTGGCAAGGTCGATTTCCGTGACGGGACGTCCGAGCAGAGTGTTGCGCACCGCGCCGCCCACCGCGCGCGTCTCCACATCAGCATCGGCCAGCGCGGCGAAGACGCGTTCCGTCTCCGGGCGTTTCAGCCATGAAGCGCCCTTGAGTGACCGGGGCGCCGATGAGCGCTTGAGCATGGTCTCAGACATAGAACCGACTTTAGTCGATCTCGCCAGGCTTGATGACGCCATTCTCCAGACTCGGCGGGTGATACGTTCCGCCAGGCTTGCCGCCCGAAAATTGAATGAGCATCGCCATGACGACAAGCAAAAGTCCGATCGCCGCCGTCAACAGCCAAAAGACCGGCGCGTTCTGCCAAAGGTTCTCCGGCGCCACCCCTTTCACCGTGACCATGTAGGCCCCGTAGATCAGAAAGGGCAGCAGGAAGAGAAAGATATCGATCAACGCGATGCGGAACATCGGGGGACTTCAAACCTGTTTCGAGGAAAATACGTCAGCACCATAGCGGCGCCTGTTCGTTAAGGCGAGTACTTGCAAGACGCCTAGCCGTCGCCTGCCACGACGGGAAAGGGAAAGAACGTGCCGCAGCTCCACACCCCAGGCTCATCGGGCGGGGACGTCTCGACTGCTAGGTTGGCAAGTTCGTAATAGACGGGGCGGGCCAGCCGCGCTTTCAGGCCGTCGCGCATGAGAATGAAAGGGATGAAATTCTGCTCCCCTCCGGGTTGAAAGCCGAGCGCATGCTCAGGCCCCGCGGTCACCCACTCGTCCACATTGCTGCGAAAGGCGAGGCTTTGCTCTTTCCCGCGCCCCTTCCGGCTGATCTCTACCGCTACAAACGGCATGGTTTCGACGGCGATTGGCACCTTCTCCACCGGCGTGACCAGATAGTAGCGGCCATCATCCTCCAGATGGAGAACCGAGGCGAACAGCTTGACCAGCTCCCTTCTGGCGATCGGGCCGCCCTGATAGAACCAGGTCCCGTCATGACCGATCTTGAGCCCGATATCCCCGCAAGGATTAAGCTTTGGCAATACTTCTGAAGCCCGTTTGCCGCGGGCGTCCCCAGATGCTACCAAAACGCCTCTTTGGTCCTGGTCAGACATAGCTCTTGACCGCCTTTTCTTACCGGCGAGACCGGGCACCTTGAGAGGCCGGAATCAACGCAAACTTGATCGAATGGCCCCCTAAGTGCTCCTACTCCTGGACGCATTTGGCCTTATATTTCCCTAATCATCAGGATTGAAACAAGCTGAAGCCATGACAAAACTTGCCGAAACCGAGGCCAAGCTCGTCGATCGCATCGAAGAGGTTGGCGACAAGATTAAGCGCGTCCGTGACACCACCGCCTCGGCGATTTTCGGCCAGGATCGCGTCATTGACCTCGCCCTGATCACACTGCTTTCGGGCGGTCACGCGCTTCTCATCGGCGTGCCGGGCCTGGCCAAGACGAGCCTAGTCGAAACGCTGGGCGCCGTTCTCGGACTTGAGAACAACCGTATCCAGTTCACGCCTGACCTGATGCCGTCGGACATCGTCGGCTCCGAGGTGCTGGAGGAGAGTACCAGCGGCCGGCGCAGCTTCCGGTTCGTCGAAGGCCCGATCTTTACTCAGTTACTCATGGCCGACGAGATCAACCGCGCGAGCCCGAAGACTCAATCGGCGCTGCTTCAAGCGATGCAGGAGCACCACGTCACCGTCGCAGGCAAGCGTCACGACGTGCCGCGCCCCTTCCATGTGCTCGCGACCCAAAACCCGTTGGAGCAGGAAGGCACCTACCCCTTGCCGGAAGCACAGCTCGACCGCTTCCTGTTGCAGATCGATGTCTCCTACCCGGATGAAGCCGCCGAGCGCCGCATGCTGTTCGCCACCACCGGCGTCGAGGAGCGCGAGCTCAAGACCATTCTGTCGGCCGATGAGTTGATGATGGCGCAGCGGCTCGTGCGCCAATTGCCGGTCGGCGACCAGGTCGTGGATGCAATCCTTAACCTCGTGCGTTCGGCAAGGCCCGGCACGGGCATCGATTCTGAACTGGATGAACTGATCGCCTGGGGACCGGGTCCGCGCGCGAGCCAAGCGCTGATGCTCACCGTACGCGCCAAGGCGATGATCGAAGGGCGGCTCGCTCCCTCCGTGGATGACGTGATCGAGCTTGCCGAGCCCGTGCTCAAGCATCGCATGGCGCTGACATTCGCCGCCCGCGCCGAAGGCGTCGATATCAGCCACTTGGTGGAGCGGCTCGTCGAGCCGTTGAGGTGATCTAGGTTTGGCCGCCGACCGGGAGCATACGCTTCAGCCCTTTTCGGGCGAGGAAGCCGAAGCCCATAGTCTGGCGGCGCGCATCCCTGCGCTTCTTATCGAGTCTCAGCGGATCGCTCACACCGTGGCCCACGGCACCCATGGCCGCCGTCGCGCCGGGCCTGGCGAGACCTTCTGGCAGTTTCGCCAGTACGACCAGAACGATTCGGCCGCCAATATCGATTGGCGCCGGTCAGCCGCGTCCGACCACCTTTATGTGCGTGAGCGCGAATGGGAGGCAGCTCATACGGCCTGGCTTTGGGTCGATGTGTCGCCGTCTATGCGTTTCCGATCGACACTCGCGAACGTCTCCAAGGAGAGCCGGGCGGTGGTGCTGTCGTTGGCTCTGGCCGAGCTCCTCGCCCGCGGCGGCGAGCGTGTCGGTGTGATTGGCGGTCAGCCTTTCACCGGACGGGCCGCCGCCCGCCGCGTCGCCGAGGTTCTCTTGGTCGACACGAGCGAAGCGAGCCTGCCGCCGAATGCCAGACTGAGCCGGTTCTCCGAATGCCTTCTGTTCAGCGACTTTCTTGAATCGATCCCCGAAATGGTCGTGAGGTTCGAGGAGATCGCCGCCCAGGGCGTGCGCGGCCATCTCATCGAGATTGTCGATCCTGCAGAGGAAACCCTTCCTTATGCTGGGCGGACCGAATTCGCCGCGAGCGAAGGCCGCGATAGGATGATCGCCGGCCGCGCCGAGACCTTGCGCGAGGACTACCAAGAACGGCTCAAACGCCATCGCACCGACTTGGCCGCGGCTGTGCAACGGCTCGGCTGGTCGTTCCTTGTTCATCACACCGACCGGCCGCCGGAGGAAGCGGTGCTGTCAGTCTATAGCCGCCTTGCCGGGGTCGAGCGCGACTATCGCTACCGGCCGGTCCGAAGCGCAAGACTTCAGACGGTGGCAGACCAAACGCCATGATCACCATCGGCACGATCGGCTTCCTTCAACCTTGGGTGCTCGCCGCTCTCGCCGCGCTCCCGGCAATCTGGTGGTTGCTGCGGCTCACCCCGCCGGCCCCGCAGCTCGTTGTCTTTCCGCCGACACGGCTGTTGAAGGATCTCAAGACCACCGAAGAGACGCCGGCGCGCAGCCCATGGTGGCTGACGGCCTTGCGCATGCTGCTTGCCACTTTAATCATCTTCGCGCTGGCACGGCCTGTGCTCAATCCCGACAGGCAAAGCCTGACCGGCGCCGGTCCCGTTCTCATCGTCATCGACAATGGCTGGGCTTCCGCCGCCCACTGGTCAGAGCGCCGCGAGGCAATCGAGGCGGCGATCGACCGCGCGGCACGCGACGGACGTACCATCTTGCTTGCGCCGTCTGCACCCGGCCAGCCGGTCAGCGGTCCCATGAGTCCCGACAAGGCACGCGAGCTTGTCGGCGGTCTCAGCCCCGAGCCCTATGCGCCAGCCCGCACCGCTCTCGCCGCAACGCTCGACAAAGAGCTCGGCGGAAAGAGCGGCTATAGCGTGTTGTGGCTTTCCGACGGTCTTGATTATGGCAAAGGCGAGGAGTTTGCCGGCGCTCTCGCCAAGCTGGCCGGCGCCGATGGCGGGCTGACCGTGCTTCGCCCCGAGCGGGATGGCGCCGCACTTGCCATAGGACAAGCCGCAGGCCAAAGCGGCACGCTTGCCGCGCGCGTCCTCAGCGGCACCGAAGGGCCGCACGCAGGAACGGTTAAGGCGCTGACCGGCCGCGGCGAACCTCTTGGCGAAGCGGCCTACGCGATTCCTAAGGACGCTCAGGAGACCACGGTTCAATTCGATTTGCCGCTCGAGATCCGCAATCAGGTCGCGCGCATCGCGATCGCAGGCGAACGGTCCGCCGGCGCCGTGCATCTGCTCGATGCCCGCTCGCAATGGCATCGCGTCGGCATTGTTTCGGGCGAGTCGCGGGAAGCCGCTCAGCCCCTGCTCTCCCCGCTCTATTATGTAAAACGCGCGCTGTCCCCTTATGCCGACGTGATCGCGCCGAGCGAAGGCAACGTTGCCAATGCCATTCACGAGCTGATTGGGCAAAACGTCTCGACCATCGTGCTGGCCGATATCGGCAAGCTCGTAGCCGGCACCCAGGAGGAGCTTGAGACCTGGGTCAAGGATGGCGGCGTGCTCATCCGGTTTGCCGGTCCAAGACTCGAACAAGGCGGCGATGAGTTGCTTCCCGTGGCGCTCCGCCGCGGCGGACGCTCGCTTGGCGGTTCGCTGTCCTGGAGCACACCGCAGCCGCTTGCGCCGTTTGGGGAGAACAGTCCCTTCCGCGATCTTACCGTGCCTGAGGATGTGAAGGTGAACCGGCAGGTACTTGCCGATCCGACCGTGGCGAGCGACGCGGAAGTCTGGGCGCAGCTCGCCGACGGCACGCCGCTGGTGACTGCCGCGAAGCAGGAACAAGGCTATATCGTTTTGTTCCATGTGACGGCGAACTCCGACTGGTCGAATCTTCCGCTCTCGGGGCTGTTCGTCGAAATGCTTCGCCGCACCGTCACCTTGGCGCCGAGCCGGGTCGCGCTTGAAGCCGGTGCGGAGCCTGAGTCGGAAAGTTCGGCGGCCGCTCAGCGAAGCGCCTCGGCCGGCGCACTGCCGCCGCTCCAGACCCTGGACGGCTTCGGCCAGCTGATCACGCCGCCGCTTCGCGCTGTGCCTATTCCGCCTGACAAGTTGGATAGCATCGTGCCGAGTCCCGACCACCCGCCCGGCTATTACGGGCCCTCCGGCAGCGCTCGGGCCTTGAACCTCGTCACCGCCGAGACCGTGCTGAAACCGATCGGAGACATTGCAGGCTCAAGCGTGGTCAGCGGTTACGTCATGAAGAAACCGCTGGCGCTCGAGCCTTGGTTCTATCTTGCCGCGCTTGCCCTCTTTGTCATTGATATTCTCGCCATGCTGCTGCTGAGCGGCGGCCTACATTTCGGCCGCGCCGTCACCACAGGCGCGACCATCCTCGCCGCTGTCGCGATTGTGTCTGCGGGGCCTGCGCCCGTGAACGCCCAAGAGCCAAGCGGACCTGCGCCCACGAACGCGCAAGAGCCAAGCCCGGCCGCCTCGGCCGAAGCCGACGATTTCGCCAGTAAGGCCACCCTGCATACCCGGCTGGCCTATGTGTTGACCGGCGATCCCGAGATCGACCGCACCAGCCAGCAGGGCTTGACGGGACTGAGCCGGCTGTTGAGCGCCCGGACCGCGCTCGAACCTGCCGAACCCATGGGCGTCAATATCGAAAAGGACGAGCTTGCCTTCTTCCCGCTGCTCTATTGGCCGGTACGTGAGGACGCGCGCCCGCTGTCCGACGCGACGCTTGCCAAGGTGGATGCCTTTATGAAGCAAGGCGGTCTCATTGTTTTCGATACGCGCGACCACGAAATGGGGCTCACCGGCGCGGGCACGCAAAGTGCCGCCCTCAACCGTCTCATCGGCCAGCTCGACATTCCGCCGCTCGAGCCGGTGCCTCAGGGTCACGTCCTCACCAAGTCGTTCTATCTGATGCACAACTTCCCGGGACGTTGGGACGGCGGTTCGCTTTGGGTCGAAGCCGAATCGGGCGACGAGTTCGAGCGCAGCGAACGCTCGCGCCGCACGGACGGTGTGAGCTCGCTCGTGATCACGTCCAACGATCTTGCCGGCGCCTGGGCCCTCGATCAGGCCAACCGGCCGATCTATCCGACGGTGCCGGGCGGCGAACTGCAGCGCGAGATGGCATTCCGTACCGGCGTCAACATCGTGATGTACGCGCTGACCGGAAACTACAAGGCCGATCAGGTGCACGTCCCTTCCCTGCTTGAGCGTCTGGGGCAATGACGCCATGAGCTGGTCGATCGAGTTCATACCCTTCGTACCGTGGCCGGTTCTATGGGCGCTCACCGCACTCGGTGTTGTCTTGTTCGCGCTTCTTCTCTGGCGCTCGCGCCGCGGCGCGCTTCTGCGCATGGCGAGCTATACGCTTCTGCTGCTTGCCATTGCCAATCCGCATCTGAAGCAGGAGGAACGCGAGCCTCTGGACGACGTCGTCGCCGTCGTTGTGGACGAGAGCCAAAGCCAGACCATCGCCGGCCGGACGGCGCGGACTGAGGAGATCCGCAAGGACCTGGAGAAGCAACTTAAGGCGTTCCCCAATCTCGACACGCGCTGGATAAGATCGGCTTCGACCTCCGCCGATAGCGAGCGCGACGGAACCATGCTGTTCACCGACCTCGCTCAGGCGTTGACCGACGTTCCACCCGAACGGCTCGCCGCAGTCCTGATGATCACCGAAGGCGAGGTTCACGACGTGCCGGCTTCGACCGCCGGTCTTGGCTTCGATGCGCCGGTGCATGCCCTGATCACCGGAAAGCCCGGCGAATTCGACCGCAGGCTTGAGGTTCTGAGTGCGCCTCGTTTCGGCATTGTCGGCAGCCTCCAGGATGTCGAAGTCAAGGTCACCGACACGGCAGCCCCTGAAGCCGGTGAGGCCGTCAAGCTTACGGTCAGCCATCACGGCCAGGCGCCTGAAACCAAGAGCGTTCGTACCGGGGAAAAGGTGACCATTCCGGTCGAGGTCGATCATGCCGGGCCCAACATTGTCGAGATCGAGGCCGAGCCGGCACAGGGCGAGATCACGACCGTCAACAATCGCGCAGTGCTGACGATCGAGGGCGTGCGCGAAAATCTGCGCGTGCTGCTTGTCTCTGGCGAGCCGCATGCCGGCGAGCGCACGTGGCGCAACATGCTGAAGTCCGACGCTGCGGTCGACCTCGTTCATTTCACCATTCTGCGTCCGCCCGAGAAGCAAGACGGCACGCCGATCAATCAGCTCTCTTTGATCGCTTTCCCGACCCGCGAGCTGTTCCAGGAGAAGCTCGATCAATTCGACCTGATCATTTTCGACCGCTATCAGCGCCGCGGGGTGCTGCCGCTGCTTTATCTGGAGAACGTCTCCCGCTACGTGGAAAATGGCGGCGCGGTTCTGGTCTCGACCGGCGACGATTACGCCTCGCCTCTCAGCCTCTACCGGACGCCGCTCGGTCAGGTTCTCCCCGCGGTGCCTTCAGGCCGCGTGATCGAGGAGCCGTTCAAGCCGAGACTGTCCGAGCTCGGAGTCAAACATCCTGTCACCAGTGACTTGCCGGGCGCCGGGACCGATGAACCGTCCTGGGGGCGTTGGTTTCGTGTCGTCGAAGCCGATCCGCGCGACGCCGAAGTGCTCATGCGGGGTGCGCAGGACAAGCCGCTCCTCGTTATCGCCGAGCGCGGCAAAGGCCGTGTTGCCCTGCTCCTGTCAGACCATACGTGGTTATGGGCACGCGGCTATGAGGGCGGCGGTCCTTATACCGATCTTCTGCGCCGGCTTGCCCATTGGCTGATGAAGGAACCCGATCTCGAGGAGGAGACGCTCAAAGCCACGAGCCGAGGTCAGACGATCTCAATTGAACGGCGATCGACCGAGGACGCGGTCGACGAGGTCATCGTGACCGCGCCGTCCGGCAAGGAAGAGCGCGTCACGCTCGACAAGGGCGAACGCGGACTCTGGCGCAAGGCGATCAACGCGACCGAGCAAGGGGTTTATCGCATCGCCTCGGGCGATCTGACCAACGTGGTGACGGTCGGCAACGCCAATGCGCGGGAGTTCTCGGCGGTGACCGCCACCGGCGAGGCGCTTGCGCCCATCACCGAGGAGACGGGCGGCGGCATTTTCTGGCTCGGCCGGGACGATGACGAGGCCGACAAGCTGCCACGCCTGGTGATGGTCCGCGGCGGCCAGACCATGCATGGCGGCGATTGGCTCGGGCTGCACAAGCGCGACGCCTATAATGTCAAAGGCGTTCGCCTGTTCCCCCTGTTCACCGGATTCCTCGCACTCGGTCTTCTGCTTGGCTTCCTGGCCGCGACCTGGTTCCGTGAAGGCCATTAGCGTGCATAGCCTTTGACCGCTCCGGCCGCACCGGCAAGCGCATCGGAGACAAGCTCAAGACCGAGCAGGCGCGCAGGGTCCACCGGGCCCGGCAAGGCGATCTGTCCGGGCGGAACCGGTTGAAAGCCGAACCGGCCGTAATAGGGCATGTCGCCGACAAGAAGCACAAACGAGAACCCGTGAGCCTGCGCCCGCGCCAATCCTTCCCTGACCAAGGCCTTGCCGAATCCCTTACCCGCCACCGCAGGTTCGACAATGAGCGGGCCCAGCAGGACGCCGCCTGCATGATCTCCCACTCGGATTGCGGTGAATCGGACCCCGCCGATCAGGCGTCCATCGAGCACGCCGCACAGGGAAAGTCCCGCGACCGGCGGGATGCCTTCGCGCACCCGGTAGGCGCTGCGGGTGAAACGGCCGGGCCCGAAAGCCTCGGCCGCAAGCTGTGACAGAACGGGCTCATCGCCATCGGTTTCGTGGCGGATTTCAAATTTTCCGGAAGACATGAGATCGAGGGTCCCAAAGAGGCCAGTTGAAAGACGAACCCTCAACAGCGACGGGCACCACAGCCAATGTGTAGGCGTCGGCGAGGGCTAGGCGGTCCGCGCTTCCAGCGCGCGCCCTCGTCGTCGGAGAAAAATTGTCGATCCAATCCTGGTCCACATGGCGGCGCTCATCTATCACGGGCGGCCTCGCCGGTCTAGCGCCACATTCTTGCGCTCTCTCGGCGGCCAGACGGCACGGAACCATGATTTTCACGCGCCATTTACCCGCTCCCGTTCATGTCCTTGCATCTGCTACACTTATGCGCGGACAGGGCGGGCGGTTGAGCGGCGCCCCATGATGAGGTAAGCGGGGGCCGATGGCCGACACAGCGCGATTGCTCGTTCTTTATCACTCTTCTTACGGTCATACAGAGACCTTGGCTTACGCCGTGGCCCATGGCGCGCGCGCCGTGGACGGCGTCAGCACCACCATCAAGCGCGTGCCGGAACTGATGCCCGAAGAGGTGATGAGTGCGGCGGGCATGAAAATGGATCAGCCCGCGCCTCTCGCCGACCCGCAGGAGCTCGCCGAGTATGACGGCATCATATTCGGGACCCCGACCCGCTTCGGCAACATGACCTCGCAGATGCGGAACTTCCTCGATCAGACCGGGCCGCTGTGGGTCTCAGGCGCCCTGATCGGAAAAGTCGGCAGCGTCTTCACGTCGACCTCGACCGGCGGCGGCAACGAGACGACCATTATCTCCGTCCATTGGACTCTTCTGCATCACGGCATGGTCGTGGTCGGCCTCCCCTATTCGGCGCCCGACCTTCCCGATATCAGCGAGGTCAAGGGCGGCTCGCCTTACGGCGCCGGCACCATCGCGGCCCCTGACGGCACGCGCATGCCCTCGCAGAAGGAACTGAACCTCGCCAGCTTCCAGGGCCACCACGTCGCCAAGATCACCAAAAAGCTCGCCGGCGACGACTGACCGGACCTACCAATGAGAACCGATCGGGGCGTGCTCGAAGATCTCGGCAAGCCGCGCGCGCGTGCCGCGCTCAATGCGCTCCGGCAACTCTTGCCAAGAGAACATGCCCGCCTCGGCAATCTCGCCGCGCCGGCGATACTCGCCGCGCCTGTCCCAGTGGCGCACCACGAACAGGGCGACGTGGTCTCCGGGAAAGTTTGCAGAGTTCGAGAACACGCCGTGCAACGTAGGCGCTTCGGTCAAGGTCACGCCGACTTCTTCATCGAGCTCGCGGGCAAGTGCCTCGATGAGCGTCTCGCCCTTCTCGACCCCGCCGCCGGGAAAACACCAGCCCGGCCGGTAGACATGACGCACGAGCAGCACGCGGTTCTCGCGATCGATCACCGCCCCTTGCGCGCCGAGCGTCAGGCCTCGGCGCAAGCGCCACACCGAACGGAATAGGGCCGTCAACAGGCGGTTCGGCCTGAACCGGCTGAGAGGACTTGGCTTCGGTGGCGCGGGCTCCATGGCTCCTTCGCTGCCGCCCACGGGTTCTTGCGAAGGGAAGTCTCGCATGCGCCATTATAGGAAGCGGCGCCGCGAACCGCACCACTCTCAATTCTCTACCCCTTGCGCCGTACCTGGGCGCTACCAGCCGACCCGCGCTCCGACGCGCCCGCCGGCGACGCTTTCATCGACCCCCCAAGCGACACCGCCGTTCAATTGCAGATGGGTGCTCACTCTGACCGCGGCGCCGGCGGCAAGCCCGTTCGCGCCTTCGAAATTGCCCCAGTTGGCGGTCATCACGAAGTTTTCGCCCGGCAGCACGGTCGGCACGCCCGCCATGGCGAACGCCATCGCCACGCCGGCAAGCGCCTTGTCGCTCTGGCCTTGTAAGACGTTAAGCCGCGTGTTGATCGAATTGAGATCGCCGGTCGTTGCCAGACCGAGCTGCCCCACCGTGTAGGCGGCAAGATCGCCGCTCGCGTTCGAGGTGACGAGATAGCTCGGCGTGCCTTGTGCCTGCTTGCTCGCGTTCGAGGTGAGGCCGGCCATGGTGTAGGTGTTCTGCGACGTGCCGAACACTTGCTGGTTGGCGCGCGTGGTCTGCGCGCCGGCGCCGAACGCGGCGGCGTTCTTATGTCCTGACGACACGGTTGCGCCCGCGCCGACGGCGGTACCCTTACGGGCAAGCACTTGCGCATCCGGCCCGATCGCGACGTCACCGGGCCCGGCGGCGATCGAACTGTCACCGACGGCAACCGAATTGGGTCCAAGAGCCGCGGCATCGCTGCCCATCGCCACCGCCGTCTCGCCCATCGCGCTCGCGTTTGCGCCCGTGGCGGTAGCGCTTGCGCCTTGGGCGTTGGCATTCGAGCCAGTGGCCGTGGCGAGCTCGCCATTCGCGCGGGCAAGAAACCCGGTCGCCGTGGCCTTAGCGCCGGCGGCATTCGCGCCGCTGCCGGTCGCCGTGGCGTCTCCGCCGGTGGCGTTCGCGAAGTTGCCCGTCGCGGTGGCCGAGTCGCCGTCGGCGGTCGCGAAGTTGCCCGTCGCTGTCGCGGTGCTGCCGTTGGCGGTTGCGCTGTTGCCTGTCGCGGTCGCGTCGGTACCGTTGGCGTTGGCCAGGTTGCCGGTCGCCGTGGCGCTGGCGCCGTTGGCAAACGCTTGCCGACCAGTCGCCGTGGCGGACGTGCCATTCGCTCTGGCCACGTCGCCGGTGGCGGTGGCCGACCCGCCGATCGCCCAGGCGTCGTGGCCGGAAGCCGTCGCATTGTCGCCGATGCTGTTGGCGAGATAGCCGGTGGCCGTGGCGTTGACGCCATTGGCCTTGGACTGAACGCCGGTGGCGGTGGCCTGGTTGCCGTTGGCGAAGGCGGTATCGCCGGTCGCGGTTGCCGACCGTCCGTTGGCGTTGGCGCGGACGCCGGTGGCGGTGGCTTCGAGTCCGGTGGCATTGGACAGGTAGCCGGCCGCCGTGGCGTGGCCGCCGTCGGCCTTGGCCATCGAGCCGGTGGCGGTCGCATCGCTGCCATTGGCGTTGGCAAAGAAGCCTGTCGCCGTGGCATTGGCACCGATGGCATTGGCGGCTCCACCCGTCGCCGTCGCTCTCGTACCCTCAGCGTTGGCAAGCGCACCGGTTGCCGTGGCCGCGTTGCCGTTAGCAGTCGCGTTTGCGCCCGTGGCCGTGGCGCTCGTGCCGTTGGCGGTGGCAAGTACGCCCGTTGCCGTGGCGGCGCCTCCATTGGCGTTGGCGCGGTCGCCCGTCGCCGTGGCGCTGGCGCCGTTGGCGTTGGCCAAGCGCCCCGTTGCCGTTGCGGCGCCCCCATTGGCGTTGGCGCGGTCGCCGGTCGCCGTGGCGCTGGTGCCGTTGGCGGTGGCGTTTGCGCCCGCTGCCGTGGCAAGGTTGCCGTTGGCTTTGGCGCGGTCGCCCGTCGCCGTGGCGCTTGTGCCGATGGCATTGGCGAGGTTGCCTGTCGCGGTGGCATTCGCGCCGCTAGCGAAGGCAAAGCGGCCCGTTGCTGTGGTATTGTTACCGATGGCATTGGCGCCTACGCCCGTCGCCGTGGCATTGGCCCCATTGGCGGTGG
>CAZFYL010000009.1:0-36188 GCA_964523345.1 uncultured Methyloceanibacter sp.
AGGTCAGCGAATATCTGTCATTGATCATGGCGTTCATCCTGGGCTTCGGCATTTGCTTCCAATTGCCGGTCCTACTCACCTTGCTCGCCCGTGCGGGGCTGGTCACCGCAAAGGGGCTGAGACATTACCGGCGGCACGCGATTTTGGCCGTATTCGCGGTTGCCGCGATCCTGACCCCGCCCGATCCGCTCAGCCAGATTTCGCTCGCCTTGCCGACCGTGCTCCTCTACGAGCTGTCGATTTACGCTGTGGGGCTTGCCGAGAAGAAGCATGAAGCGGCCAAGTCGGCTGCAGGCAAGCCGTCGGGCAAACCGGCGTGATTTTGCGGATGTTGGCCTGCCGGCGCGCGTCCTGCCATGACAAGGATCGGATTGCGCTTTATACGAACAGCGTCATACGAATCGCTTAGCGGACGTCTCAAGCCGTGCTCGACATCAAATGGATCCGTGAGAATCAGGACAGCTTCGTCAAGGGGCTGACCAATCGCGGCTTCGACGAACCGCGCGCGACGTTGGCTCGATTGCTGAGCCTCGACGAGGAGCGCCGCGAAACGATTCAAAAATTGCAGGAAAAGCAGGCGAGCGCCAACTTGGCCTCGAAAGCCATTGGGTTGGCGATTCAGGCAAAGGATCAAGTTGCTGCGGAGGCGCAGAAGAAAAAGGTGCTCGGTCTTAAGGACAAAGTTCGGGAGGATGAGGCCAAGGAGAAGCAACTCGATAGCGAACTAAGGGCGTTGCTCGCTGCAATTCCCAACACTCCCGCACCCGATGTCCCGGTTGGTCCCGATGACCGCGCTAACAAGGTCCTGCGCGAGGTCGGCAAGCCGAAAGAATTTTCGTTCACGCCCAAACAGCATTTCGAGCTTGGCGAGGCCCTCGGGCTAATGGATTTCAAAACCGCCGCCAAACTCTCCGGCGCGCGCTTCGTCGTATTGAAGGGCGCGCTGGCCCGGCTCGAGCGGGCGCTCGCTCAGTTCATGCTCGACCTGCATACGAACGAACACGGCTATACTGAGATCAATCCTCCGCTTCTCGTACGTGACGACGCCATGTTCGGCACCGCGCAACTGCCGAAATTTCGAGATGATCAATTTCAGTCTCGACTTAATAGATTCAGAACTGAGCAGTTCACATTGGCTTCGGGAGCTACTGCAGTTTTAAGTGGCGAGCGCAACATCGAATTCGGGACGACGGAAATCGCGAGCGAGTATGAGCGGATCCTACAAAACTATCCGGAAGCACTCCGCAGTATCAATTTCGTCAAGGGTGAGAGGCCTGAATTGACCGTTGACCAAAGGATCTGGCTCATCCCGACCGCGGAGGTGCCGCTTACCAATCTCGTGCGCGATGACATCGTCGGCGAGGCGGACTTACCGATGCGGGTCACCGCCTGGACGCCCTGCTTCCGGGCCGAGGCGGGTGCTGCCGGCAAGGACACCCGCGGCATGATCCGTCAGCATCAATTCTCGAAGGTCGAGCTGGTCTCCGTCACCACGCCCGAGCAATCGGCTGAAGAGCACGAGCGCATGACCGAATGTGCCGAGAAGGTCTTGAAACAACTTGAGATTCCGTATCGCGTGGTCGTGCTCTCGACCGGCGATATGGGATTTGCCGCTGAGAAGACCTACGACATCGAGGTATGGCTGCCGGGGCAGGGGACCTATCGCGAAATCTCCTCCTGCTCGAATTGCGGCGACTTCCAGGCCCGGCGCATGAACGCACGCTACCGGCCGGACGGCCAAAAGCACCCCCGGCTCGTGCATACGCTGAACGGCTCGGGCGTCGCCGTCGGCCGCGCCTTGATCGCCGTGCTTGAGAATTATCAGGAGCAGGATGGCTCGATCCGCGTGCCTGACGCTTTGCTTCCCTATATGGGCGGCGTGACCAAAATCGCGCCGCCGGAATGACGGGACAGAAAAGTTGGCACCGGAGACACAACAGGCACCAAGACTGGTGTTAAGAGTCGCCGGATAGGTGGGACGAAGCCACCGAACGGGTGGGATTGGCTATGGTATCCGCGCACGATCAGATCGGGCTGATCATGCAGCTCAGGCGTCGCGGCATCCGCGACAACAATGTGCTGCGCGCCATCGAGCGTGTGCCGCGCGATCTGTTCGTCGATCCCGCTTTCGCCGATCACGCCTATCAGGATATTGCACTCCCGATTGAATGCGGCCAGACGATCTCCCAGCCTTATGTCGTCGCCTTCATGACCGAGCAACTCGGGCTTGAGCCGGAGCACAAAGTGTTGGAAATCGGCACCGGCTCGGGCTACCAGGCGGCCGTGCTGTCTCATCTCTGCCGCCGGGTCTATACGGTCGAGCGCTGGCGGGAGTTGCAGAAGGCGGCCGAACGGCGCCTCGCCGAGCTCGGCATCACCAATGTCACCACCATTATCGGGGATGGCTGGCTCGGCTGGCCGCCGCAAGCGCCGTTCGACCGCATCATTGTCACCGCGGCGGCCGAGGAACCGCCCCAGGCTTTGCTCGACCAGCTCAAGGTCGGCGGCCGCATGCTCATTCCGTTGGGCGAAACCCGCGACACCCAGCAACTCGTCCAGATCGACAAGACCGACGAGGCCTTGAGCGAAACGCCGCTGCTTCCGGTGCGGTTCGTGCCGATGGTGCATGGCCGGGCCGGGGCCGCCGCCCGCGCGGCCATGGAGCCGGACACCGGCGAATCCGACGACACTTAGCCAATTCTGCCCAAATATTTGCCGCTTTAGGGCGAGGGGCTAACAGCTTATTAACCCCGCCCGCGCTTTACTGTCGGCAACGAGTATCATTAGGGGCGTATGAGGGATGCGGCGGGCGTTCTTGTCGAACTTTAGCCGCGGCGCCGGCGGGGCGCTCGCGGTTGCGTGCTTAGGATTTGCCGTTGCCGGCTGCAGCTCGGGCGCGTCGCGCTTCGATTTTCCGGCTTTCAGCCTGACCGGCTCAGACGGCGGCAGCAATGCCGATTACACCGCGACAGCGGCGCTGCCCGTCCCCCAAGAGACGGTTTACACGCCGGGCTATGGGGCGGATGCGCGTATGGCACGCACGAGCCTGCCGCCGCCGTCTTATTCGCCGCGTCCGAACACCGCCTATTCGCCGAGCCCGCGCGCGCGCATCGACGCGCCACGCGCGGCCTATCCTGAAGCAAGGACGGCGTACGCGCCGCCTTCGCGCCAGGTTTCGGGCTATCGCGTCAAGGTGGCCCAGGGCGACACGCTCTCCAGCCTCTCGCGGCAGTACGGCGTACCGGTCGAGACGATCATGAGCGCCAACAATCTTCCCGACGCGCGCCTTGGCATCGGCCAGGAGCTCGTCATGCCGGGCGTGTCCGGTCCTAAAGTGGCGGCGGCGGAGCCGCATGTACGCAAGGTCAAGACCTCGACCATCTCCGCGCCGAAAGTGACGTCTCTTGCCGAGGAAGAGGCGGCGGACACGGCCAAGGAAACGAAACCCGTTGCCGATACCAAGAACGCCCCGACTGATGCCGCCTCGTCCGAGACCACCGGGCCAAGCGCCCCGCGCGTGGCAAGCGTCGATCGTTTGCCGGCACCCGACCCCATGTCGGGCAACAGCTTCCGCTGGCCGGTGCAGGGACGCGTCACCGCCGGGTTTGGAACGCGTCCCGATGGCGGTCACAATGACGGCATCGATGTCGCGGTTCCGCAAGGCACATCGGTCAAGGCCGCGGAGAACGGCGTTGTCGCTTATGCCGGCAATGAATTGAAGGGCTACGGCAATCTCGTTCTGGTCAGGCATGCCAACAACTGGGTTTCGGCCTACGCCAACAATTCCGAGCTGCTGGTCAAACGCGGCGAGAAAGTGCGCCGCGGCCAGATCATCGCCAAGGCCGGCGCCACCGGCGCGGCGAGCCAGCCGCAAGTGCATTTCGAGCTGCGCAAGGGATCGCGGCCGGTCGATCCCACCAAATATATGAGCAGCCAGACGGCGAACGTCGATTAGCCGCTAAGAGGCGAACCGAGTCTGCCGGCGAGATCCTGGATATATTGCCAGGCAACGCGGCCCGAGCGGCTGCCGCGTGCAAGCGCCCAGGCCAGAGCCTCTTCGCGCAATGTCGCGTCCGGAACGGACAGCCGGTAATGATCGGCATAGGCTTGCACCATGGCGAGATAGTCGTCTTGGCTGCAATTGTGAAAACCGATCCACAGCCCAAAGCGGTCCGACAAGGAAAGTTTCTCCTCGGTCGCCTCTCCGGGATTGATGGCGGTCGAGCGTTCGTTTTCGACCATCTCGCGCGGCATCAGATGTCTGCGGTTTGAGGTGGCATAGAACAGCACATTGGCGGGGCGCCCCTCGATGCCGCCCTCGAGCACGGCCTTGAGCGACTTATACGATGTGTCCAGCGCCTCGAAGGACAGGTCATCGCAATAGAGAATGAAGCGGTAGGTCTGACTCTCGCGCAAATGGGCGAGCAGGCGCGGCAAGGAGCCAAGGTCTTCGCGGTGGATTTCAACGAGCTTCAGCCCGCCAATCTCGCGATGCACGGCCTTGACCAGCGAGCTCTTGCCCATGCCGCGGGCGCCCCACAGAAGGGCATTGTTGGCGGGCAGCCCGCGGGCGAAGCGGTGCGTGTTGGCAAGGAGCGTATCGCGCATGCGGTCGATACCCCTGAGCAGAGACAGGGGCACGCGATTGACTTCGCTGACCGGTTGAAAGCGCTCGGTCTCGGGCTGCCAGACAAAGGCGTCGGCGGCGTCGAAATCGGGCCGCTCGGGCCTGCCCGGTCCAAGCCGCTCAAGGGCCCTGGCGATGCGCTCCAGAAGGCCGGAAAGGGGTTCCTGAAAGTTCATGTCGCGCCCGTTGCAAAGCCCATCCGGGCGGCTATAGTCGCGCCACGTTCAAGCTGGCCGTCATAAGGCGACAAAGCTGGGCCACCGCCGGTCTAGGGCGGCAATCCTTAAGCCAAGCGAGGGACAGGAGCAATGCAAGGTTTCGTCTACGCTCAAGCCGCCGGCGGCGGCGCCTTTGGCGCGCTGAGCGGCATGATCGTCCCCGTCATGCTGGTCATCGGGATCATGTATTTCCTGATGATCCGGCCGCAGCAGAAGCGGCTCAAAGAGCATCAGGACATGATCGCGTCCATCCGCCGCGGCGATACCGTCGTGACCTCGGGCGGCATTATCGGCAAAGTGACCAAGGTCGACGAAAACGAGCTTCAAGTCGAAGTCGCGGAGGGTGTAAGGATCAAGCTCGTGCGCAGCACGGTTTCGGAGCTGCGCGGCAAGGACGAGACGGCTGCGCCGGCAAAAGCGAAGGCCGCCTCTTGATGCCTTCGTCAATGTCCAACGGTTTGATTCGTTAGCGCGAGCGCGGCAATGTTGCATTTCCAAAAATGGAAGCTGATTCTGGTTGCGGTCGTCGTTGCCGCCGGCTTCCTTTACGCCCTTCCGAATCTGTTTCCTGCCTCGACCATGGGTGAGGTTCCGACCTGGCTTCCTCATAAACAGATCAATCTCGGCCTCGACCTACAAGGCGGCGCCCATCTCCTCTACCGGATCGACGAAAAGGAGATGATCGAGGATCAGCTCGATACCATTCGCGGCGATGCGCGCGAAACGTTGCGGAGCGCCCGCATCGGCTATGCCAACCTGTCTCCGGACGTGTCCAAGCGCGCCGTGCTGGTGACGATCCGTAACCCTGCCGACTTGGACAAGGCCGAGGCCGATCTCCGCAAGCTGTCAAACCCCATTAACGGAAATGTCCTCGGCGGTAGTTCCGGCCAGGATATCGATGTGACTCGCGAGGACGGAAATCGCATCGTCCTGACCATCACCGAACCAGGGCTTCTCCACCGCATAAGTTCGGCAATCGAGGCGTCGATCGAGACGATAAGGCGCCGGATTGACGCCCTCGGCACGACCGAGCCCCTTATCCAGCGCGAGGGCCGCAACCGCATTCTCGTTCAAGTGCCCGGCATTTCGGACGTCGAGAGGCTGAAAAAGCTGATCGGCGAGACCGGCAAGCTCGAGTTCAAGCTGGTCGACGAATCCGCAGATGCACAACAAGCCGCCGTTACCAAACAGGTGCCGCCCGGCGACGAGCTCGTCAATTCCGACGGCGAGCCGCCGATCCCCTATGTGCTGAAGAGCCGGACCCTGCTGACGGGAGAAAGTCTACAGAGCGCCACGCCGGGCTTCGACTCGCAGACTGGCGAGCCTGTGGTCAATTTCAAATTCGACACAAATGGGGCGCGGCGCTTCGGCAAGATAACCCGGGAAAATGTCGGTAACCGCTTCGCCATCCTGCTTGACGGGGACGTGATCACGGCGCCGGTGATCCGCGAGCCGATCCTCGGCGGATCGGGACAGATCAGTGGCAATTTTACCGTGCAGCGGGCCAATGATCTCGCCGTGCTTCTGCGCTCAGGCGCGCTTCCCGCCAAGCTCACCGTCATCGAGGAGCGGACGGTGGGTGCGAGCCTCGGTGCCGATTCAGTCGAGTCCGGAAAGAAGGCGGCGCTGGCGGGCCTGGTGCTGGTGATGCTGTTCATGCTGGTGGGTTACGGCCTGTTCGGCCTGTTCGCCAATGTCGCCCTTCTCGTCAATATCGCGCTGATCTTCGCCGTGCTCTCCGTCATGGGGGCGACGCTCACGCTGCCCGGCATTGCCGGCATTGTGCTCACCATCGGTATCGCCGTCGACGCCAATGTGCTGATCAATGAGCGCATCCGCGAGGAGATCAGGGCCGGAAAATCGCCCTTTGCCGCCGTCGATGCCGGCTATTCGCGTGCGCTGATCACCATCATCGACTCCAACGTGACCACGCTTATCGCGGTGCTGGTTCTATTCTGGCTTGGTTCGGGACCGGTGCGAGGCTTTGCCGTGACGCTGACTGTCGGCATCCTCGCTTCGATGTTCACGGCCGTGACCGTCACGCGGGTCATGGTCACCTATTGGCTCCGCTGGGCGCGGCCCCAAGCCATCCCAATTTAGGACGCAAAACGCATGTTCCGAGGCATCCAATTCATTCCTCCCGACACCAAGATCGACTTTGTCGGATTGCGCGCCGTCTCCTGGGTCGTCTCGGCGCTGCTGACCGTGGTTCCGCTCATTCTGGTCGCGACCATCGGGCTCAACATGGGTATCGATTTCCAAGGCGGGACGCTGATCGAGATCAAGACCAAGGAAAGTCCTGCCAATCTCGCCGATATTCGCGGCCAGCTGAGCGGTCTTGGCCTCGGTGAGGTGCAGATCCAGGAATTCGGCGCTCCCGACGCGGTTCTCATTCGCATCGCTTCCCAGCCCGAGGAGGAGCAACAGCAGGAAGCAATCGGCAAGGTGAAGGAGACGCTCGGCGACACGGTCGAATATCGGCGCGTTGAAATCGTCGGCCCGACGATTTCCGGCGAACTGATCGCCAAGGGGACTATCGCCGTGGTCGTGGCCCTGCTCGGTATCCTGATCTATGTGTGGTTCCGGTTCGAATGGCAATTCGCCGTCGCCGCCATTGCGTCCTTGATCCACGACGTGACCGGCACGATCGGTCTCTATTCGTTGTTTCAGCTCGAGTTCAATGTCTCGAGCATCGCCGCCATCCTCACCATCATCGGTTATTCACTGAACGATAAGGTCGTGATCTTCGATCGAATTCGGGAGAACTTGCGCAAGTATAAGCGGATGCCGCTGGTCGAACTTCTCGACGTTTCGATCAACGAGACGTTGTCGCGCGCCGTCTTGACTCACGTGACGACCTTCCTCGCCATGCTGCCGTTCCTGTTCTTCGGCGGCGAGACGATCTTCGGATTTGCCCTCGCCATTTGCTGGGGCATCGTGATCGGCGCCTATTCGTCGATTTTCGTGGCCTCGCCGTTGCAGCTCATTCTCGGTGTGCGGCGCGAGGCGTGGAGCGCGGCCCCGGCCTCTGCCAAGGGGAGGGGGCCGGCCGCCGCCCGCATCTAATGTGTTCGAGGCGAGCGGACCTTGCATGAGTCCGGGCGGGACGAAACGGTAAGACGCATTGCACGGGCGGGCGATCCTGACCGCGCCCTTGCCGCCGCCTTTGCACCGCGCGACGCGCGCCTCGATCTCCTTACCCTTTGCGCCTTTAATGTCGAACTCGCCCGCATCGCCGAGCAGGTCAGCGAGCCCGGACTTGGAGAGATCCGCCTGCAATGGTGGCGCGAGGCGATCGAACGGGCCCGGCAAGGCGACGCAGCCGGTCATCCGGTCGCCGATGCCTTGGGCCTGACGCTGCGCCGTCACGATTTGTCGGCCGAGCTTGTTGCCAAGCTGATCGATGCGCGCCAATTCGACGTCGCGACCAAAATCATGCCCGACGCGCGCGCTTTGGAAATCTATCTGCAGGATACCGCGGGCGCGATGTTTGCCTTAGGCGCGGCGTGTTGCGGGGCGCAAGGCCCGGATCTCGAGCGCGCCGCAACCGAGGCAGGCGCGGCTTACGGCCTGACCGGTCTGATGCGGGCGTTGCCGGTCCATGCCATGCAAGGCCGCGTCTATCTGCCGGCCGATGCGCTCCGGTCGCATGGCAGCTCGCCTACTGCCGTGCTCGCCGGATCTGCAAGCGAAGGATTTCGCGCTTATCTGGCCGCGCTGAGAAGCAAGGCACGGGCCGCCTACGAGGAAGCGCGCCGCCATGTGGCCACGCTCGACAAGCCTGCCAGAACGGCCTTCCTGCCGCTGAGCTTGGTGGGCCCGTATCTCGCCTCCCTCGAAGCCTTGGACCGGAGAGGCGGCGATCCCTTGCGGGAGATTGCCGACATCAATCCGCTCCACCGGTTTTGGCGTATGGCGAGCTGGCGGCCTTGAGCAGCAGCCCTCGGTAGCTACTCAGCCGCGACCGAGGCGGGACCGGAGAGCCAGCGCTCCAGGTCGGCAAGCGCGCGCTCCGACAGCGCGCGCTTCCTGGCAAGCGCCTTGGACTGCCGCGGGCCTTTTTCTCGGGGGACTTGCGCCGCGAGCGGCGGAAACAGGCCAAAATTGACATTCATTGGCTGGAAGCTGCGGGCGCCGGTTCCAGTGTCGGCGCTGAGATGGCCGCCGGTGATGTGATTGAGGAGGGCGCCGAACGCGGTTGTCAAAGGCGGAGGGGTGATCGTCCGGCCGCGCCGCTCGGCGGCCGCAAAGCGACCGGCAATGAGCCCAATCGCCGCCGACTCGACATAGCCCTCGACCCCGGTGATCTGTCCGGCGAAACGGAGCCGGGGATCGGCGTTGAGCCGTAACCCGGCATCGAGGAGCTTTGGGCTGTTGAGGAACGTGTTGCGGTGAAGGCCGCCGAGCCTCGCGAACTCGGCCTGTTCGAGCCCGGGGATCATGCGGAACACGCGAACCTGCTCGCCATGTTTCAACTTGGTCTGGAACCCGACCATATTCCACAGATTGCCAAGTGCATTGTCCTGACGGAGCTGCACTACGGCGTAGGGCTTCACACCCGGCTTATGCGGGTTGGACAGGCCAACCGGCTTCATCGGCCCGTAGCGCAATGTCTGCGGACCTCGTTCCGCCATGACTTCGATCGGAAGGCAGCCCTCGAAATAGGGCGTGGTTTCGAAGTCCTTGAAAGCGGTCTTTTCGGCCGCAAGCAGCGCCGCGATGAAAGACTCATATTGGGACTGATCGAGCGGGCAGTTGATGTAATCGGCGCCGCTGCCCCCAGGGCCGGCCTTGTCATAGCGGGATTGGCGCCAGCACGTGTCCATGTCGATCGACTCGACATGGACGATGGGGGCGATCGCGTCGAAAAAGGCAAGCTCCGCTTCGCCGGTCAGCGCTCGAACGGCATCCGCCAACGCCGGCGAGGTGAGGGGCCCGGTCGCGACGATGACGCTGTCCCAGTCGGGCGGCGGCAGACCGTCAACCTCCTCGCGGGAAATCTCGATGAGCGGATGGGTTTCGAGCGCCTGCGTCACATCGGCGGCAAACCCGTCGCGATCGACCGCCAGCGCCCCGCCGGCAGGCAGCTTGTGCGCATCGGCCGCCGCCATGATCAGCGAGGAGGCGCGGCGCATCTCCTCATGGAGCAGCCCGACCGCATTGGTCTGCCAATCGTCCGAGCGGAAGGAGTTGGAGCACACGAGCTCGGCCAGCGCGCCGGTCTTATGCGCGTCGGTTTGGCGCTTGGGGCGCATCTCGTGCAGCGTGACGGGCACCTGAGCTTGCGCCAGTTGCCATGCCGCCTCGCTTCCGGCCAAGCCGCCTCCAATAATGTGAACCCTATCCGTCATGACTAAAAAGCTAAGCGCCTTCAGGCGTTTCCTCAAGGCGCCCCGGCGGATCTGACTCCGAATGACTTGGGCAAAAACAGGCAATCGGTGTTGAATTGGCACTGGCTTCGACTACGATTCTCGCCGGAAGCCGAATCAGCAACATAATGGTTTCCGCACTTTGGGCCGGTGGACCGCCGGCAAAACCGGCGCATCCGCCCGCTCTTGCACGAAAGGGAGGCGAGATGTCCGCGAATACAGCACTAGCGATTAGCGTTGGCGTGCTTGGCGCAATAGCCACGTGGCTATTCTTAGGGCCGCTTGGGGGCGCACTTGCAATCTGGGCAGCTTTCATTGCCTGGGGTTGCTTCTTCCACTGCGGTGGCAAGGAAACAGGCTTGCAGTCGGCAATCCTGAACAATGCCGCTGGCGCGATCATCGCCGGCATTACGCTGCTGGTAGCAACCAGGGCCGGCCTGGCAGATAGTCTTGGGCTACCGGTCTGGGCAGCGATCTGCGTCGGTGTCGGTGTCGCCGTTATGGTCTTGCTGGCGAATGTGCCGGTCTTCTCTGCTATTCCGGCGCAGGTCTATGGCTTTGCCTCGGTCGTTGCCTACACGTTGATGGGCAATGCCGCGGGAAGCCTGACTGCGGCTTCCCTCGAAAATCCCGTTATCGTCGTGATCCTGTCGATGATCGTCGGCGCGATATTCGGCTACGTGTCGGAGAAGGTTGCCGGCATGCTGGCGGGAGCAGGGGACGCGCGTCACGCGAAGGCCTAGGCCGCTTTAGGCTTACGGCGCATTCGGGGTCATCAAACCTCGACGCCCATCTACTGAGCTACGTGGCTCCTTTGGAACGGGGGCCGCGTAGCTCGTCTCTCTTAATCATTAATCCTATTCGCCTTGGGCGATAGGAAGCGCGGCCGGAACATCGCTTGCGCCATTGCCTTGGTGCAGGCAATCTGCCGCCTCTTTGTCCTTCGCGTCGCGGCAGCATTTGCTCCATGTCCTCGGTCTCGATTGTCTGGAAAGGCAGATGCCACGATCCGCGTACGCGGTATCGGCTCCTCGGCCATTTGCACCGGCTTGCCGCCCGAAGCGATGAGTTGTTGCGTCGCGAACAGCGGCCGCAGCCGCCCACTTTGAATTTGATGAATGCGCAAGAAGGCGGGGCTTCGCGCAAGCGGGCGAACATTGAGACGATCGATGAACACGTCACCGGCGCGATCGTCGTTTCAAGCTTTATCGCCCGCGACCTTGAGACCTTCGTCGCCTCGGCACGCGAATCCCGCGTCACGCTGATCGAAAATCCGGAAGCCCAAAACGCGCCGTTCATTGCGCTCAAAGAAACGCGGCTGCGCGGTCTTGATTTCAAACTCTTCGACCCGCGCGGCCTCTATCCGGGCGCCGACCGCATGAGCTTCGTCTTCCTCGAATGTCCCGACTATCCTTTTCTCGACGGCAGCCTGGTCGAAGTCGCGACGCGTGAGGATTGCGCGGCGAGCGGCACGGACGCATTGCGCGGCGCGGATCTCTATCTGTGCGCTCCCAGCGTGCGTCTCTGTCATTATCTGGAGGACTGGACCGATTGCCTCTTCTCCTGGATCAAATTCTTTTTCTTCGATGAATTTTGGTGGCATCGCCAGGAGGACTTACAGGGATTCGACGACTACCGGCACGTGTTCGAGGATTTACAAACCGAGCGCGGCGCGGAGCAGGCCGAGGAGGCTGCCTTCGACGCGGTTCTTGCGACCTTCGATCAGCATGCCGAGCATTGGACCAGCGAGGTCGAGGGCTGGGTCACGGCCGAGCAAGGCTAGGAGAGGCGGGGACGCCTGTCAGCGCGGCTTAGACGGGCGTTTCGCGGGGGCTTTGCCGAAGACTTTGCGGAGTTCCTGTTTGGCCCGTTCCAACCGGGTGCGTTCAGCCGCGCTGAGGTTCTTTCCGGCCCGATTGATGTAGAACACAAGCATCGACATTGCCGAGCGAAATGGCTCGGCTTTTCGCCGCCTGCTCGCTTCAGCCGAGCGCTTGAGCGAGGCGGCGATGTCCTTGGGGTCCTTAAGCGTGAATACCCCCGCCTCGAGGTCGAGCGCGCGGGAATGCTCGGTCACCTGCTTGGACCAGCGTTTCGACGAGGTCTTTGCCGCTCGGGCCACGGCACTCGATTGGCAATTATCAGAGGCCTAGCGGCCGAAAGCCTGCTGAACCGCCGCCTTCGTCTTATCGAGCTTGGTGCGCTGTTCGTCTGAAAGATTGGCACCGGCGCGGTTGATATAGAAATCGAGCATCGACATCGCGGTGCGATAAGGATCGTCGCTTTTACGGGCGGGATCTTCGGCCGATTTCTTCAGCGCGGCCGCGATTTCTTGCGGAGAACCATTGGCGAACAGTCCGGGGTCGAGATCGAAGGGATGATCGTGGGCGGTGACATCGGCAGACCATTTCTCGGTCATGATGTGCCTCCTTGAGGAGCGGCGGGGAGATCATGCTGATAGACATGCATATGGCATCGATTTACCGCAGATTGAAGGCATTGGGGTGCGGCAAATGAAGATCGTTTCCGGCGGGCAGACAGGCGTCGATCGCGCCGCGCTCGATGCCGCCATCGAGAACGGGCTTTCCTACCGTGGCTGGTGCCCGCGAGGGGGCTGGGCTGAGGATCTGCCTGAGCCACCGGGCCTGTTGGCGGTCTATCCTCAACTCAGAGCCACGCCGCAAGCCGACCCGGCCCAGCGGACCGAATGGAATGTGCGTGACAGCAGCGGACTAATGGTTCTGGTGGATCGGCACGGGCTGGCGGTGTCGAAAGGGACCGAACGCGCTCTTGCTTATGCAGAGCGGCTCGGCAAGCCGCATATCGTCATCGAGCTCGATCGTGACGGCGCCGTGGCGCAGGCTCAAGGCTGGTTGGCGGAAAGACAAGGTCCATTCGACCTGTGTATCGGCGGCCCGCGCGAAAGCGAGGCGCCAGGGATCTATACCAAGGCCCGCTCCTTTCTCCGCGCCCTCCTGGGCGAGTTCACGTGAAACCTACGCCGCCTGTGCCACAAGCGGGCGGAAGCCCGCCGGCATCCAGCCGCGTGCCGTGAGCACGTGATCGAGCGAGAACCGCCCGGCGCCACGCCACGTGAAGGTCAGGAACAGGACCATCATCAGCACCGGATATTCCCAGCCGCCGCCAGGATTGGCCCAGATAAAGCCGTTGAAGAAATGCCCGCCGATCAGCGTGGCGATCAGAAAAAACAGCGCCGCACAGTAACCGGCCAGCCGCGTGAGCAGGCCGAGCCCGATCCCGATGGCGATACCGAGTTCGCACAAGCCGCCGAGAGTGACGAAGAATTCGGGCATTGGCAGGCCAAACCCGGCAAATGCCTTGACGTCGGCGTCGAAGGGGCCAGGGCCCCCGAACAGCTTCTCGGTGAGGTGGGGCACGAGGTCGAAGCCGATATAGATGCGGATGAGTGTGAGGTGCCAATCGGCGGCGCTCATGAGTGGCTTAGGCTTGCGGAGATCGGCGCGCAGTACCTCGAAGAACTGCAACACGAAGGCGGCAAAGGCGAGCACAAGGGGGTAGCTGACCACATCGACCTCGTTGAGGCCGGCGATGCGCCAGCCGATCAGCATGGCGAGCAGCCCGGTCAAGAAGCCGGCGGTGAAATTGCGGGGCGTGAGGAACACGGTGCAGGCCAGAGACAGGGCCAGCCACGCCACCATAAAGATCTTGGCTTGCAGCGGCAGAGCCGCCTCAGAGTAGGACAGGGCGGCGTAGATCGCCGCCACCAAGCCGAACGCCGTCAGAACGGCTGTGTAAACCGGTGTGACCGAGACAGGCCGCGGCTCGTCCCTGTTGTCTTGCGTTGCCATGAAATGCCCCCCAACCGTATGCCGAATTCATCTTGCACGCGGGCATGTCCGGCTACGCTATGCCCGCGCCATCAGCCTCAGCAATAGTGCGATACCAAAGCCCCAGAACGCATTGATGACAAGACCCGCAGGAAGGCCCGGCCAGAGCAGAGGAAGGGCGAAACCCTTGATCAGCGGCACGACAAAGAAGGCCGCAAGCGTGGGCGCGACCGAAGCAACGATGATCCAGCTCGCCCAATAGGCGCTCCCGCGCAAGTTCCTGAACAATGGTGCGAGCACAGCCGCCCACACCCCGCCCCAGAAGGCCTTGGAAAGCAATGACGGCACACCGAACGGGGGGATTGGATCAAGATCCCAGGCGGCACGGGTGAAAGGGTGGAACCCAGCGAGCTCGAACAGATACCAAAGGCCCTGGTGGAAAATCAGCACGGCAACAAAGCCGGCAACGAAACCCAGAATCGAAGCCTTGATGACCGGCATGGCGCTCCCCTCCCGCGCGGGTCCAAGGGTGCATGATGCGGGCCGTTCAGGCGCGGATGCAAGGCGTGCAAAGTTCAACAAGTCGTGTGGCGACTCGTGCTAAACTAGCGCCGTCGGACCAAAGGGAGGGTGGACACAATGCTGACAGCGATCGTTATTGCCTGCGTCGTGGGGGGAATTGCCGGATGGCTTGCCGGCCTGCTCGTTCAGGGGACGGGCTTCGGCCTGGTCGGTGACATTGTCATCGGCATCCTCGGTGCGATCCTTGCTGGCTTTCTGTTTCCTATGCTCGGACTTTCGCTGGCGATCGGCGGCGGGTTGCTCGGCGCCATTATCCTTGCCTTCATCGGGGCCGTGATCCTGCTTGTCATCGTCAAGGTGATAAAACAAATAGCTTCATAGACTTTTCGCCGCCACATTGGGGGGAGGGGAAGGAGTATCTTATTGCCTCTCCCGTCAATGAAAACGGTTGGGCGTCTTTTTCTGCGGGCCGCGTTGCTGAGCGCCGTTGCTTGCCCGGTGGCTCACGCGCAGTTTCCCTATTCGGCGTTCCAACGCCTGCCGCAGACGCCGGTCGTCGTCGCCGGCGGCGGCACGCTCCAAGTCGGATTTGCGCCGGGGACATTTACCTTGCCGCGGCGCGCGCTCATTGCCTGGCTCGAGGACGCGGCGCAAGCAACCTCGACCTATTTCGGCAAGTTCCCCGTGAGCCCGACAAGCGTCCTGATCATTCCGGTGCCTGGCGCCGGCGTACAGAGGGGCACGTCGTTCGGCTTTCGCGGCGCCGCCATTCGTCTGATGGTCGGCCGTGACGTGACCGAGGCGCAGCTCCGCAAGGACTGGGTCGCAGTCCATGAAATGACGCACCTGGCCCAGCCCGATCTCCGCGCGCCGCATCTCTGGCTCGCCGAAGGGATCGCGACTTATGTCGAGCCGATCGCGCGTGTTCAGGCCGGTCAGCTGACCGCCGAGACGATCTGGGGCGACATGGTGCGCGACATGAAACAAGGCCTGCCCAAACGTGGCGACCGCGGGCTTGACCGGACCCCGACCTGGGGGCGCACCTATTGGGGCGGGGCGATCTTCTGCCTGCTCGCCGATATTGAAATCCGCAAACGCACCGGCAACAAAGCAGGCTTGCAACAGGCGCTGCGCGGTATCCTCGACGCCGGCGGCACGATCGAGCGGGATTGGCACATCGGGCACATTTTCAGCACCGGCGACAGAGCGACCGGCACCACCGTGCTTGCCGATCTCTACGCGAAGATGGGCACGAAGCCGGACGCGCCCGATCTCGACGCGCTGTGGCGCGACCTCGGAATTTCCCTGCAGGACGGGCGTGTGACGTTCGACGAGAGCGCTCCGCTTGCGCCCATCCGCCGCGCCATCACAGCGCCGCCCCCGGCCTGAGAGTGACTGTTACTTTGCCCTTAGGGACTCTGCCGTGCCTGGTACCAGGCTGGCAGTCCGCTTTTAGACCGCGTCTTTGGCGGCCTTCACCGGGCGCGCTTTCAGCATCTTACGGGCTGGTTTCGCCTTGAAGACGGTCGGCTCTTTGGTGAAGGGGTTGATGCCTTGGCGCTCCGGCGTGGCCGGCTTGGTGACAACGACAAACTTGGCAAAGCCCGGTAGCACAAAGGTGCCGCTGCTCTTCAGCTCTCTGTAGCCGACGTTGGCGAGGGACTCCATGACAGCTTTTACGTCTTTCTTCGCCAGTTCCGTCGCATCGGCGATTTTTTGAATGAGTTCAGATTTCGACATCATGCGAGTAGTCCTCCTTAGCCCGGCCATTTAGGCCTAATCTTCGCTATTGCCTTCTTGGCCTCAGTGCAATCCCGACTTTTTCGGCACCAAACTTGACGGCGAAGCCATCCCGTGCCTGAAAATGCGCCGATTCGAGCCGAATTGTCTGCAATTAAGCCTAATGAATCGTTAGAAAACCCCTAGATTCTGGGTCAAAACGACCCAGATTGGGCGAATCCGGCGCGTTTTTGGCTCTCACTCGGCCGCGGCGGCAGGTTTTCCGGCTGCAGCCTTGCCCCGCCGCTCCAGGATTTTCCTCAGATATTGGCCGGTATAGCTCGCAGGATTCGCGGCCAGCTCCTCTGGCGTGCCGAGGGCAACCACGTCCCCTCCGGCGTCGCCGCCTTCCGGCCCGAGATCGACGATCCAATCGGCGGTCTTGATAACTTCGAGATTGTGCTCGATCACCACCACCGTATTGCCCTGGTCGACCAGCTCGTGAAGCACGTCGAGCAGCTTGGCCACGTCATGAAAGTGAAGCCCCGTGGTCGGCTCATCGAGGATGTAGAGCGTGCGGCCGGTGGCACGGCGCGACAATTCGCGGGAAAGCTTCACCCGCTGCGCTTCGCCGCCCGACAGGGTGGTCGCCTGCTGGCCGACATGGATATAGGAAAGACCCACGCGCTTTAGCGTCTCGAGCTTGTCGCGCACCGCAGGGACCGCCTTGAACAATTCGGCCGCTTCCTCGACCGTCATGTCGAGCACGTCGGCGATTGAATTTCCCTTGAACTTGATCTCAAGCGTCTCGCGATTGTAGCGCTTGCCTTTGCAGACGTCGCAGGTGACGTAGATATCCGGCAAAAAGTGCATCTCGATCTTGATGACGCCGTCGCCCTGACACGCCTCGCAGCGCCCGCCTTTCACATTGAAGGAAAACCGCCCCGGCTTGTAACCGCGCGTCTTGGCCTCGGGGAGTTCGGTGAACCATTCGCGGATCGGCGTGAAGGCGCCGGTATAGGTGGCGGGGTTCGACCGTGGCGTGCGCCCAATCGGCGATTGGTCGATATCGATGACCTTGTCGAGATGCTCCAAGCCCTCGATCTCGTCGTGCTCGCCCGGCACCTCGCGGGCATTGGTCAGCTTGCGGGCAACCGCACGATAAAGCGTCTCGATCAGAAAGGTGGATTTGCCGCCGCCTGAGACGCCGGTCACGCAGGTGAACAAGCCAAGCGGAATATCGACGGTGATGTTCTTGAGATTGTTGGCGCGCGCGCCGAGCACGGTCAGCCGCCGCCCTTTGGTGGGTTTGCGCCGGGCTTTGGGGGAGGGGATCTGCTTGAAGCCGGTCAGATATTGCCCGGTCAGGCTCTCGGGCGTCGCCATCACCTGGTCCGGCGTTCCTTCCGCCACCACCTCGCCGCCATGGATCCCGGCGCCAGGGCCCATATCCACGACATGGTCCGCAGTCAGGATCGCTTCCTCATCGTGCTCCACGACGAGAACGCTGTTGCCCATGTCGCGCAGCGACTTCAGCGTTTCGAGCAGCCTGGCATTGTCGCGTTGATGCAAGCCGATCGACGGCTCGTCGAGAACGTAAAGCACCCCGGTCAAACCGGACCCGATCTGCGAGGCAAGCCTGATGCGCTGGCTTTCGCCGCCCGACAGAGAGCCCGAGGCCCGGCTGAGGGTGAGGTAATCGAGGCCGACATCGTTGAGGAAGGTGAGCCGCTCGCGGATCTCTTTCAGGATGCGCTGGGCGATCTCGTTCTGCTTCGGCGTCAGTTGCGCCGGCAAATCCGCAAACCAGCGCGCCGCCTCGCGGATCGACATCTCGGTGACCTGGCCGATATGGAGCTCCGCGATCTTCACCGCCAGGGCTTGCGGTTTCAGGCGATAGCCGCCGCACTCGCCACAAGGGTGGTTCGACTGGTACCGCGCCAGCTCTTCGCGGACCCAGGAGGATTCCGTCTCGCGCCAGCGCCGCTCGATATTGGTGATCACGCCCTCGAACGGCTTGGTGGTCGAGTAGTGACGCACGCCGTCGTCATAGGTGAAGGCGATTTCGTCCTCGCCTGAGCCGTACAGCACCACCTCGCGGAATTCCTTCGGCAGCGACTTCCACGGCTTGGTCATCGGCTGGCGATAGGCGCGGGTGAGCGATTCAAGCGTCTGCTGGTAATAGGGCGAAGTGGCACTGGTGCGCGCCCAAGGCGCAATCGCGCCGCGCGACAGGCTCAAAGTCTCATCCGGCACGACGAGGTCGGGCTCGAAGAACAGCTCGGTGCCAAGCCCGTCGCATGCCGGACAGGCGCCATAGGGATTGTTGAAGGAAAAGAGCCGCGGCTCGATCTCCTCGATGGTGAAGCCGGACACCGGGCAAGCGAATTTCGCCGAGAAAATGATCCGCTCGCTGCCGGCATCGGCCATCTCGGCGATGGCGATCCCATCAGCCAGTTGCAGCGCCGTTTCGAACGAGTCGGCCAGCCGCGAGGCCAGATCGGGGCGCACCACGATTCGGTCGACCACCACGTCGATGTCATGTTTGACGTTCTTGTCGAGCGCCGGCACGTCGGCGATCTCGTAGAATTGCCCGTCGACCTTGATCCTCTGAAATCCCTTCTTCTGCAGCTCGGCGAACTCCTTGCGGTATTCGCCTTTGCGACCGCGCGCGATCGGCGCGAGCAGGTAAAGCCTTGTGCCTTCGGAGAGCGCCAGCACCCGGTCGACCATCTGGCTCACGGTCTGGCTCTCGATCGGAAGCCCTGTTGCCGGCGAGTAGGGCACGCCGACCCGGGCAAAGAGGAGCCGCATATAGTCGTAAATCTCGGTGACCGTGCCCACGGTCGAGCGCGGGTTCCGCGAGGTGGTCTTCTGCTCGATGGAAATGGCCGGCGATAGACCTTCGATATGGTCCACATCCGGCTTCTGCATCATGTCGAGGAATTGGCGCGCGTAGGCCGAGAGCGACTCGACATAGCGCCGCTGCCCCTCGGCATAGATGGTGTCGAAGGCGAGCGAGGACTTGCCGGAGCCCGATAGCCCGGTAATCACGATCAGCCTTTCGCGGGGCAAATCGAGCGCGATGTCTTTGAGATTGTGCTCCCGCGCGCCGCGGATGGAGATGAATTTGGAGGTCATACTAGAGGCCAATGTCGGGCCGAAAGCGGCTTGCCGCAAGGGCTTCCCGCAAAGGTCCGGTTCTCAAGGTTGAGCGTGACGGAAGCGCGAATCTGAGGCCTTATGCCCGGCCATGACACTCACCCCCGCCAGGACCGGGCTCATTGTCGCCGCCATCATCACTGCGGCGGGGACTGCCCTCTTTTCGATGGGCCATCCGCTTATCTGCAAATGCGGCGTGGTGAAGCTCTGGCATTTCGACGTCATGAGCTCGGAGAATTCCCAGCATCTGATCGACTGGTACACGCCCTCTCACCTTATCCACGGCTTTCTGTTCTATTGGGCGCTCTGGCTTGTTTCCCGCTTCGTGCCTCTCTCCTTCGCCATGCGGCTCGTTCTCGCCGTCGCCATCGAGGCGGCATGGGAGGTGATCGAGAACACCGATTTCGTCATCAACCACTATCGTGAGATGACGATTTCGCTCGATTACTACGGCGATAGCGTCATCAATTCGGTGAGCGATATCGCCGTCATGGTGCTCGGGTTCTTTATGGCGGCGCGTCTGCCGGTCTGGGTCACCGTGGCCATTGCCATTGGCCTCGAACTCCTGGTCGGCGCGGCAATCCGGGACAACCTCACACTCAATGTGTTGATGTTCGTGTGGCCGCTCGATGCGGTTCTGAACTGGCAGCAGGCGCGATAGGCTGCACGCACTCGCGTGCTGGCCTCAGATCCGGATCTCGATGCCGAACACCATCCTCAGGATGAGCCAGATAAAGACCCCAACAGTCGGATAGAACGTGATACCGAAGCCAAAGGCCCGCACATACGGGTGGTAGTGATACCCGAACCAGAACAAGACACGCCCGAGCACAAACAGCACGGTCAAAATGATTAAGGCGCGCGCCTCCTGCTGCGGACAGTAGAGGGCCAGTCCGGCATTACCGATGAAATAGAGGACGAATTGCTCGAAGGTGTTGAGGATCACACGGTTATTGATGTCGACCGCCGTGTTGGGCTTGGGATTGCGGCCGACGAACATCGATCGATCGAGGCGTTGGGCGGCAACGATGCAGATGGCGAGCACCGCCGGCATGATGGCGAAGGCCGCGTTCTTGATGACAAGCGCGATGCGGTCGCCGATCGTCCAGTCGGCCGGGACCCAATCCCAAAGAAACTTGGCCGACACGAAGAAGGCGATCGAAAACAGCCAGCTACCGACTAGAACGAAGATAAAGGGCCATTGCCTCGGGGTGAAGCCGAAGGTTCGCTTGGCAGGATGATGCCGCGCCTTGGTGCGGCGTTTGAGGGCAGGCCGATGTTCGACGGGCCGCTGCATTGTCTCTTTCCCCGGCGTGCGCTTCAGGACGTGGTTGGGGGGTGTTCTGAGGGTTTGCGGGTAAGGCAAAGGCTGCGACACCGCAAGTCTCAAAATTGTGAGGGAAATCGTGGGGGCTAGACGGATGAGAACAAAACGTGTACAAAGCCGACTTATGCCCTCGGGCTGTGGACAGGGTCTTTGGCGTGTGGCGAGCCGCGCCTCGAGGGCGCTAGAGTGGCACGGCAGTCAAGCCCGGCGCCCACGCGGAGGTCTCATCACATGGCAGGATCGGTAAACAAGGTCATCCTCGTCGGCAATCTCGGCGCCGACCCCGAAGTCCGTCAAACCCAGGATGGGCGGCCGATCGTCAATCTTCGCCTCGCCACGAGCGAAAGCTGGCGCGACAAGTCGACCGGGGAGCGGCGCGAAAAGACCGAGTGGCATCGCGTCGTCATCTTCAACGAGAATCTTGGGCGCATCGCCGAGCAATATTTGAAAAAGGGCTCGAAGGTCTACATCGAGGGTCAACTGCAGACGCGGAAATGGCAGGACCAATCGGGCCAGGACCGGTACTCGACCGAAGTGGTGCTGCAACAATATCGCGGCGAGCTCGCCATGCTCGACAGCCGTCAGCGCGACGGCATGGGCGAGGGGAGCCAGCGCAACGGCGATTTTGGACGGTCCGGTCCGTTCACCGGTGGTGGCGAAAAGAGCGGCTCCTTCGAAAAAGAGCTCGACGACGAGATCCCGTTCTAGCACAGCAGCGATGAGAACCGAGAGCGCTGCTTGCCTTGCAGCGATCATCTGTACACGGATAAAGGGGCCTTGCCACAGCGTCAGCCGGCCGTCGCCAGGCACCCTTTAACATATTGAAATAAAAAGTAGAAACAATGCCGGAGACGGCTGCTTGGCAGTTGCTAATAGCCGCCAAAATCAGCTATAGAGAACGTGTCTAACGGCCATCGTTTTGGGCGTTGCGTGAGGGGGGAGTGACCATCCCGCCGCCCGTTTCATGGCTGTCGGACGCTTCGTTACAACAGGCTTTCTCCGTCCTTGTCTGACAACGACACACCAGACGTCGAGGGACCCGTTCCCTCTGACATCAGACCCGTCTCGCTCATCGACGAGATGAAGCGCTCGTATCTCGATTACGCCATGAGCGTGATCGTGTCGCGCGCGCTTCCCGACGTGCGTGACGGTCTCAAGCCCGTGCATCGCCGCATCCTCTATTCGATGCACGAGAACAACTACACGCCGGACCGCCCTTACAACAAATCGGCGCGCGTGACCGGCGACACCATGGGTAAATATCACCCGCACGGCAATCAGGCGATCTACGACGCGCTGGTCCGCTTGGCGCAAGACTTCTCGATGCGCCTGCCGTTGATCGACGGGCAGGGCAATTTCGGTTCGGTCGACGGCGATCCGCCCGCCGCCGAACGCTATACCGAGGTCAGGTTGGCCCGCGCCGCCATGATGCTGCTCGACGACCTCGAGAACGACACGGTCGACTTCCAACCCAATTACGACGGCCGCGAGAAGGAGCCGGTGGTTCTGCCGGCAAAGTTCCCCAATCTGCTGGTCAATGGCGCCGGCGGCATTGCCGTCGGCATGGCCACCAACATCCCGCCACACAATCTCGGCGAGGTGATCGATGCTTGCATCGCCTATCTCGACAATCCCGCCATCGGCACAGAGGAACTTCTGGAGATCGTCCCCGGTCCCGACTTCCCGACCGGCGGTCTTATTCTCGGGCGCGCCGGAATTCGCGCCGCTTACTACAAGGGCCGCGGCTCCGTCCTCATGCGCGGCCGGGTCGCGATCGAAACCCTGCGCAAGGACCGCGAGGCGCTCATCATCACCGAAATTCCCTATCAGGTGAACAAGGCGGCGATGGTCGAGAAGATTGCCGAGCTGGTGCGCGAAAAGAAGATCGAGGGGATCGCCGATATTCGCGACGAATCCGACCGCCAGGGCATGCGCGTCGTCATCGAGTTGAAGCGTGACAGCGTGGCCGACGTCGTCTTGAACCAGCTCTACCGCTTCTCGGCGCTGCAATCGAGCTTCGGCTGTAACATGGTGGCGTTGATTGGCGGCAAGCCTGAGCAGTTGACGCTCAAGGACATGATCCGTGCCTTCACCGAGTTCCGCGAGGAGGTGATCGGCCGCCGCGTCAAGTTCCTGCTGCGTAAGGCCCGCGACCGCGCCCACGTCCTCGTCGGCTTGGCGATCGCCGTCGCCAATATCGACGAGGTCATCGCCGTGATCCGCAAGGCGCCCGACCCGGCTACGGCGCGGGAGCAGTTGATGGCCCGGGACTGGCCGGCGGCGGACGTGGTTGCCCTGGTCGAGCTGATCGCCGATCCACGGCACAAGGTTTCCGCCAAGGGCACCTATCGCCTGTCGGAGGATCAGGCGCGCGCCATCCTCGAGCTCCGCCTGCAGCGGCTCACCGCGCTTGGCCGCGACGAAGTGGCCGACGAATTGAAGGCGCTCGGCGAGAAGATCAAGGACTACCTCGATATCTTGCGGTCCCGCGCCCGCATCGTCTCGATCGTCAAGGACGAGCTGACCGCGATCAAGACCGAGTTTGGCACCCCCCGCCGCACCGAGATTCTAGAGGCCGTCGCCGAGGTGGAGGACAAGGATCTCATCCAGCGCGAGGATATGGTCGTCACCGTCAGCCACAAGGGCTACATCAAGCGTGTGCCGCTCTCCACCTATCGCGCCCAGCGCCGCGGCGGAAAGGGCCGAAGCGGCATGGCGACGCGCGACGAAGATTTCGTCACCCGCATCTTCATCGCTAACACGCACACACCGGTGCTGTTCTTCTCCTCGCGCGGCATGGTCTACAAGATGATCGTGTGGCGTCTGCCGGTCGCTGCGCCCCAGGCCCGCGGCAAGGCGCTGGTCAATCTTCTGCCGCTCGGCAAGGACGAGACCATTACCACGATCCTACCATTGCCCGAGGACGAAGCGTCTTGGGCAAATCTCGACGTCATGTTTGCCACCAATTACGGCAGCGTACGGCGGAACAAGCTCTCCGATTTCATCGAGGTGCGGCAGAACGGCAAGATCGCCATGAGGCTCGATTCCGGGGACCACATTGTCGGCGTCGAAATATGCAGCGAGCAGAACGATGTTCTCCTGACCTCCGCCGACGGCCAGACGATCCGCTTCCCTGTGCCCGATGTCCGCGTCTTCAAGGGCCGCGAGTCGCCTGGCGTGCGCGGCATCAAACTCGGTCGCGATGACCAGGTCATCTCCATGGCGATCCTCGGCCATGTCGAAGCCTCTCCCGCCGAGCGCGCCGCCTATGTGCGGCAGGCCAACAGCATCCGCCGCGGCGGCACCGATATCGAAGATGTCGAAGTGGAATCCGAAGATCAGGAAGTTGTGGCGCTGAGTCCCGAACGATATGCCGAGCTTAGCGCCCATGAACAATTCGTTCTAACCGTGTCGGAGAACGGCTACGGCAAGCGCACCTCCGCCTATGAATACCGCATCTCCGGCCGCGGCGGAAAAGGCATCATCGGCATGATCGTGAATGAAAGGAACGGCAAGCTGATCGCGTCCTTCCCCGCCGAGGAGACGGACGAGATCATGCTGGTGACCAATGGCGGTCAGCTTATTCGTACTCCGGTGCAGGATATCAGCATCATGGGGCGTTCGACCCAGGGGGTGATCGTGTTCTCCACCAGTGAAGGCGAGCATGTGGTTTCGGTCGAGCACATTCCGGAGGAGAATGGCGGCGAGGAGGGCTCCGAGTAGCCCCGCCGCGGCTCAGGCGCTTGCGTCGATCGACGGACCGGGCGGGGCGCCGTCCAATGCCATCAGCGATGAGGCCGCCGGCGAGCGTGCCGCCAGGGCTACAAAATCGCGAACCACGATCTTGTTCCGCCCGGCATGACTGAACAGCGAGGCGCCGCGAAAGCGCGACATGATCCGCGACAGCGTATCGGGGTTCAAGCCGAGAAAGTCGGCGATGTCCTTGCGGCTGGCCGGTAGATCGAAAACCACGCCCTGGGGCAAGCATCTTCCGGTCCGCAAAGCAAATTCAACCAGCAAGGTTGCCACTCTTTGTTCGCTGTCGAGGCGCCCAAGCATGGCGGCGTGGATAGTCTGGTGGGCGATCCGCCGCGCTACCGCCTCGTTGAGATAGCGCATGATGTCGGGGTCGCTCGCCGCGAACGTCTCGACAGCACTGAAGCGCATGCGCCAAACCTCGCCCGCTGCGGCCGCGACGAGTGTCGCCTTGGCGCAGGGTGGAGCGAAGCTTGTCCGGATCAGATCGCCAGGAAAGATCAGGGCCGCAACCTGCCGTGCCGAGTCCGGCAAGGTAACGTCGAGCATCAAGACGCCGGAGCGGACGATAAATGCCGTTTCGTCGCCTTGTGGGCCAAGAGCAAGCGCTTGTCCTCGCCGCGTTCGCAAGACAGTGGCATGAGAGCCGAGCGCGGCCGGCACTTCGACAGGCGCCGGCCCCTGCTTGGCCACGCCATACATTGCGCGGCGGCCCGCTTGAACGGTGTCTTCTATCTTGAGGCTCAAGGCCATGTCCTTCCCCCGAGGATGCCCGAAGTCGCGAGGTTCAAGCTGTCGGGCACATGGCAGGCAATCGCCTTGATCTCGATCAAGCTGGACTTTGACCTGCATCAAGACTCTGTGGCCACGCTGCAACAGGGCTTTCTTGATGTGCCGAATTCTGACGCGGGTCAGCAATGAAGCCGGATCAGCGCTTTGATTGCATGCGCCTTGCCCCAACAATGCTCACCGACTCTCATCGGGGGAGGGGTGGCAATGGCAAAAGCGATACGAGATGCGCTGGCCGCGCTCGGCGCAGGGCTGGCACTGCTTGGCGGTGCGCTTCCTGCCGCGGCTGGAGACGAAAACGGGAACTTCATGGTGCGCGTGCTTGCGACCGGGGTCCTTCCGGACAGCGACGCGAGCGTGCGTGCGGGCGGCGCGCCAATTCCGGGAGCGGACGCTGAAGTCAGCGACGAAGTCATCCCGGCGCTGACGCTCACCTATTTCTTGAACTCGAATTTCGCGGTTGAACTGTTCTGTTGTTTTGCCAAGCACGACATCGACGGGAAGGGAACGATCGCCGGTCTGGGCGAGATCGCCGACACGTGGATTTTCCCGCCGGCACTGACCCTGCAATACCATTTCAACAGCATGGGGCGTTTTCAGCCCTATGTCGGGGCCGGCGTGCAATACATCAACTTCTTCGATACCGGCACCGGCGCCAATGCACTCGGCGCAACCAAGGTCGATATTGACGACGCGTGGGGCTTCACCCTGCAGGCTGGCCTTGATGTTTCGCTCGGCAACGGCTGGTCATTCAACGCCGATGTCAAAAAAACCTGGCTCGATACCAAAGTGACCTGGCGCAACAGTGCCGCGCTCGGCGGCGTCAACGTCGTCGGCAAAGCTGACGTCGATCCTTTGATCGTCTCGGCCGGTCTCGGCTATCGCTTCAATCTCGGCAGCATCTTCGGCCATAGCGCCGAAGCAGCGCCGGTCGTGCCGATCAAGTAGCCGCTATTAGGCTGCACAGTGAAAGTCCTGGTGCCCGAGCCCCCCTCGCGCACCAGGGCTTCCGCTTGGGCGATAAGCGCCTTGCCCATTGCTTGCCGGGGCGGCTAGAACGTGCCCACGCGGCAGGTAATCGTGCTTCCCAGGAGGGGGGCGGCCAGTCGCGCTTGGAATTCCGGCATGCGCGTGGGCCTTTATCCTGGAAGCTTCGATCCCGTGACTTACGGTCATGTCGATATCGTGCGCCGTGCGGCGCATCTCGTCGACAGGCTGGTGATTGCGATCGGCACCCATCACGACAAGCATCCTCTGTTCACCACGTCCGAACGGGTGAAGCTGACCTCCGACGTGCTCAATCCGGTGGCGAAGCAGGCCGGGATCGAGCTTGAGGTCACGACCTACGGCAATTTGACGGTCGATGCGGCGAAAGGCGCCGGCGCCACGGTCGTGATCAGAGGGCTGCGCGATGCCGGCGATTTCGACTACGAGATGCAGATGGCGGGCATGAACCAGGCCCTTGCACCGGAGATCGAAACCGTGTTTCTCGCCTCTTCACCGGAGTCGCGCCACATCGCGGCGAGCCTTGTCCGCCAGATTGCCGCAATGGGCGGCGATATTTCATCTTTCGTGCCGCCGGTCGTGGCCAGCGCGCTCAAGCAGAAATTTGCCGGCTAGCGGCACATCTTCCAAGGAGGAATCATGAGACTTCAGGCAAGCTTCGCGGTCGCGGCCGCGTTCGTGCTCGGTATACTCGTTTGGGCCGGGTCCGCGAGCGCCGGCGACCTATCCAAGCCTGCGACCCTGAACCAACAGGCGCCGGGTGTTTACAAAGCGAAGTTCGACACGAGCAAAGGCACCTTCGTCGTGGAGGTCAATCGCGATTGGGCTCCGAACGGCGCCGATCGCTTTTACAATCTGGTGAGTAACGGCTTTTACGACAACGCGCGCTTCTTCCGGGTGATCGACGGCTTCATGGTGCAGTTTGGCATCAGCGGCGACCCCAACCTTTCTGCCGTATGGCGTAACGCGAATATCAAGGACGATCCGGTGAAGCAAAGCAACGCGCGCGGCACGGTGACCTTCGCCACGGCCGGCCCGAACACGCGCACGACCCAAGTGTTCATCAATTTCGGCGACAATGCCGGTCTCGATCGCCAGGGCTTTTCGCCGTTCGGCAAAGTGGTCTCCGGGATGGAGGTTGTGGACTCTCTCTATAACGGTTACGGCGAGGGCGCCCCGAATGGAAACGGTCCCGACCAGGGCGGCATACAGCAATACGGCAATGCCTATCTGCAGAAGTCGTTTCCCAAACTCGACTACATCGAAAAGGCGACGATCGTAGAATAACCCGCCGGCAGAGAGGTTCGTGACCATGGCAAACCCCGAAGACACACTCATCATTGAAACCACCAAGGGGCCCGTGACCGTGGCGCTGCGGCCCGACCTCGCGCCGAACCATGTCGCGCGGATCAAGGAACTCGCGCGCCAAGGCTTCTATGATGGCGTCGTGTTCCATCGCGTGATCGACGGCTTCATGGCCCAAACCGGAGATCCGACCGGTACGGGCACGGGCGGTTCCGGCCAGAAGCTTGGCGCCGAGTTCAATGCCGAGCCTCACACCAGAGGTGCGGTCTCCATGGCGCGGGCTCAATCGCCCGATTCCGCCGACAGCCAGTTTTTTATCTGCTTCGATGACGCAACCTTCCTCGATCGGAAATACACGCTGTGGGGCCGGGTGATCGAGGGCATGGAGAATGTCGACAAGATCAATCGCGGCGAGCCGCCGGCGCAGCCGGACAAGATCATCTCGGCCCGCATCGCGTCCGATTCCAAATCTTGAACCCAAGAGGAATATCCATGTCGCTCCCGGGTTTCTCGCTCACCGTGATTGCCCTCGTCGCCGGCGGGTTGATCGCGCTCCAGGCTCCCATCAACGCCGAAGCGGCCGCCCGTCTCGGCCATCCGCTGACAGCGGCCGCCATGTCGTTCGTGGTCGGTACGGTGGGGCTGATTGTTCTTGTCGCGCTATTGGCGCCTGAGAGCGCGCGCCTGGCGTCCTTCAAATCGCTGCCGCTCTATATGCTGCTCGGCGGCGGCCTGCTCGGTGCGATCTACGTCACGGTCAATCTCATCCTGGCACCGCGCATCGGTGTGGCCGCAATCATGGCGCTTGGCATCGCCGGGCAACTGTTCACCGCGCTCCTGGTCGATCGGCTCGGCCTGTTCGAGCTCATGGAGCGGGGCTTGACCTTGGGCCGCGTCGGCGGCGCTCTCCTGGTGCTGGTGGGTGCGCTGATGGTGCGGTCGCTTTAGACCGTCCTTCGTTGCGGACCGATCTATTCGAATTTCATCTGCCCGAGGAGCTGATCGCGTTGCGTCCGGCGGTGCCGCGCGATGCCGCGCGGCTGCTTGCCGTCGATCCGGCCTCAGAGCCGCCCATCGCCGATCTAACGGTCCTCGATTTGCCGCAAGTGTTTCGCCCCGGCGATGCGCTCGTGTTCAACGATACCAAGGTCATACCGGCCGAGCTTAACGGGGTGCGCCGGCGCGATGGCGACACGGCCCGGGTTGCGGTTACCTTGATTGAGAGGCTGGGCCCCGATCGCTGGCGCGCTTTGGCTAGGCCGGCCAAGCGGCTCAAGCCGGGCGACCGCATCTCCTTCGGCGAAGGGAGCGAGGTATGTCTGCTTGGCAACCTCACCGCGACAGTCGAGGCGCGTGGAGAGGACGGGGAAGTCGGGCTCGTGTTCGAGCTTGCCGGCGCCGCTCTCGATCAGGCGATTCATGACTTGGGGAATATGCCGCTTCCGCCTTACATCGCGTCGCGCCGTCCCGCCGATGCGCAAGACCGCAGCGACTACCAGACGGTCTATGCCCGCGAGGAGGGCGCGGTCGCCGCCCCGACCGCCGGGCTTCACTTTACCGAGCGGCTGATGCTCGGGCTCGCGGATCGAGGCGTGTCGGAGCATTTCGTGACGCTTCACGTCGGACCCGGCACGTTTCTTCCCGTAAGATCGGCGGACGTCGAGGGCCACCACATGCATGCGGAACACGGCACAGTCACGTTAAAGACCGCCGAAGCGCTCAACGCCGTCAAGGCGGACGGCGGGGCCATAATCGCCGTTGGCACCACATCGCTTCGTTTGCTGGAAAGCGCCGCCGGCGAGGACGGGCGGCTTCGCCCCTTCGCCGGTGAGACCAGTCTTTTCATCACGCCGGGCTATCGCTTCCGGTTCGTCGACCGCCTCTTGACGAACTTCCATTTGCCGCGCTCAACCCTGTTCATGCTGGTTGCGTCCTTCTCGGGCCTGGATCTCATGAAACACGCTTACGCCCATGCGGTTCAGCATGGCTATCGCTTCTATTCTTATGGCGATGCTTGCCTGCTGAGTCCGGCAAAGAGCGCGCCATGACGGAGGCATTTGCCTTTACAGTTGCGGCGCGGGACGGGGAGGCGAGGGCGGGGGCCATCGCCGGCCCCCGGGGGGTGGTGCGGACGCCGGCCTTCATGCCGGTCGGCACAGGCGCAACCGTCAAGGCCATGTTCCCCGAAGACGTGGCGGCCGCGGGCGCGGATATCATCCTGGCCAACACTTACCATCTGATGCTTCGCCCCGGCGCCGAGCGCATCGCCAAGCTCGGCGGGCTCCACCGCTTCATGCATTGGGACAAGCCGATCCTCACCGATTCCGGCGGCTATCAGGTGATGTCGCTGGCGAAGCTCCGCCGCATCGGCGAAGACGGCGTCACCTTCCAGTCTCATATTGACGGGGCAACACTCACGTTGACCCCTGAGCGCGCCGTCGAAGTGCAATGTCTGCTCGGCGCCGACATCCAAATGGTGCTCGACGAGTGCACGCCCTTCCCGGCAACGCGCGAAGAGGCTGATGCCTCGCTCGAGTTGTCTCTCCGCTGGGCCCGCCGCTGCAAGACCGCCTTTGCTTCACATGGCGGACCCGGCCAAGCCTTGTTCGGGATCGTGCAGGGGAGTGTCTATCCCGATCTCAGGGAAAAAAGCGCCCATGCGCTCATCGAGACCGGGTTTGACGGTTACGCCATCGGCGGGCTTGCCGTGGGAGAAGGCCAGGCGGCGATGCTCGAGATGGTGGAGGTCACGGCCCCGATCCTGCCGCAGGACCGGCCCCGCTATCTCATGGGCGTGGGCACGCCCGAGGATTTGCTGCTTTCGATCGCGCACGGCATCGACATGTTCGATTGCGTGATGCCGACCCGCTCGGGCCGCCACTGCCAGGCCTTCACCTGGGGCGGCAAGCTCAATTTACGCAACGCCCGCTATGCCGACGACGCGACGCCGCTCGACCCCGAAAGCAGCTGCCCCGCCGCGCAATACGAACGTGCCTATCTCCATCATCTGGTGAAATCCGGAGAGACGCTCGGCGCCATGCTGCTGAGCTACGCCAATGTTCAGTTCTATCAAGAGCTGATGGCGCGTGCGCGCGAGGCGATCGAGCAAGGTTGCTTTGCAAATTTTTCCGACACGGTCCGCCGCCGCTACGCTGACGCAAGCGACAAAGACGCCGGCTAGAGAACCTGCGTCGAATCATTGCGTGGCGATATCGGATGCCGGACCGCCTTTGGCCGCGCCCATAATTTTTCGCTCTCGCGCCAGCAGATAGAGTCCCGACACGATCACGACCGCGGCGCCCGAAAGTGTCCACCATGTCGGGACGTCGCCGAACACGAAAAAGCCGATTGCCGACATCCAAATGAGCCCGACATAGATGAAGGGTGCGAGCACTGGAGCCGGCGCGTTGCGGTGGGCAAGGATCAACAGCCAATGCCCGAGCCCGCCCCAAAAGCCGAGCGAGGCGAGCAAAATCAATTCGAACGAATCGTCGGGCCAATGCCACGCGGCAAGGGCCGGCGGGGCCAAAAGGATCACGCCCGCAAGCGGCGAATAGGTCTGCGTCACCGACGCCGGATCGAAGGATGCGAGATAGCGCGTGGCGATGTTGTAGAACGCGTAGCCCAAAGTCGCTCCCAGCGACAAAAGGAAAGCCCAATGAATCGTGCCGATGCCGGGATGCACCACCAGCAACACGCCGACGAAGCCGGCAACAATGGCCAGCATGCGATGCCACCCGGCCCATTCGTTGAGGAGCGGTCCGGCCAGTGCGGCAACGAGGAGCGGCGTGAGAAAGAAGATGGTGACGGTCTGGTCGAGTTGGAGATATCTGAGCGCCAGGAAGTTAAGACCCGTGGTTACGGCCATCAGCACGGAGCGAACAATCTGGGTCATGGGTTTGGCCGAATGAAGCGACGGCTTCAGCGCGAACGGCCACAACACGATGGCGCTGAACACGACATGGCCGACGAAGCGGAGCCAGCTCACTTCGGCGACCGGCACTCCCTCCTTGACGATGAGATATTTGCCCGTGGCATCGAGCGCGGCAAAGCAGAGCGTCGCCAGCACCATGAGGCCGATCGAGGTCACACGATCGGCGTCATCGGCGGGGGAGGAGGGCTGCGGGCGAGGGGTCATGCCGGGGTGTTTCTGCATCAATCTTTGCCAAAACGCCATCGGCGGCTAAGGTCGCTATCGCATTTTGCCTGAGCGGCGGAAAGGAGGACGCGGTGGCTGACATTCGCGCGATATGCGCCATAGGCCAGCGCGGGCAGTTGGGACTCAATGGCAGGCTTCCGTGGGAAGGAAATAAGGGCCGCGAGTACGTCGCCGACGTGGCGCGGTTTTTCGAGATCACGCGCGGTCATGTGATCATTGCCGGACCGACCACGATCGCTTCAATTCCCTCCTTTGCCCGCGAAGACCGTACCATCTGTGAGATCCGCTCGGCGAACCATCCGGCCGAGGTCTTGGCTTGGTTCCCCGACCGCGTCGTCTTTGTCGGCGGCGGGCCGCCGGTGTGGGAGACCTACGCGCCGTTCATCCGCCACTGGGACATCACGCGGTTGCCTTACGACGGCGAGGCTGATCGCTGGTTCGATCCCGCTTGGCTTGTCGCGTCGGAGAAACCGGCGTGAGGCAATTGGCCGCGACCGGATAGACCTTCCCGGCGGCGCCCGGTGCGCTCATATCGGCCTGGAACCGGCGAGGGAAGCAGTAACGGGAAATTTGTTTCTTCCCGTCAATAGTCGGCGCTACCATCTTGATCGCAAAGTCTTTCCTGCCCTGCCTTTGCCTTGCGGTTACCCCATTCTTCTGGCACCGCTAATGGTCACATCGCCCGCTAACGACACCGAGGAGGCCGCCATCAGCACCGCTAGGGAGCCGGAATTCACTGCTGAACAGATCGGCTGGCGGTTTGCGCTCGGCACAGTTGTGCTTGTGGGGGCCTACGCCGCTTGGCCGCTCATTCCTGTCGTGTGGGCAACCGATCTTCCGCCGGACCTCAAGACCGCGCTGTCGGGGATATTTGGCGCAACGCCCTTTCTCTCCAAATTCGTGGCCATCGCGGTGATGGGCAGGCCCGCCTATTACTTTTTGAAGCGCGTCGTGTTCCGCCGCCTGCGCCGGTCCAAAGGCCACGCGAAATAGCCACCCAGTCTTGCTGGTTCACGGAAAAGGGCGCCGGCCAAGACCGGCGCCCTTATTCGATTTACAGCTGATTGCCGCCTAGTACGGGCAATAGTCCCAATAGCCCCGGCTCTGATACGGATCCATCCAGTACCAGCAGAGCTCGGGGGCAGGCGGCGGAGGCGCTACGCCAACCGCCGCCGCGGTCAGAATCGATCCGAGAACGATCCCGCCGAAAAATTCACCGTAATAGGGCCGAGGCGTCCATCTCTGGACGTAGACCTTCTTCTTGTAAACGTATTTCTTGTTGCTGTATTTGTAATTATTCCCATGTTTGTAGTTATTGTTGTTGTATCTATGGTTTTTGCTCCAGTTGTTGTTCCAATTCTTGTTCGAGTTCTTGTTGCCGTTCCAATTCTTGTTCCAATTTTTGTTCCCGTTCCAATTCTTGTTCCAGTTCTTGTCGGCGACCACGATCGGGTCTGCGGTCCGGGTTTGCGCTTGAGGAAGCAGGGCCTCCTCCGATCCGGGCAAGGAAGCGCCGGCGTCTATCTCGCCTGTGGCCGCTTGCGCCGTCTGCGGCGCGAGCGCCAGGCCAGTTGCGAGTACGAGGGCGAAGAACAAGGTGGAGCTTAGGGGCATCCGCCGGGGATTGAGACCTGCGTCAGTCATCGGTAGTCCTCCAGGAGTGGCGATTTGGCCGAGTCAATCTCGAGCCAAGTTGGCGGATGTGAGACCCCATGCTCGACCACCCGCCTAACCCGCCGCACCAGGAGAACGCCAAGCCCGTTAAATGAGGCTTAACACGTCCTCGCGCGAACGGTCGGTCTCGCCCTGCCAGCGGGCCGTACGAATGGTTCGGACCAGAGCCGAATAGAAATTCGCCATATCGGCGATCCTGTCGTCTGGACCGATATGGCCTTCGATCAGATCACGCGCGGCGGCGCAGACCTCTGCTTCCCGGCGCGCTTCGATCGCTTGGCGCTCTCTTGCCAGGCGCAAGATCGTCTCAGCTTGGTCGTCCGTCATGGAATCGCTCCCCGGCTATTCCGCTCTTGTGTGTCCCCGGTTTGCGGCCTTGGCCGATGGTTGTGCCTCGATCTTCAGCCCGCGAAGTCGTAACGATTGTTGCCTTGGAACCGTTCCATCGATCGGACGTTTAGTCCTCAGCGTCGTCCGGCAGGGGGGTTGCCATGACAAATCACGCGCGCTTCTTCAAAATTTGGTGCCATCGCTATCCTGGCAGCATTTTTGGTGCAGGCTCGAGCGCCGTCATCCGTAACGGCGCGTTCCTCTGTTTCGACAGCGAACAGCGAGCTCAGGCCGAATGCGACCGGCTGAATACGCAACGCAACGACATGCAAGTGCGCTATAGCGTCGAACCCAGTCATGTCGAGGTTGCCGTACCGCAAGAGACGGCCACGCGAGCCCAAGCTCCATCGTTTTTGGTGCCGGCGATGGCTCCCAGTTATGGGTTTGGCCATCAGATGCAGGCCTTCCGCGCCGCGGGCAGGGACGGGCAAAAAATGGGCGCCAATCCGTGACGCGGTACGTCTCGGCCCAGCCTTAGGACTCTCAAGATTGGCGGCCGATCCAAAAGAGAGTCACGCCTGAAGCAGTTGCTCTGACGCACGCGGTAGCGCAGACTTCGGGGATGGCCCGCACCGCAATTGCCTTTGCTGTTGCAGTCACGCTGCTCCTGGGCGCGTGCGAAGAACGCTCCGAAGACGCCGAAACCGGCGGCGATCCGGCGATCACCCTGGTGCTGGTCGGAGATGTCGGACTCAATATCAACCGCGCCCCGGTTGAGGCCGACGGCTTCCATGTTCCCGACGGCGATCGCGTCTATAGCTGGCAGGAGCTGACCGCGGGCATTGCGCCGCTGATCGACGGCGATCTCAACTTTATGAACTTGGAGACGGTGGTGACCGACTCCAACGAGCTCGACGCGGCAAGAAAAGGTTTCAACTTTCGCTCACACCCGGACGGCGTGCGTCATCTCGTCGATATCGGCTTCAACTTCATATCGCTCGCCAACAACCACAGCTTCGATTATCGCGTCGAGGGGATGCGCGACACGTTACGGCATGTGGACAGCTATCGGTCCAGCGGGCTGCTCGGCCATGCCGGTCTCGGCATGAATTCGCGCGAAGCCACGAAGCCGGCGGTTGTGAACAAACGTGGCGAATCGATCGCGTTGGGCGCCATCGGCATCGGCTGGAACAAGTACCGTGCGGGCAAGGACAAACCCGGCCAGCTCAATCCGCGGAGGAAGGGCGACATCGCCCGCGCGACCCGGAAGTTGCGAAATACCGATGCGGACTTTTATGTGCTGTCGATTCACGAGGGGTCGGAGTACTACGTGCGGCCGGGAGAACCCGTGAGCCGCTGGCGCAGCGCCGTGACCGACGGCGGCGTCGATCTCGTCGTGGGCCATCACGCCCACGTGGCGCGCGGTGTCGAACGCATCGGTGACAGCGTCATCTTCTGGGGCCTTGGCGATTTTCTGCTGCTCGGCGACCGCGATCACCGCCGGGTGCTGACCTTCGATTTGTGCCGGGATTTCGGCTTGCTTGCGCGGGTTCATCTGCTGCCGGATGGGGACGGCAAGCTTCGCATCCGCGCGGTCGAGATTGTCCCGATCACGGGCGTGAGCCGGGTGCCGGGGACGCTGCCTGCCGGCGAGGCGCGCGAGCGCGTCGAGGTCATCAATTATCTCTCTGCCATGCTCGACGACAGTGAGAGCGGCGCTATCGGTCTGCAATTTGCGCCGCAAGGAGACGGCAGCGGCCTGTACTGTTTCGAGGGCGCGGAAGCGGACCCCGGCAAGATCGGCGAGCTTTGCCGCGACTATCGGGCTCCGGTACCGCCGACAGGCGAGCGGCTGGCGCGCCTGGAGAACGCTTGCCGCGTGCTGACCCGCGCCGAGATCCACCCGAAGCCGCTCTACGGGCGGCCGCCACTGGATTAGCGGCGCGTCGAGCGCCCCCCGCTATGCAGATTTCGCGGGCTCGCTTGCTGGTATGAGGATAGAAGCCGGAAACTGCCTAAGCGTGTCTGCCACTGAAAGCGTAGAGCCGGCTTTGACAACGCTTTCTGTGAAGATATCGCGGAACGGCCGGTTGCCCATTTTTTCGGGCAACCGGACAACAGTCTCTCCCCAGCGCTCCGGTGGCACAAAAGGCGTGTCCCGATCGTGGAGGAGATCGAGAACCAGCCGGGGCACAATCATAATCGCCGCCTGATCGCCAAGCACGCGCGCAAAGGCCAGCACATGCTTGGCCGCCGGTCCCTCCACCCGCAACGGCACATAGTCGCCGTTGGCAAAGAGGTCTTGGTGATCGAGGCGGACCCTCAATCCCGTTTGCAGCACGAACATTTTGGCGGCGCCGCTTCGCCAATTGGCGAGGAGCGTTTCGGGGCTGGCGTCAAGCTTGGCTTGCAGCGCT
>CAZFYL010000010.1:0-26793 GCA_964523345.1 uncultured Methyloceanibacter sp.
CTGATCACCCGCGGCGAGAAGTACAACAAGGTGGTCGACACCTGGACCGAGTGCACCGAACAGGTCGCCAAGGAGATGATGAAGCGCATCTCCGCGGTCGAGCGCGATCCAAAGACCGGCCGGGAGAAGCCCATCAACTCCATCTATATGATGTCTCATTCGGGTGCGCGCGGTTCGCCCGCCCAAATGAAGCAGCTCGCCGGCATGCGCGGTCTCATGACCAAGCCGTCGGGCGAGATCATCGAGACGCCGATTATCTCCAATTTTAAGGAGGGTTTGTCGGTGCTCGAATACTTCAACTCGACCCATGGCGCCCGTAAAGGTCTTGCCGATACCGCTCTGAAGACCGCCAATTCCGGTTATCTCACCAGGCGTCTGGTCGACGTCGCTCAGGACTGCATCGTGACCGAAGAGGATTGCGGCACGAAGCAAGGCATCACCGCGCGCGCCATTGTCGAGGCGGGTGAGGTCACCGTGTCGCTCGGGCAGCGCGTGCTCGGCCGCACGACCGCCGAGACCGTCAAGAATCCGGCGACCGGCAAGGCCCTGATCAAGGCCGGCCAGCTACTCGAGGAAGAGCAAATCGAGGCCCTCGAAGAGGCGCGGGTACAAGAGATCCGCATCCGCTCGGCGCTGACCTGCGAAACCCGGAACGGGATCTGTGGCAAATGCTATGGGCGCGATCTTGCGCGCGGCACGCCGGTCAATCTCGGCGAGGCCGTGGGTGTTATCGCGGCGCAGTCGATCGGTGAACCGGGCACGCAGCTCACCATGCGCACGTTCCATCTTGGCGGCGTTGCGTCGGCCAAGGTGGTCGATCAGTCGTCGCTTGAGTCGAATTTCGACGCCTTGGTCAAGATCAAGCAGCCCAATGTCGTTCAGGACTCGCAAGGTCGTCTCATTGTGATGGGACGCAATACGACCGTAGTCCTGCTCGACGACGACGGCACCGAGCGCGCCGTGCACCGTCTTCCTTACGGCACGCATCTGAGGGTCGAGGACGGCCAAAGGGTCAAGCGCGGCGACCGGCTCGCCGAGTGGGATCCTTATACGCGTCCCGTGCTCACCGAAATCCCGGGTACCGTCGACTTCGAGGATCTGGTCGAGGGCGTTTCGGTCAGCGAGCGGCGCGATGAGTCAACCGGCATCACCAATAGCGTGATCATCGATTGGCGCGCTTCGCCGCGTGGTGCCGATCTCAGGCCCGCCATGGTGATCAAGGACAAGAAAGGCAAAGTCGCGAAGCTGACGCGTGGCGTGGAAGCCCGCTACCTCCTCCCGGTCGACGCCATCCTTTCAGTCGAGCCGAATCACGAGGTTATGGCCGGTGACGTGCTCGCTCGTATTCCTATGGAAAGCGCCAAGACCCGTGACATCACCGGCGGTCTGCCGCGGGTTGCCGAGCTGTTCGAGGCGCGGCGGCCTAAGGACCACGCGATCATCGCCGAGGCGACAGGGATCGTGCAACTCGGCAGGGATTATAAGAACAAGCGGCGCATCAGCATCGTGCCGGAGGACGACCGCCAAGATCCAGTCGAGTATCTGATCCCCAAAGGCCGGCATCTGGCGGTGCAGGAGGGCGATCGCATCGAGAAGGGCGAATACCTGCTCGACGGCCACCCAGCGCCTCATGACATTCTTGCCATCAAGGGTGTCGAGGAACTGGCCAACTACCTCGTGAATGAAATTCAGGAGGTCTACCGGCTCCAAGGCGTGACCATCAACGACAAGCATATTGAGGTCATCGTCAGGCAGATGCTGCAGAAGACCGAAGTGGACGATCCCGGCACGACCGAGTTCCTCAGGGGCGAGCAGGTCGACCGGATCGACTTCGAGGACGCCAATGCGGCTGTCGAGGCGGAAGGGGGCAAGGCGGCCACCGGACAGCCCGTGCTGCTCGGTATCACCAAGGCCTCGCTGCAGACCCGCTCGTTTATCTCAGCGGCGTCGTTCCAGGAGACCACCCGCGTGCTCACCGATGCCGCCGTCAACGGCAAGGTGGATTCGCTGGAAGGCCTCAAGGAGAACGTGATCGTGGGGCGGCTTATCCCGGCCGGAACGGGCGGCACGCTCAGCCGGTTGAACCGGATTGCCACCCATCGTGATGAGCTGATCCTCGAGGAGCGGGAACGGGCCGCCGCGGAACGCCTTGGCGCGGAGGAGGCGGAGGAGGCAGTCGAGGAGGAAGCCTCGAGCTAGGAGACGAAAGAGCCAAGGATCGCAACTGGAAGGGGAATTGGGGGTAGCACCCTCATTTCCGGCGTTATTTCTGGCTGCTGACTATTGACGATGGAAGAATCGGCCTGTTACAACGCGGCCACTTTCGCGGCAGGCGGTAGCCCAGCTACAGGGTGCGTTCGGGTTAGACGCTGCCGGACTAACCGGGATCAAATCGGGGTCATGATCTTGGAGACTTGAGCTCTCCAAGGTCCTCTGCGCTGACAGGCCGAAGGCAAGGGACTTATCCCGTACTTCGGCTCTTAAATAATGTGGGCTTTTGCCCACGATGACGATTGGACGTAAGGGCAGATATGCCGACGATACAACAGCTGATCCGCAAGCCACGGCAAAAGCCGGTTAAGCGGAATAAAGTGCCGGCCATCCAGGCCTGTCCGCAGAAGCGGGGGGTCTGTACGCGCGTGTACACCACGACCCCGAAGAAGCCGAACTCGGCACTTCGGAAAGTGGCGCGCGTGCGCCTGACCAATCAGCTCGAAGTGACGAGCTACATCCCTGGTGAGGGCCACAATCTTCAGGAGCACTCGGTGGTGTTGATCAGGGGCGGGCGCGTCAAAGACCTTCCGGGCGTGCGCTACCATATTATTCGTGGCGTGCTCGATACCCAGGGCGTAACCGACCGCCGGCAGCGGCGTTCGAAATATGGAGCTAAGCGACCCAAGTAATTGGGTCGTTTTGCGTTAGGAAAACGGACCGGACAGATGTCGAGGCGGCATAGAGCAGATAAGCGCGAGGTGATCCCTGATCCCAAGTTCGGGGACCTTGTGCTTACCAAATTCATGAACAGCATCATGAAACAAGGCAAGAAATCCGCGGCCGAGCGGATCGTCTACGGCGCGCTCGACCAAATGGAACAGAAGGCCAAGCAGAATCCGATCGAGCTGTTCCACGAAGCGCTTCGCAACGTGATGCCGGCGCTTGAAGTGAGATCGCGGCGCGTTGGCGGTGCCACCTATCAGGTGCCGGTCGAGGTTCGCACGGATCGCCGGCAGGCCTTGGCCATTCGCTGGATTATCTCCGCCGCGCGCGCACGCAACGAGAACACCATGGTCGAGCGCCTCTCCGGAGAGCTGCTCGATGCCGCCAACAATCGCGGAACCGCGGTGAAGAAGCGCGAGGACACCCATCGCATGGCCGATGCCAACCGCGCCTTCTCGCATTACCGCTGGTAACGGAATTAGGAATCGACAATGCCGCGAGTTACCCCCCTCAAAGACTACCGCAATATCGGGATCATGGCGCATATCGACGCCGGCAAGACCACGACCACCGAGCGTGTCCTCTACTACACGGGTAAGAGCCACAAGATCGGCGAGGTCCATGACGGCGCTGCCACCATGGACTGGATGGAGCAGGAGCAGGAGCGCGGCATCACCATTACCTCGGCGGCCACGACTGCGTATTGGAAAGACAAGCGCATCAACATCATCGACACGCCTGGGCATGTCGATTTTACCATCGAGGTCGAGCGGTCTTTGCGCGTGCTCGACGGGGCGGTCGCTTTGCTCGACGCCAACCAAGGCGTAGAGCCGCAAACCGAAACAGTCTGGCGTCAGGCCGACAAATACGGCGTCCCGCGCCTGATCTTCGTCAACAAGATGGACAAGATCGGCGCCGATTTCTTTACGTCGGTGCAGATGATTAAGGATCGGCTCGGGGCCAAGCCGGTTGTAATTCAGCTTCCGATTGGCGCGGAGTCGAATTTCACTGGGATTGTCGACCTCGTCCGCATGAAGGCGGTGGTCTGGGATGACGAGACATTAGGCGCAAGCTTCCACGACGAAGACATTCCCACCGACCTTCTCGACCAAGCCAAGAAATATCATGAGTTACTGGTGGAGCAGGCCGTCGAGGTCGACGAGGCTGCCACCGAGGCCTATCTCGAAGGCAAAGAACCCTCCGAGGCGGAGCTCAAGGCGTTGATCCGCAAAGGCACGGTAACCAACGAATTCGTGCCAATCCTTTGCGGTTCGGCGTTTAAGAACAAAGGCGTGCAGCCGCTGCTCGATGCGGTGGTTGATTATCTGCCGTCGCCGAGCGAGGTGCCTCCGGTCAAGGGCATCGACGTCAAGACTGGCGAGGAGATCACGCGCGAGCCGCGCGACGATGCCCCGCTGTCATTGCTTGCGTTCAAGATCATGAACGACCCATTCGTCGGTTCGCTTACCTTTGCTCGCATCTATTCGGGACGGGTCGAGTCCGGCTCGACGCTTCTCAACACGGTGAAGGACAAGAAGGAACGCATCGGCCGGATGTTGCTGATGCATGCCAATCACCGTGAGGATATCAAAGAGGCCTTCACCGGCGATATCGTCGCCATTGCGGGGCTCAAGGACGTGACCACCGGTGATACGCTGAGCGATCCCGCCCACCCCGTGATCCTGGAGCGCATGGAGTTCCCCGATCCCGTCATTGAGGTCGCGGTCGAACCGAAGACCAAGGGCGATCAGGAAAAGCTCGGCGTGGCGCTCAATCGGCTGGCTCAGGAAGATCCTTCGTTCCGCGTGTCGGTGGACCATGAATCGGGCCAGACCATCATCAAGGGCATGGGCGAGCTTCATCTTGACATTATCGTCGACCGCATGAAGCGCGAGTTTAAGGTCGAGGCCAATGTCGGCGCCCCGCAAGTCGCGTTCCGCGAGACGGTGTCTAAGCGCGCCGATGTCGATTACACCCACAAGAAGCAGACCGGCGGTTCGGGACAGTTTGCGCGCGTCAAGATGACGATCGAGCCGAACGAGCAGGGCAAGGGCTTCGAGTTCGAGAACAAGGTGGTCGGCGGCAACGTGCCGAGGGAATTCATCCCTGGCGTGGAGAAGGGCGTACGGAGTGTCATCGACTCCGGTGTGCTTGCCGGTTTCCCCATGCTCGACGTCAAAGTCACGCTGACCGATGGCGCCTCGCATGACGTCGATTCGAGCGTAATGGCGTTCGAGATCGCCTCTCGGGCGGCATTCCGCGAAGGCGCTCTCAAAGCCGGGCCGAAGCTGCTCGAGCCGATCATGAAGGTTGAGGTGGTGACGCCGGAGGACTATGTCGGCGGCATCATCGGCGATCTTACCAGCCGGCGCGGGCAGGTGCGCGGCCAGGAGTCACGAGGCAACGCCTCTGTGATCAATGCCATGGTGCCGCTCGCCAATATGTTCGGTTACGTGAACAATTTGCGCTCGATGAGCCAGGGGCGGGCGCAGTTCACCATGCAGTTCGATCACTATGCGCAAGCGCCGCAGGGCGTTGCCGAGGAGGTCAAGGCGAAATTCGCCTAACGGATCTGGGGCGGCCGACCGCTCCCGATGAGTTTGATTTTGTATTGAAGGATGGAGAGCCAGCATGGCTAAGGCAAAATTCGAGCGGAGCAAGCCGCATTGCAACATCGGAACCATCGGTCATGTCGATCACGGCAAGACGACCTTGACGGCCGCGATCACCAAGATTTTGGCCGAAGGAGGTGGTGCCTCGTTCACCGCCTATGACGAGATTGACAAGGCGCCGGAAGAGAAGGCGCGCGGTATCACGATTTCGACCGCGCACGTGGAATATGAGACCGACAAGCGGCACTACGCCCATGTCGATTGCCCGGGCCATGCCGACTACGTCAAGAACATGATCACCGGTGCCGCCCAGATGGACGGCGCCATTCTGGTGGTTTCAGCCGCCGATGGACCGATGCCGCAGACCCGCGAGCATATCCTTCTGGCGCGGCAGGTGGGTGTGCCGGCGCTGGTGGTCTATCTGAACAAGGTCGACATGGTCGACGATCCGGAATTGCTCGATCTGGTCGAACTCGAGGTGCGCGAGCTCCTCTCCAAATACGAGTTCCCCGGCGACGAGATCCCCATCGTCAAGGGTTCGGCGCTGGCGGCGCTGGAAGGCAAGGACGATGAGATGGGCAAGAACTCGATTATCGAGCTGATGAAGGCCGTCGACGAGTACATTCCACAGCCCGACCGTCCCAAGGATAAGCCGTTCCTCATGCCGATCGAGGACGTGTTCTCGATCTCGGGCCGCGGCACGGTGGTGACCGGGCGGATCGAGCGCGGCGTCGTCAAGGTCGGTGAAGAAGTGGAAATTGTCGGGATCAAACCGACCACCAAGACCGTCGTCACCGGTGTTGAAATGTTCCGCAAGCTGCTCGACCAGGGCGAAGCCGGCGACAATGTCGGGTGTCTCCTGCGTGGCGTCGATCGCGAAGCCGTGGAGCGCGGCCAGGTGTTGGCCAAACCCGGCTCGGTGACGCCGCACACCAAGTTCAAGGCCGAGGCTTATATTCTCACCAAGGAGGAAGGCGGACGCCATACGCCGTTCTTCGGCAATTATCGCCCGCAGTTTTACTTCCGCACCACGGACGTGACCGGCGTGGTCGAGCTGCCGGAAGGCACGGAAATGGTGATGCCGGGCGACAATATCGCCATGACGGTCGAGTTGATCGTGCCGATCGCGATGGAGGAGAAGCTCCGTTTCGCCATTCGTGAGGGCGGCCGCACCGTAGGCGCGGGCGTCGTGGCATCGATTATCGAGTAAGGAGAAAGTCAAGCGCGCCGCCTCAAAAGCGGCGCGCTTCTTAATTTGAGGCCGTCGGGATGCAAAGTCAGAACATAAGAATTAGGCTCAAAGCCTTCGACCATCGCATCCTCGATGCGTCGACCAAAGAGATCGTCAATACGGCGAAGCGGACCGGCGCGGAAGTGCGCGGGCCCATACCGCTGCCGACCCGTATCGAAAAATTCACCGTGAACCGCTCGCCGCATATCGACAAGAAAAGCCGCGAGCAGTTCGAAATGCGCACCCATAAGCGGTTGCTCGATATCGTCGATCCGACACCGCAGACAGTGGACGCGCTGATGAAGCTCGACCTCGCCGCAGGCGTCGATGTCGAGATCAAGTTGTAACCGCGGGCACGAGACGAGGACTGAAGAGCAATGCGATCAGGTGTCATCGCCCAAAAGGTCGGCATGACCAGGATCTTCACCGATGCCGGAGAGCACATTCCGGTGACGGTGCTGCGCCTCGAACGTTGCCAGGTGCTGGGGCACCGGACCTCGGAAAAGAACGGCTATACCGCGCTTCAGCTCGGTGCCGGGCGCCCCAAGGTCAAACGCCTGACCCGGGCGGCGCGCGGGCATTTCGCCGTCGCCAATGTCGAGCCCAAACGCAAGCTGGCCGAGTTTCGTGTCAGCCCTGACAATTTGATCGAGGTGGGCGCCGAGTTTACAGCCGATCACTTTGTCGAGGGGCAATTCGTCGATGTGTCCGGCACCTCGATCGGCAAGGGCTTTGCCGGCGCGATGAAGCGCCACGGCTTCGCCGGTTTGCGCGCGAGCCATGGCGTGTCCGTGAGTCACCGTAGTCACGGCTCGACCGGGCAGCGCCAAGACCCTGGCAAGGTGTTCAAAGGCAAGAAGATGGCCGGCCAGCTGGGCAACGTGAACGTCACCACGCAGAACCTCCGCGTGGTCAAGACCGACGCCGAACGCGGGCTGATCATGATCGGCGGTGCGGTGCCGGGCGCCAAGGGCGGTTGGGTGCTGCTGCGCGATGCCGTTAAGCGCGCCTTGCCGGATGCGGCGCCAAAACCGGGCGCTTTCCGCACAGGCGATCAATCCGGCCAAGCAAAGCAGGCCAAGCCCGAGAAGACCGAAGAGACAGAGAACACCGAAAGTGCGGATAACGCCGCGCCAGAGGCGGCCGAAGGTGGGAGCCAAGAGTGATGAAGGCCGACGTCACCACCCTCGATGCCAAGAAGGCCGGCACGGTCGAGCTTTCGGACCATGTGTTCGGGCTCGATCCGCGTCCCGACATCCTCCAGCGGATGGTGCGCTACCAGCTCGCCAAGCGCCGCAGCGGCACGGCGCACGTCAAGGTTCGCTCGGAGATTACGGCCTCGACGGCCAAAGTTTATCGTCAGAAGGGAACGGGCCGGGCCCGTCACGGCAGCAGCAAAGCACCGATCTTCAGAGGCGGCGGCAAGGCGTTCGGGCCGAGGCCAAGGGATTTCGCCATCGGCCTGCCGAAAAAGGTGAGGGCGCTCGCGCTCAGGCATGCGCTGTCGGCGAAAGCCAAGTCCGAGGCTCTGATCGTCCTCGACAAGTGCGAGTTGAAAGAGCCCAAGACCAAGGAGCTTAAGTCGCGCCTCGAGAAACTCGGCTTCGGCTCGGCCCTGATCATCGACGGCGCGTCCGTCCAGGAGGCTTTCGCCAAAGCCGCGCGCAATCTTCCCAAGGTCGATGTGCTCCCGGTGCAGGGCATCAACGTCTACGACATCCTGCGGCATGACACGCTGGTGCTGACCAAGGCCGCGATCGAGGCGCTGGAGGCGCGATTCAAATGAGTGCGCTCTCCGCCTATGACGTGATCCTGGCGCCGGTGATCACCGAGAAGTCGACCGCCGTTTCGGAGTCCAATCAGGTCGTCTTCAAGGTGCGCCGTGACGCGACCAAGCCGCAGATCAAAGCCGCCGTGGAAGAGCTGTTCAAGGTCAAGGTTCTTTCGGTCAACACGCTGACCCGAAAGGGCAAGACCAAGATTTTCCGCGGGATCAAGGGCACGCAGCAAGACGTCAAGAAAGCGATCGTCAGGCTCGCCGAAGGCGACAGAATCGACGTGACCACGAGGATCTGACCGAGATGGCGCTCAAGAAATATAAGCCTACGACGCCGTCGCAGCGGCAGCTCGTGCTTATTGACCGCAGCCAGCTCTGGAAGGGCCAGCCGGTCAAGGCTCTCACCGAAGGACTTAGCAAGTCCGGCGGCCGCAACAATACGGGCCGGATTTCGATCTGGCATCGGGGCGGCGGGCATAAGCGCACCTATCGCAAAGTGGATTTCAAACGCGGCAAGCTCGGCGTGTCAGCCACGGTCGAGCGGCTGGAATACGACCCCAATCGCACGGCTTTCATCGCGCTGATCAAATACGATGACGGCGAGCTGTCCTATATCCTCGCACCGCAGCGGCTTGCCGTGGGTGACACCGTCATTGCCGACGCCCGTGTCGATGTGAAACCCGGCAACGCCATGCCGCTCGCCAACATGCCGATCGGCACCATCGTCCACAATGTGGAAATGAAGCAGGGTAAGGGCGGCCAGCTTGCGCGCGCCGCCGGCACCTATGTCCAGCTCGTCGGCCGCGACGCAGGGTATGCGATTTTGAAGCTGAATTCCGGTGAGACCCGCATGGTGCCGGCTGAGTGCATGGCGACCGTGGGTGCCGTGTCCAATCCCGACAATTCCAACGTCTCGTTCGGCAAGGCCGGCCGCATGCGGTGGAAGGGCCGCAAGCCCGTTGTGCGTGGCGTGGCGATGAACCCGATCGACCATCCTCATGGCGGCGGCGAAGGCCGTGCCTCGGGCGGCCGCCACCCGGTGACGCCGTGGGGCGTGTCCACCAAGGGTAAGAGAACGCGCTCCAACAAGGCGAGCAACAAATTCATCCTGCGCAGCCGCCACCAGAAGAAGAAGGGATAGTTACGTGGGACGCTCGATCTGGAAAGGCCCGTTTGTCGACGGATATCTGCTCAAGAAGGCGGAGAAGGCGCGTGGGTCGAATGCCGTCATCAAGATTTGGTCGCGGCGCTCGACCATTCTGCCGCAATTCGTTGGGCTGACCTTTGGCGTGCATAATGGTCATAAGCACATTCCGGTGCTCGTGACCGAGGACATGGTTGGCCACAAATTCGGAGAGTTTGCGCCGACGCGGACCTTTCATGGCCACACCGCGGACCGCAAGGCGAAAAGGACGACGGCGTAATGGGCAAGCCGAAGCGCGAGCGCGCGCTTAAAGACAATGAGGCGAGGGCGGTGAGGCGGCTGTTACGCGTGAGCCCCCAGAAGCTCAACCTGCTTGCTCAGCTGATCCGCGGCAAGAAGGTCGATCGTGCGCTTGCCGATCTCACCTTCTCACGCAAACGCGTGGCCAAGGATGTAAAGAAGACATTGCAATCGGCCATCGCCAATGCCGAGAACAATCACGATCTCGATGTCGACTCCCTCGTCGTGGCCGAGGCCTATGTCGGCAAGAACATGGTGATGAAGCGCCTTCGCGCACGGGCCAGAGGCCGTGCCGCCCGCATCGATAAACCGTTTGCGCAGATCACCGTAGTGCTGCGTCAAGTCGAGGAGCCCGCCTAATGGGACAGAAGGTCAACCCGATCGGGCTACGGCTCGGCGTCAACCGCACCTGGGATTCGCGTTGGTTCGCGTCGCGCGGAGAATATGCGCGCCTGCTCCACGAAGATCTGAAGATGCGTGAGCATATTCTGAAATCGCGCAAGCAGGCCGGCATCTCCAAAGTGGTGATCGAGCGCCCGCATAAGAAATGCCGCGTGACCGTGCACACGGCGCGGCCGGGCATCCTTATCGGCAAGAAAGGCGCCGATATCGAAAAGCTCAGGCGCGAGCTTGCCAACATGACGGACTCCGAGGTGCATCTCAATATCGTGGAGGTGCGCAAGCCGGAGATCGACGCCACGCTGGTGGCCGAAGGCATCGCGCAGCAGCTTGAGCGGCGCGTGGCGTTCCGCCGCGCCATGAAGCGGGCCGTGCAGTCGGCAATGCGCATGGGCGCGCTGGGCATCCGCATCAATTGCGGCGGGCGGCTTGGCGGCTCGGAAATCGCGCGCATGGAGTGGTATCGCGAGGGCCGCGTGCCGTTGCACACGCTGCGCGCCAATATCGATTACGGCACGGCGCTTGGGCGCACCGCTTATGGCGTGATCGGCGTCAAGGTGTGGATCTTCAAGGGCGAGATCATGGAACACGATCCCATGGCCCAGGAGAACAAGGCGCTCGAGGCGCAAGAAGGCGGACGGTCGACCGGTCGCCGCGAACCGGCTCAGGCACAAGGTTAGGCTCGAACAATGCTGCAACCGAAGCGGACAAAATACCGCAAGGCTCATAAGGGACGCATCAAAGGCGCCGCTTCGAGCGCGGCCACGCTCAATTTCGGCACGTTCGGCCTCAAGGCCCAGGAGCCTGCGCGCATCACGGCGCGGCAGATCGAGGCCGCGCGCCGCGCCATGACGCGGCAAATGAAACGCGCGGGGCGCGTATGGATCAGGCTTTTTCCGGACGTGCCGGTTTCGAAGAAGCCGACCGAAGTTCGCATGGGTAAGGGCAAGGGAACGCCGGAATTCTGGGTGGCACGGGTGAAGCCCGGCCGCATCATCTTCGAGATTGACGGTGTAACCGACCCGGTTGCCCGGGAGTCGCTGAGGCTTGCAGCGGCAAAGCTTCCGATCAAGACGCGCGTCGTGGCGCGCATCGAGGGCTGAGCCATGAAAGCGCATGAAGTCCGTAGCATGACACCCGATCAGCTCAGCGACGAGCTGGTGAAGCTGAAGAAGGAGCAGTTCAATCTGCGCTTCCAGGCCGCCTCAGGCCAGCTTGAGAACACGGCGCGGGTAAGACAGATCAGGCGCGACGTCGCACGTATCAAGACGATCGCACGGCAGCAAAACGGGGCCGATGCCCCTGCGCCAGCGGCGCCCAAGGCCAAAGCTCCGGCTGCGACCAAGGCGAAAGCAAAGACAAAGGCAAAGACAAAAGCGAAGGCAAAGAGTTAGGACCCGACAATGCCAAAACGCGTTCTTCAAGGAGTGGTCGTGAGCGACAAGAACGACAAGACCGTGGTGGTCCGCGTCGAGCGGCGCTTCACGCATCCTCTGCTGGAAAAGACCGTGCGGCGGAGCAAGAACTATCACGCCCATGACGAGAAGAACGAGTTCAAGATCGGCGAGAAGGTTTGGATCGAGGAGTGTTCTCCGATCTCAAAGCAGAAACGATGGACAGTGCTGCCGCGCGAGCAAGCAACGCAGTAACAGCGATTAAGGTTGAAGGCGAAGTGCCATGATTCAGATGCAGACCAATCTCGACGTCGCCGACAATTCAGGCGCCCGTCGCGTCCAGTGCATCAAGGTGCTCGGCGGCTCGAAGCGGAAATACGCCTCGGTCGGCGACACGATCATGGTCTCGGTCAAAGAGGCGATCCCGCGCGGCCGCGTGAAGAAGGGTCAGATGATGAAAGCCGTGGTGGTGCGTACCGCCAAAGGCGTGCGCCGGCCCGACGGGTCGATCATCCGGTTCGACCGGAATGCCGCGGTGTTGGTCAACCCGCAAGGCGAGCCGATCGGCACACGCATCTTCGGCCCGGTCACCCGCGAACTGAGAGCCAAGAAGCACATGAAGATCGTGTCGCTCGCGCCGGAGGTGTTGTGATGGCGGGGCTCAAGATCAAGAAGGGTGACCACGTCGTGGTCATCACCGGCAAGGAAAAGGGCAAGACAGGCGAGGTCCTGAAGGTCCTGCCCGAGGACAATCGCGCCATTGTCAAGGGCGTGGCCATGGTTCGGCGCCACCAGCGCCAGACCGCATCGCAAGAGGGCGGCATCATCGCCAAGGAGGCTCCGATCGACATTTCCAATCTCGCGGTCGAGGACCCCAAAGACGGGAAGCCGACGCGCGTCGGATACAAATTCCTCAAGGACGGGCGAAAGGTACGATTCGCCCGGCGCTCGGGAGAGGTTATCGATGGCTGAGACGGCGTATATCCCCCGCCTCAAGCAGCACTACAACGAAGTGCTCAAGGACGCGCTGGTCAAGGAATTCGGCTACGCCAACGCGATGGAGGTGCCGCGCCTCGACAAGGTGGTCCTCAATATGGGCGTGGGCGAAGGGATCAGCGATTCCAAAAAGGTGCAGGCTGCGGCCGCCGACCTTGGTCTGATTGCCGGGCAGAAGCCGGTGATCACCAAAGCGCGGAAGTCGATCGCGACGTTCAAGCTCCGCGAGGGCATGCCGATCGGAGTCAAGGTCACCTTGCGCAAGAACCGCATGTACGAGTTCCTCGACCGGCTGGTGAATATCGCCTTGCCGCGGGTTCGCGATTTCCGTGGCCTTAATCCAAAAAGCTTCGATGGACGAGGCAATTACGCCATCGGGCTCAAGGAGCACATCGTCTTTCCCGAGATCGATTACGACAAGGTGGAGGACGTGCTCGGCATGGACATCATCGTTTGCACGACTGCGCGCGATGACAACGAAGCGCGCGCGCTGCTGAAAGGTTTGAACTTTCCGTTTCGCGGCTAAGCCTTGGGCTTGGAGCTGCGACAGGAGGATGTGAATGGCAAAGACGAGCACCATCGAGCGGGACAAGAAGCGCCGCCGCCTGGCCGAGAAATACAAAGCGCGGCGCATGCGGCTGAAGGAGATTGCGGCCGACCGGTCCTTGCCGGCCGAGGAGCGGTTCGCCGCCCGGCTCAAGCTCGCCGAGCTGCCGCGCAATTCCTCGCCGACGCGTGTTCGCAACCGTTGCGATCTCACCGGGCGCCCGCGCGGCTATTACCGCAAGCTGCGCATGTCGCGCATTGCGCTGCGCGACCTCGGAAGCGAGGGTCTCATCCCCGGCATGGTCAAATCGAGCTGGTAGGACGATTGGAATGAGCATCAACGATCCACTCGGCGATATGCTGACCCGTATCCGTAACGCACAGTTGCGGTACAAGACCAAAGTGACGACGCCTGCCTCCAGGCTCAGAGAGCGCGTGCTCGATGTGCTGGCCGAGGAGGGCTACATTCGCGGTTACGCGCGCGTCGACTATAGCGGCGGCAAGTCTGAGTTTGAGATCGAGCTCAAATATTTCGACGGCGAGCCGGTGATCAAGGACATCAAGCGGGTGTCGACGCCGGGCCGGCGCGTGTATTCCTCGGTCAGGGATCTGCCGACGGTCGCCAACGGCCTCGGCGTGGCCATTCTGTCGACGCCGAAGGGCGTCATGTCGGATTCCCGCGCACGTAACGAGAATGTCGGTGGCGAGATTCTCTGTAACGTGTTCTAGCGGAACGTATTGAAGCGAAGGTTGATCCATGTCGCGCATCGGCAAGAAACCAGTGGCAATTCCCAGCGGCGTCACCGCTGCGGTTGATGGCCAGGAGGTCAAGGTGAAGGGGCCTAAGGGCGAGCTCAAGCACGTGCTCGTCGATCAGGTCATCGCCAAGGCTGGTGAGGACGGTATCGAGATCGCCATGCGCGAGGACACGAAGGAGGCGCGTGCCATGTGGGGCATGTCGCGGACCCTCGTCGCCAACCTCGTTACCGGCGTGACGGAAGGCTTCACCAAGACGCTCGAGATCACCGGCGTCGGCTATCGCGCCGCGGTGCAGGGCCAGGCCCTGCAATTGCAGCTCGGGTACAGCCACGACGTGACCTATCCTCTGCCGGATGGCATTCAGGCGCAGTGTCCGAAGCCGACCGAGATCGTGATCAGCGGTATCGACAAGCAGAAGGTCGGTCAGGTCGCGGCGGAGATCAGGCGGTTCAGGCCGCCGGAGCCCTATAAGGGCAAGGGCGTGCGCTATGCGGGCGAGTATATCCTCCGCAAGGAAGGCAAGAAGAAGTAGCGGGATCAGACCATGAGCGCATTGAACGATACATTTGTGCGGCGCTCGCGCCGGGTTCGCCATTCGCTGAAGCGGGCGGCCAACGGACGTGCGCGTCTGTCGGTGTTCCGCTCCTCGAAGCACATCTACGCGCAGGTGATCGACGATCGCGACGGCAAGACCGTGGCGGCGGCTTCGACCCTGGACAAGGATCTCAAGCTGCCCAAGGGCACCGACACGGCGGCGGCGCAAGCCGTGGGCAAGCTCGTCGCCGAGCGCGCGGTCAAGGCCGGGGTCAAGGACGTGGTGTTCGACCGCGGTGGCTATCTCTATCACGGGCGCGTCAAGGCGCTCGCAGACGCGGCCCGCGAGGCCGGTCTGAATTTCTAAGGGTTCGAAGGAAAGGGTCTGACACGTGGCACGAGGTCCCCAATCACGCGGTCCGCAAGGCAGAGACCGCGACGAACGCGATAGCGAGTTTGTCGACAAGCTCGTGCACATCAATCGCGTGGCCAAGGTGGTCAAGGGCGGACGGCGTTTCGGATTCGCCGCGCTGGTCGTGGTCGGCGATCAGAAGGGCAGGGTCGGGTTCGGTCACGGCAAGGCGCGCGAAGTGCCGGAGGCGATCCGCAAGGCCACCGAGTCCGCCAAGCGCAATCTGGTCAAAGTTCCGTTGCGCGAGGGACGCACGCTGCATCACGATGTGTTCGGCCAACACGGCGCAGGCCGGGTCGTGTTGAGATCGGCGCCTCCCGGCACCGGTATTATCGCCGGCGGCCCGATGCGCGCTGTGTTTGAGACTCTTGGCATCCAGGATGTGGTCGCCAAGTCGCTGGGAAGTTCCAATCCCTATAATATGGTGCGCGCAACGTTCAATGCGCTGGGCCACGAGGACAGCCCGCGCGGGGTGGCGGCGCGCCGCGGCAAGAAGGTGAGCGAAATCGTTTCGCGGCGGAGAGACGGTGCCGGAGACGCCGCGAGCGCGGCCGAGGCTTAAGCGCGAGACTTAGGGAGACAAAGGTTCTACGAAATGGCCGAGGCATCCACGAGAAAGACGATCGTTGTCGAGCAGATCGGCAGCCCGATCAGGCGGCCTGCGTCTCAGCGTGCGACGCTGATCGGGCTCGGCCTGACCAAGATGCATCAGCGGCGAACGCTGATCGATAGCCCGCAGGTCCGCGGCATGGTGGCCAAGATTCACCACCTCGTGCGGATCGTCGATGACAAGCCTAAGGCCTAAGGAAGAGTGGTCATGCGATTGAATGCGATAACCGACCGGCCGGGCGCCACCAAGGCCAAGAAGCGGCTCGGCCGCGGGATGGGCTCGGGGCTCGGCAAGACCTCAGGCCGAGGCCATAAAGGTCAAAAGTCGCGCTCCGGCGTTGCTCTCAAAGGCTTCGAAGGCGGCCAGATGCCGCTCGACCGGCGTTTGCCCAAGCGGGGTTTCAAGAACATTTTCTCTAATGAATTCAATGAGATAAATCTCGGCCGCATCCAGCAGGCGGTGGAGTCCGGCCGCCTTGACGGCAGTAAAACCATCACCGTGACGGCGTTGAAAGAGGCAGGTCTCATTCGGCGCGAGAAGGATGGCGTGCGTCTGCTTGGCATGGGGGAACTCAAAGCGAAGCTTTCCTTCGAGGTGACCGGCGCCTCACAAAGCGCGATCAAGGCGATTGAAGCCAAAGGCGGCACCGTGACGTTCAAAACCATCACCGGACGGGAGAAGCCCGCTGCTGATAAGGTCAAGGCCGAGCGCCGGGCCGCGAAACGGACCGCCGAGGCCGCCCAAAAGGGCGGCAAAGGCAAAGGCAAAGCCAAAGCCGAGGCCGAACCGGCTCAGAAAGCTGACAAAGCCAAGCCGGCTAAGGACGAGGCGCCCGCCAAGTCGAAATCGGATGACGGCGGGGACGAGACGCCGAAAGCGAAGCCTGCCGAGAAGGATCGTTCCGAGTGACCCCGGGCGGCAGACAGGCCGCGTTGCCACTACTCGCTAAGGGAAGAGTGTTTTAGATGGTTTCCGCCGCAGAACAACTCGTCTCCAATTTGAACTTCGCCGCTTTTGCGAAGGCCGACGAACTCAAGAAGCGCCTGTGGTTCACGCTCGGCGCGCTCGTGATCTATCGGCTCGGCACCTATATCCCGATCCCCGGCATCAACCCGGAAGCGCTCGCCGATGTCTTCCGGCAGCAGCAGTCCGGCATCCTCGGCATGTTCAACATGTTTTCGGGCGGTGCGGTCGGGCGTATGGCCATCTTCGCCCTCAACATCATGCCGTATATCTCGGCGTCGATTATCATTCAGCTGCTGACCACCGTCTCGCCGCATCTCGAACAGCTCAAGAAGGAGGGCGAGCAGGGACGCCGGCAGATCAATCAATACACACGCTATGGCACGGTGCTGCTCGCCTCCTTGCAGGGTTATGGCATCGCGCTTGGATTGGAGGGTGCAGGCAACGTTGTGCTCGATCCCGGCTGGTTCTTCCGTATCACCACGGTCATCACCCTGGTGGGCGGGACTGTGTTCCTGATGTGGCTCGGTGAGCAGATCACAGCGCGCGGCGTTGGTAACGGGATCTCGCTCATCATCTTCGCCGGGATTATCGCCCAATTGCCCCATGCTCTGGTCGGCACGCTCGAGCTTGGCCGTCAAGGCGCCCTATCCACCGCGCTTATCGTCGGGCTTCTGGTCATGGCGGTGCTGGTTATCGCCTTCATCGTGTTTATGGAGCGGGCGCAACGGCGGCTTCTGGTCCAGTATCCCAAACGCCAAATCGGCAACCGCATGTTCCAGGGCGACTCTTCGCACCTGCCGCTCAAGCTCAATAGCGCCGGCGTCATCCCGCCGATCTTCGCGTCTTCGTTGCTGCTCTTGCCGATCACCATGGCGAACTTCTCCGCCGGGCAAGGGCCGGATTGGCTCTCAAGCATCACGGCTATGCTCGGACGCGGTCAACCGCTCCACATCCTGCTTTATGTCTCTCTCATTGTGTTCTTCGCGTTCTTCTATACGGCGGTCGTGTTCAATCCCAAGGACACGGCGGAGAACCTCAAGAAATACGGCGGCTTTCTCCCCGGCATTCGACCCGGCGAACGGACAGCCGAGTATATCGATTATGTGCTCACCCGGATCACCGTGGTGGGGGCGGCCTATCTTGCCGCGGTGTGCGTGCTGCCGGAGATGTTGATCTCCTATGCAGGCGTGCCGTTCTATTTCGGCGGAACGTCGCTGCTCATCGTGGTGAGCGTGACTATGGATACCGTGGCGCAAATTCAAAGTCATCTGCTCGCCCACCAATATGAAGGGCTGATCAAACGGGCGCGGCTTAAAGGGGCGAGGCGGCGATGAACCTTGTCCTGCTCGGCCCTCCCGGCGCGGGCAAGGGAACGCAGGCGAAGCTACTCGAAGAGTCCCGCTCCCTGCTCAAACTATCGACTGGCGATATGCTTCGCGCTGCTGTCGCGGCCGGTACCGAACTCGGCCTTAAGGCCCGTGACATCATGGAGCGCGGGGAGCTCGTACCCGATGCTCTGGTCATCAATTTGATTGCGGAACGGCTTGACCAAGACAATGGCTTGCAAGGCTTTATCTTCGACGGGTTCCCGCGCACCGTGGCTCAGGCCGAGGCGCTCGACTGGCTGTTCGAGGACCGCGGCATGGCGCTTGACCGGGTCGTGGTGATGGAGGTCGATGACGAGGCCCTAGTGGAGCGGATCACCGGCCGCTTTGCTTGCGCCAAATGCGGCGAGGGCTACCACGATCTCTACAAGAAGCCGCGTGTCGCCGGCGTTTGCGACAATTGCGGGAGCACTGAATTTATCCGGCGCCCGGACGATAACGAGGAGGTCGTACGCTCCAGGCTCAAGGCATATCATGCCCAAACCGAACCGGTGATCGGCTATTACCTGGGGCAGGGGAAGGTGAAGACGGTCGACGGTATGGCCGATATTGGGGCCGTTGCCGCGGAAATCGGCCGGGCACTGGATAATTAGGAGAAAAATGCCGCGAAAGACGGCTAGTTGACCTTGTCAAGCGGAATCGCTACATAAGCCCCGCTACATGGAAAAGTGGACTGACCGGTCCCCGGGGGTAGAGCTTGTCCGCGGTCGGTCTTTTCGTGTGCAGAGTAGATATTTTGGTCGAGATTTCAGCACGTTAGCCGTGCGCGAGGAGACGACTACGTGGCCCGAATTGCAGGCGTGAACATCCCGACCAATAAGCGGGTCGAGGTGGCTCTAACTTATATCCATGGCATCGGCGACAGCTTCGCCAAGCAGATCTGCGCCAAGGTTGCCATTCCACCAGAGCGGCGGGTGAGCCAGCTGACGGAATCGGAGGTCATCCAGATTCGTGAGGTGATCGACCACGATTACGTGGTGGAAGGCGATCTCCGGCGCGACGTGGCCATGAACATCAAGCGGCTTATGGATCTCGGCTGTTACCGGGGTTTACGCCATCGCCGCGGACTGCCTGTGCACGGTCAGCGCACGCATACCAACGCGCGCACGCGCAAAGGCCCGGCGAAGCCAATCGCCGGCAAGAAAAAGTAAGGCTCAAGCGAGCGCGGCGCGAGCGTCTGCTTGTGCCCGGCGTCGAATTCGTAAAGGCGGGATGAGAGCATGGCTAAGGACAGCACGCGGGTTCGTCGCCGCGAAAAGAAAAACATCACCTCGGGCGTGGCCCACGTGCATGCAAGTTTCAATAACACGATGATCACCATCACCGACGCGCAAGGAAACGCCATCTCCTGGTCGTCGGCCGGCACGATGGGCTTCAAGGGATCGCGTAAGTCCACACCCTACGCCGCGCAGGTGGCCGCGGAGGACGCCGGCAAGAAGGCAATGGAACACGGCATGAAGAACCTCGAAATCGAGGTGAGGGGCCCGGGCTCGGGACGGGAATCGGCGCTCCGGGCACTCCAGGCCGCAGGCTTTAACATCGTATCCATCCGCGACGTCACGCCGATACCGCATAACGGTTGCCGGCCGCGTAAGCGTCGTCGCGTTTAACAGGAAGGGCAGGCAAGCCACCCATGTTGCACGAGGATTTACAGAAGCTGGGGCAGGCCGCCCCGCTCACGGACCAAGAAAGGGCTTCACCGGTGCTCCAGAAGAACTGGCAAGATCTCATCAAGCCCACCAAGCTCAACGTCGTTCCAGGGCGTGACCCTGAGCGTTTCGCGACAGTCATGGCGGAACCGCTTGAGCGCGGCTTTGGGCTTACGCTCGGCAATGCGCTCCGCCGTGTCCTGCTGTCGTCGCTGCAGGGCTCGGCCATCACCTCGGTGCATATCGACGGGGTGCTGCACGAGTTCTCTTCGATTCCGGGCGTGCGCGAAGATGTGACGAACATCATCCTCAATATCAAGGAAATCGCTCTGCGCCAGCACGCCGAAGGCGTCAAGCGCATGGTGCTCAAGAAGGAAGGCCCCGGCGTTGCACGGGCCGGCGATATCGAAACGGGCGCCGATATCGAAATTCTGAATCCCGATCACGTCATCTGCACGCTCGACGAGGGTGCCTCGATCCGTATGGAGTTCACCACGTCGACCGGCAAGGGCTATGTGCCGGCGGAACGTAATCGTCCCGACGACGCACCGATCGGCTACATTCCCGTCGATTCGCTTTATAGCCCGGTCAACAAAGTATCGTATCGCGTTGAAAACACCCGCGAAGGGCAGATCCTCGATTACGACAAACTCATCATGGATATCGAAACCGACGGTTCGGTAAGGCCGGAGGACACGATTGCGCTCGCCGCGCGTATCGTGCAGGACCAGCTCTCGGTCTTCGTCAATTTCGAGGAGCCGAAAAAGGAAGTGCCTTTCGAGCGGCAGCCTGAGCTTGTCTTTAATGCCGCGCTGCTGAAGAAGGTCGACGAACTCGAGCTGTCGGTCCGCTCGGCCAACTGTCTCAAGAACGACAATATCGTCTATATCGGCGATCTCATCCAGAAGACCGAAGCCGAGATGTTGCGTACGCCGAACTTCGGCCGAAAGTCGCTGAACGAGATCAAAGAGGTGCTGGCCTCGATGGGGCTCCATCTCGGCATGGAAGTGCCGGATTGGCCGCCCGAGAACATCGAAGAGCTGGCCAAGCGCTTCGAAGATCATTATTGATCGCAAGCCTCAAGGCCGCAGGAAGCCGAAAAAGCGTATTAAAGGTCAGCGACTATGCGCCATCGCCGCCAGGGACGTAAGCTCAACCGCACCGCCACGCACCGGACTGCGCTCTTTGCCAGTCTGGCTGCGGCGTTGATCAAGCACGAGCAAATTGTCACCACATTGCCCAAGGCCAAGGAGCTTAGGCGTGTGGCCGACCGGCTGGTGACGCTTGCCAAGAGAGGCGACCTTCATGCGCGCCGGCTCGCCTCTTCAAGGCTCCGCGACGAAGCCATGGTGGCGAAACTGTTCGGCACGCTCGGGCCCCGCTATGCGGCGCGGCCTGGCGGCTATACGCGCGTGCTTAAGGCCGGATTCCGGTATGGCGATTCCGCGCCGATGGCCGTGATCGAATTCGTCGATCGCGATCCCGAGGCCAAAGGTCTCGATTCAGGGCCGCCGCAAAACGAACCGGCTGAAGCGGATCAGGCCGCCGCGTAGGCCGGGGTCTGAAGCATCAAGGAGACGATGGGCGCACCGCTTTGCTGGCGGCGCGCCCTTGTCAGTCTTATTGGGCCGCCTCGGCGTTTTTCGCGATGCCTTTGACGCCGTCGCTAAGGATTCCTGTGACGATCCCCTCGGCCTCTTCGTCGCTGGTGCCGTCGGCCGCGTCGAACTCGGATTCCCAATAGATCACCGAAGTTCCGGGCTTGTCGCCCGGTTCAACCCAGAGCTTCGACGAGTAATTCGCAACGGGGAGAGGGCCCTCCATGATTTCGTAGGTGTAGGCGAGCTCCTCGGTCCCGGTCAGTTTCTCTTTGATCTTTCCGCCGTCTTGAAGGGTGAGCGTGCGGACTACCGCGTCGCCTTCCTTGGTTTCTTCGCACTCAGCAACGGCCGGATGCCAAGAGTCGATTGTGCAGAACGCTTCACCGGCGATAGCCCAAACGTCGGCGGGATCGCCCTTCGCCTCGGCTTTCTGCTGGACCTTGATGGCGTAAGCGGAGCCGCTTGCAAACACCAAAGCGATACCCGCGGCCAAAACAAGCTTGATCGTACGCATGCGTTTTCTCTCCCATCCGGTTTGTTGACGTTTGCAAGACACGCGCCGGCGCATCTTATTGAAAAGACGGGGGCGGGCAAGCCCCGCGGGGCTTGAATCGGTCGTATTCCCAGGCCAGTTTCATGCACTATAGGAACCCTAAGATGATCGGTACGGGCGAGGCGAAACGGCAATGAGAGTGAAATCCCCTGGTCGGTCTGGGACGGCAATGCTGGTCGCTGCGGTTGCCATGATGGCTCTGTCCGGCCCAGGCAGCGCCGAGCAGGTGGCTCCGAAGAGTGCCGAGTCCTCGAAGGCTGAGCGGGCGGTTCCGAAGAGCGCCGAGGCGCTCAAGCTGTCATTTGCGCCCGTGGTCAAGAAGGCGGCGCCGGCGGTGGTGAACGTCTATGTGCGCCATCGCGTCTCGCAGATGGTCTCGCCATTCTTCAACGATCCTTTTTTCGGGCGGTTCTTTGGCGAACGCTTTGGTATCCCGCGCGAACGCGTTCAGAATTCGCTCGGATCGGGCGTTCTGGTTGCCCGCGACGGCGTCGTGGTGACCAACAACCATGTCATTGAGGGGAGCGGCGAGGCCGAGATTAAGGTCGCGCTGAACGATGGGCGGGAATTTCCGGCCAAGTTGGTTCTGAAGGACGAGCACACCGACCTTGCCGTTCTCCGCCTCGACGCCAAGGGGGTCGAGTTTCCGTCCATCACGTTCGATGATTCCGACACTCTGGAGGTCGGCGATCTGGTTCTGGCGATCGGCGATCCTTTCGGGGTCGGGCAAACGGTGACCAGCGGCATCATTTCGGCGCTTGCCCGCACGCAAGTCGGCATCTCCGATTATCAATTCTTCATCCAGACCGACGCGCCCATCAATCCCGGCAATTCGGGAGGCGCCTTGGTCGACATGGATGGCCGGCTGGTCGGCATCAACACGGCGATCTTCTCCAAGAGCGGCGGCTCGCACGGCATTGGATTTGCGATTCCTTCCAACATGGTCCAGCTCGTGGTTCAGTCGGCGCTTTCAGGCGGCAAAGTCCAAAGGCCCTGGCTCGGTGCGTCGCTGCAAAAGCTCACGTCCGACCTTGCCGAGTCGCTCGGTCTCGAAGCCCCGGCCGGTGCGCTGGTCGCCAAGGTGCACGCCAAGGGCCCCGCGGCCAAGGCGGGCTTGCGTCCGGGCGATGTGGTGGTGAGCGTGGACGAAAAACCGGTGCAGAACCCGCAAGGCTTCCAATACCGGTTCGTGACCAGAGGCATTGGCGGATCGGCTGAACTCGGGGTCATACGCAAGGGGCAAAAAATGAAAACCACCATTGCCCTGCTCGCTCCCATCGAGGATCCGCCGCGGGATGTTCACGAGCTTGGCGGGCGCCATCCGCTGACCGGGTCGAGCGTCGCCAACCTTTCTCCCGCGGTTGCCTTGGAGATGGGCATGGACGACGATACCCGCGAGGGCGTCGTTGTTTTGGACGTGAAATCGAGGACACCGGCGGCGCGACTGGGTATTAAGCGCGGTGACATCGTGGTGGCCATCAATGACGAACGAGTCGGATCGGTGGCGCAACTTATGAAGATTGTTACCGCCTCGGCCGGAACCTGGCGGCTATCGATCGACCGAGACGGAAAAGTGTTTAACTTGGCCATCCAGGGCTAGGCGATGAAAAAGGCCGCGGCCACGCTATTCGAGGCTTCGGGGCTCGCCGATACTGCGCCGCGGCCGCTTGCAGACCAGTTACGCCCAACCTCGCTCGCCGAAGTGATCGGCCAGGATCATCTGCTCGGCGAGCAGGGCGCCCTGTCGCGCATGGCCAAGGCGGGGCGGCTTTCCTCGGTCGTCTTCTGGGGCCCGCCCGGCACCGGCAAGACCACTGTGGCGCGTCTCCTCGCCGAGGTGACCGATCTTCATTTCGAACAGCTATCGGCCATCCATTCCGGCGTTCAAGACTTGCGCAAGGTGTTCGACGCGGCCAAGGCCCGCCGTCAGGACGGCCGCGGCACGCTGCTTTTCGTCGACGAGATTCATCGCTTCAACCGCGCGCAGCAGGACGCCTTCCTGCCGCACATGGAGGACGGCACCATCATTCTGGTGGGCGCCACCACCGAGAACCCGTCCTTCGAGCTCAACTCGGCGCTGCTGTCGCGTGCGAGCGTGCTGACCTTCAAACGCCTCGACGAGGCGGCCATCGAGACTCTGCTTGAGCGGGCCGAGGCCCATGAGGGCCGCATGCTCCCGTTGACGCCCGAGGCGCGCATCGCGCTCGTCACCATGGCCGATGGCGATGGCCGCGGCGCGATCAATCTCGCCGAAGACATCTTCATGGCCGAGGCTGCGGGCGCCAAGACGCCGTTCGACCGCGACGCGCTCATCGCGCTCGTGCAGCGGCGGGCGCCGATCTACGACAAGAGCCAGGATGGGCATTACAATCTCATCAGCGCGCTACACAAATCGGTGCGGGGCTCCGACCCCGATGCCGCGCTTTATTGGCTGGCGCGCATGCTCGCCGGCGGCGAGGATCCGCTCTATATCGCCCGGCGGCTGGTGCGAATGGCGGTCGAGGATATTGGGCTCGCCGATCCTAATGCGCTGGTGCAGGCGATCGCGGCGAAGGACACTTACGATTTCCTCGGCAGCCCCGAAGGCGAGCTCGCGCTCGCTCAAGCGGCGATCTATCTTGCCGCCGCGCCGAAGTCGAACGCCGCCTATTCCGCTTTCGGTTCGGCCCAGCGTGCGGCGGAGGAGAGCGGTTCTTTGCTGCCGCCGAAACATATCCTCAACGCTCCGACCCGGCTCATGAAGCAAGAGGGGTACGGCAAGGGTTACGCTTACGATCACAACGAGGACGAAGCGTTCTCAGGCCAGAATTATTTTCCCGACGGCTTGGCGCGGCAGAGTTTCTATGCGCCGACCGCCTACGGCTTCGAGGCCGAGCTCAAACAACGGCTCGAGCGTTTCGCCGCCTTGCGCAAGAACAAGAAGAAGGCGAATCCGCAATGATCTACTTCGCCTTCGGCTCCAATATGGATCCACAGCAAATGCGGGAACGCTGTCCTTCGCACGAGGTACGCGGACGGGCCTGTTTGCCGGATTTCGAACTCTGCTTTCCGCGCCGGTCGCCGAGCCGACAATGTGCGACGGCCGGCTTTGCGCCGGCCGAAGGAGAAGTGCTCTGGGGCGTGCTTTATGAGCTGAGTGACAAGGATGCGGCCAATCTGCATGAGGCCGAAGGCTATGTTCCTGGCGGGACCTCCGAACAGAACCGCCACAATCTGGAGGAAATTCAGGTAAGGCTCGATGGCTTAAACGGCGAGGCCGTCGCAGCGTTCACCTACATCGCTTATCCTGACGAACTCGGGGCCGAGCCTTCCAGAGAGTACATGGATCACATCATCAATGGGGCGCAGCATCACGGGCTTCCTGAAGCCTATCTCGTGCGGCTCATGGCGATTAAAGCGAGCGTGACGGTGAAATAGCCGTCTTTTTCCTTACAGGCGCTAGTCTGAATCGCAAGGACCGCCTTGGCCGTAGCGGATCACCTTGACCTTTTCGGTCGTGACCAGCCCGCTGCCGATAATGGGTTCGATGGCGGCGACGAAGCCGGCGATCTTGTCTTCGCTGTCGACGATCTCGATGATGAGCGGCAGATCTTGGGACAGGCGCAGGATTTTGGCCGTGTGCAGCACACTGGAATGGCCAAATCCCAAGGGACCCCGCAACACGGTCGCCCCGGCAAGGCCCATCTCGCGTGCTTTCAGCACAATTGCCTCATAGAGCGGCTGAGAGCCTGCCTTGTCGTCCTCGCCGATGAAGATGCGTAACAGGATGGCGTCGCTGGAGAGCGGCATGGGTCAAGTCCACTTCATGGCGTTAAGGCTCAGCGCACAGAGGTGCCCGAGCCAAACCGCAAAAAGACACAAGACGACGGACCCTACGATATTGCCGCCCGCCTGAAACCATTCGCCGTCCTGGACGAGGTTGAGCGTTTGCAGGCTGAAGGAGGAAAACGTGGTGAAGCCGCCGAGCAATCCAAGCATCACGAATTGACGCATGGCTGAGCCGGCAAAGATGCGTCCGTCAGGACCGGTCATGGTGGCGAAAAACCCGATGATGAAGGAACCTGTCACGTTCACGAACAGCGTGCCCCAAGGAAAGGTCTCGCCGAATAGGCGCGCAGCGACGCCCGAGCACCAATAGCGGGCGACCCCGCCGAGCGCGCTGCCGACGGCAATCCAACAATAGAGTATTAGCGTGCTTCCCATTGTCCCAAAGTCCCATCGTCCGCCTACGGCCTGCTCCAAGCAAGCAACAAAAAGCCCGCCATCAAGCAGCGGGCTCGCGGACTTGAAGCTCCCACCGCATAACGACTATGCAGTAGGAGTCATTAGCTCGGCGGCGGTTCAGGGGGACTCCATCCCCTTCTGCACTTTTAAGACTTTAGCCAGGAATAGCTCCCGATCAAGTCCTGTGTCCTGACAGAACGTCTCACCTCAAGGGAACAGAGAAAGGCCATGGCAGGGGTTGAAACCAAGCTTGTAGATGCCGGCGAGGACGGCATGCGTCTCGACCGCTGGTTCAAGACCCACTATGCGAGCCTGCCCCATAGCCGGCTGGAGAAGCTGCTGCGGACGGGGCAGGTGAGGGTCGATGGTGCGCGCGCAAAGGCAAGCACGCGTCTTGCCCGAGGCCAGAAGGTCCGTGTGCCGCCGCTTCCCGATACCGCCCCGCCATCTCCACAGCAGCGGCGTCTGTCCAAGGCGGAACGTGAGTTCCTCGCCGCTATCACCCTTTACGAGGACGACGATCTGCTGATCCTCAACAAGCCGCCGGGCATTGCGGTGCAGGGCGGGACCAAGACGGCGCATCATATCGATCGCTTGCTCGAAGGCTTGGGCGAGGGGCCTGAGAAGCGGCCGCGCCTGGTGCACCGGCTCGACCGCGACACATCGGGTGTGCTCGTCGCGGCCAAAAAGCGGGCGGTTGCCGCCAAGCTCGGCCGCGCCTTTCAGACCCGTTCGGTGCGGAAGATCTACTGGGCCCTGGTGCA
>CAZFYL010000010.1:26893-34327 GCA_964523345.1 uncultured Methyloceanibacter sp.
TCGGCCGCGCCTTTCAGACCCGTTCGGTGCGGAAGATCTACTGGGCCCTGGTGCATGGCGTGCCTAAGCCGCCTCAAGGCAAGATCGAGGCCGCCCTGGTGAAAGCGTCAAGTCCAGATGGCGACCGCGTGCGCAAAGCGCGCCCCGGCGAGCAGAATGTGGCGCAATCGGCGGTCACCTATTACGCCGTCGTCGATCGGACCGGCCAAATGGTCTCGTTTCTTTCCCTTAAACCGGTGACCGGGCGGCAGCACCAGCTGCGCGCCCACATGGCCATCATCGGCCATCCGATTTTGGGTGACAGCAAATATCCGAGCCGTACCGAGCTTCCTGAGGGCATCGACAACAAGCTTCACCTGCATGCGCGGCGTATCAGCTTTCCTCATCCCTCAGGGGAAGGAGTGGTGGACGTGACAGCGCCGTTGCCCGAACATATGAAGACAAGCTTTTCCCTTTTCGGTTTTGGCGAAGGTTTGGCCTCAGAACCTGCGTTCTGAGGCTCTATGATAGGGAAGGACAATAGACAAATTGGAGGCGAGACCGCGATGCATCCGAGGCCAAGCTGGTTTGCGCGCTTCGCGCAACATGTCTCTCACGTTACAGGGCGCCCGACCGCCTTTATCCTCGCGGTCATAGCGATCTTGCTTTGGGGTTCTACAGGACCGCTGTTCGGCTTTAGCGACACGTGGCAACTCGTCATCAACACGGCAACCACGATCATTACGTTTCTCATGGTGTTCGTGATCCAGAACACACAGACCCGCGACACCATCGCCATGCAGATCAAGCTCGACGAGCTTATTCGCGTGACGCGAACGGCGAGCAATAAGCTGCTCGATCTTGAAGAGCTCGACGATCGAGAGCTTGAGGCGTTGCGACAAACTTATGAGAAGCTTGCGCAAGAAATTCCGCATCATCTCCGGCACACCGCAAGTCATCGTCACCAAGCTAGGTCCTGATGAAAGAAGCCGGTAAGACCCCCGCCTCAGCGCCGAATTTTCCAAAGCGCTTCTATAAGAGCGTTAGCGTCGAGGGCCGGGACGGGGGCTTTGCCTTGTTGCTCGACGGCAAGCCGGTGCGCACCCCAGGAAAGGCGCAGCTGTTGTTGCCGACATTAGCACTCGCCGAGGCGGTCGCCGAGGAGTGGCGGGCGCAGCAGGACCTCATCGATCCTGCCACCATGCCTCTCACCAAGCTTGCCAATAGCACAATCGATGGCGTGGTCGGCCGTGAGCAAGCCGTCATCGACGATATTCTCAGCTATGCCGCGTCCGATCTCCTTTGCTACCGCGCCGATGGTCCTCAAGGGCTCATCGAGGCGCAACTTGCGCAATGGGACCCGGTTCTCGACTGGGCGAAGTCTACTCTCGATGCGCCCCTCATGCTCGCGGAGGGAATCGTCCATGTGGCCCAGCCGCAAGCTTCGCTCGACCGGCTCAAGGATAGTCTCGCCGGCCATGACCCATTCAGTCTCGCGGCGCTCCATCTCATGACAGGGCTCACCGGCTCGGCGCTTCTCGCCCTAGCCGTGGCGCTTGAACAGACAACCCCGGAACAGGCGTGGCGAGCGGCCCATGTCGATGAAGACTGGCAGATCGGCCAATGGGGCGAGGATGCGGAGGCGGCTGCACGCCGGAAGGCACGCTGGCGCGATTTTGCCGCCGCCGCCCGGCTCCTGTCGCTCGGCGGCACCTGAGGAGGGGAGGGCTTGCGCCATTTGCGCCGTATGAACCGCGTGCTATTCACGGTCGCGGAGGAGTCGTCACCTGGGGAGCGGCTATGAAGGAAGTCCTTGAAGAACTTGAGATTCGTCGCGACAAGGCGCGGGTCGGCGGGGGGACGTCCCGAATCGAGGCCCAGCATGCCCGCGGCAAACTGACGGCGCGCGAACGGCTCGACCTCCTGCTCGACGAAGGCTCCTTCGAAGAGTTCGACATGTATGTCGAACACCGCTGCAGCGATTTCGGCATGGAGAAGACGCGCGTCCCCGGCGACGGCGTGGTGACCGGCTGGGGCACCATCAACGGCCGCGTCGTCTACGTCTTCGCCAAGGACTTCACCGTGTTCGGCGGGTCTCTGTCGGAGGCCCATGCCGAGAAGATGGTCAAGATTCAAGACATGGCGCTGAGGAACCGCGCGCCGATCATCGGCCTGTTCGACGCCGGCGGCGCGCGCATCCAAGAAGGCGTGGCGGCGCTCGGCGGTTATGGCGAGGTGTTTTTGCGCAACGTGCTTGCGTCGGGCGTGATCCCGCAAATCTCGCTCATCATGGGACCGTGTGCGGGCGGCGATGTGTACTCGCCGGCCATGACCGATTTCATCTTTATGGTGAAGGACACGTCTTACATGTTCGTCACCGGCCCTGACGTAGTGAAGACGGTCACCAAGGAAGAGGTCACGGCCGAACAGCTCGGCGGCGCCGTGGTGCACACCACGAAGTCGTCGATCGCCGACGGCGCCTACGAAAATGATGTCGAAGCGCTGCTGCAAATGCGGCGGCTGATGGATTTTCTGCCGTCGAGCAATCTCTCCGGCGTGCCGGAGCTTCCCACCCGCGATCCGTGGGACCGCATGGAGAAGTCGCTCGACACGCTGGTCCCCGACCATCCCAACAAGCCCTACGACATCAAGGAGCTAATCCATAAGATCGTTGACGAGGGCGATTTCTTCGAGATCCAGGCAGACTTCGCCCGCAACATTGTGGTCGGCTTCGCCCGTATGGAGGGCCGCACAATTGGGGTCGTGGCCAACCAACCGATGGTGCTTGCCGGTGTGCTCGATTCCGATGCCTCGCGCAAGGCGGCACGCTTTGTGCGCTTCTGCGACTGTTTCAGCATTCCACTCGTGACGTTTGTCGATGTGCCCGGGTTCCTGCCCGGCACGGACCAGGAATATGGCGGCCTGATCAAGCACGGCGCCAAGCTGTTATTCGCCTTCACCGAGGCGACCGTGCCGAAGGTCACGGTCATTACCCGTAAAGCCTATGGCGGCGCCTACGATGTTATGAGCTCAAAGCATATCAGGGGCGATGTGAACTATGCCTGGCCGTCGGCCGAGATTGCGGTGATGGGCGCCAAGGGTGCGGTCGAGATCCTCTATCGCGCCGAGCTTGGAGACCCCGCCAAAATCAAGAAGCGCATCGACGAGTATCAAGCGCGCTTTGCCAATCCGTTCGTCGCCGCCGAGCGAGGCTATATCGACGAGGTGATCCTGCCGCATGGCACGCGCAAGCGCGTTGCACGGGCATTGCAGATGCTCCGCAACAAGCTCGTCGAGAATCCCTGGAAGAAGCACGACAACATCCCGCTCTAGGCGGGTGTTAAGAGGCAGCTCCATTGGTGGGCGTCGCCACGCCGTTGTTCGGCCTAAGGCGGTGGGCAAGCGCGATCAGGTTGGTGTCGTCCTCGGGAGCCGATGCACGCGCGGTGCTTGGTATGGCCTCACGCGTCAGTCTATCGAACTGTTCGAGTTGCGCCAGAATGCGTGACCCGAACTCCAGATAAAGCCGGCGGAACAAGCGGAGGCGTTCGAGAAGCTCCTGGTTGGCCGTCGTCAGCGCGATCAAGTCTTGCTGTTGCGCACTTATGCAGTTCCGCAGAGCGTTGCGGTCGGCGATCAGCCGCTGAATTGCCGCAGCTCCAGCGAGAGCGATGCTCTCGATGGTCTCGTCGGACATTTCCCCTGACGCTTGCGGTATAGGCTGTTGAGGGGCGTCAATCATTGCAACAGGTTCTCAGGGCTGACCCTTTGAGTGTCTGGCTTGCGCTCGGGCCAAATTGTCCGGCTTGGCGCGCGCCGTCGAACCTTTCTCGCATCAATGATGAATCGGCCAGACGCGATCAATTTGAGTCGAAGTCTACCGATTGCCTGCCGCGTGTGGGGCCAGGCGCGGCGATCAGACATTGTGGCGGTGCGTTCAGGTCCCGGCGTGGGCCACAAAAAGCGCCAAAACGGGCGGCCGAGCGGGGGTGGCCTAAGACTTGAGCACGGGCTAGTTTCTTGAAAGATCGCAAGGGAGTGCGGGGATGCGGTGGCAAGTCCTGCCAACTGTCCTGATAGGCCTGACGGCGGCCCTGGCGTGGGCTGGCGCGCCTGTGAATGCCCAGGATCAGACCGTGGTCCCCAAGACCGAGACGCCTCAACCGCAATCGTCGCAAGCAGCGCCACAGCCACCGCTCCCGGCGCTGCCGCCTCCGCCTGAGAGCCAATCGGCGCCTGACGCAGCCGCGCCTGCACCCGAGGCCTCTCAACCATCCATAACTGAGAGCGCACCAGCCTCAACCGATCCGGCCTCAAGCCTCGCAGCAGAGCCCGTGCCTGCCGACCCGGTTGTGTCCATCATCAGGACCAAGCTCTCAGAGGCGGCTTTCGAAAAAGAGCATGCCGGCGATGTGGCTGCGCTCGCCTCGTTCTATGCGGCAAGGACCGGTGGACCGCTATGGATGACGGAGATGGGCCTTTCGGCCAAGGGACAAGAGGCTCTGTTCGAGATCGAAAAGGCCGGCGATTGGGGTCTCGATCCTGCATCGTTCGAACTTCCGTCCGCCGATGCTTTGCCGGCGACGCCGGAAGCGCAGGCGCTCGCCGAGATCAAGCTCGATCTTGCCATTCTGAAATATGCCCGCTTTGCGCGCGGCGGCCGATTGACCCCGTCAGAGGTCAGCAGCCTATTCGATCAAAAGCCGCCCTTGCGCCAGCCAGAGGAGGTGCTGGCCGAAATCGAGCTGGCCGAGGCGCCCGCCGCCTACCTGCGTTCGCTCCATCCCAAGCACGAGCAGTTCGTGCGCTTACGCCAAGCGCTGCTCGCGGCACGCGACAAAGCCGGGGACGCGGCAGGAAAGAACAAGGACGTCAAACGCATCCTCATCAACATGGAGCGCTGGCGCTGGATGCCGGAAGAGCTAGGCGACATCCATGTGATGGTGAACTCCGCCTCGTTCATGCTTCATGTCATCAAGGACAACAAGACGATCTATACCGACAAGACGCTGGTCGGAACCATCGGTTACGCGACGCCTGTGTTCACGTCGCCGATGAAAACCATTGTGTTCAATCCCGAATGGGTCGCGCCCGAAACGGTGGTGAAGGAAAATATCCTGCCGATGCTGCAGGCAAAGCGCTACTCAATCCTCAAGAAACATAAGCTCTATGTCAGCTATAACGGGCAGCCGGTGGACGCGACCAAAATCGATTGGAATCGGGTCAACGGCGAGGCTTATACGTTCTCGCAGAAATCCGGATCGCATAACAATCTCGGTAAGGTCAAATTCCTCTATCCCAACCGGCACACGGTTTACATGCACGACACGCTCCCCGTCCGGAAAAAATATTTCAAGAAGGCGAAACGCATGATCGGACATGAATGCGTGCGCATGGAGAAGCCTGATCGGTTTGCGGAGGTCTTGCTCGCACAGAGCAACGGCGTCAGCAAAGAGCGCGTCAAGGAGTTGTGGGACAGCGGCGTCAACAGCGCGGTCGCGCTGGAGCGGCAATTTCCGGTGCATATGGTCTATTTCACGGCGGTGGCGGATGAGAGCGGCAAGGTCGAGACCTTTGCCGACGTCTACGGGCTCGACCGCAAACTCGCCTTGGCGTTGTTCGGCGACGCGACCGGCTTCCCGGAGCCACCGCCCGAGCCGCCCAAGAGCCAGGTCAGCGAATCCGAAGCGCGCCCGGTGAATCGCAGCGCGGGCAGCAGCGACATCATGCGCTCGATGCAGGGTTTCTTTGGCAATTAGCCTAAATTCAGCCGCGAATCCGCGTGATAAGCGCACCCTGATGCGGCATCCCGTTCAACTTGCACAGAGCGCGGAGCCTCCTTAGGTTTTGACGAGGCGTCCGGGAGGAGGCCCAATTTGGCCTTATCCAGGGGCAACGTTAGAGCCCTCGCCCCGGCATTGGGCCGGCAAGCAGCAACGACATGATCATACGCTTTTTCATCGCCGCGATTATCGTTGGCCTGTTCCTCGGCGGAGTGGGCTACTTCAATCTCGTCTTCAAGCCGAAGATGATCGGCGAGTTCATGGCGAAAATGACGCCGCCGGCGGTGACGGTGACCACTGAGGCCGCCAAAACCGAGAACTGGACTGATCGGCTCCGCGCCATCGGCACGCTTGTCGCCATCGAGGGCGTGGAGGTGTCTCCCCAAGTGGGCGGCACCGTCATGCACTACTTCTTCGACAGCGGCGACGACGTGGAGAAGGGTGAGACGCTGGTTGAGCTCGATACCTCCGTGGAAGAGGCCGATCTCGCCGACCATAAGGCGACTCTCACCCAGCACACTCTCGATTTCGCACGGCAGTCGAACTTGGTCAAGAAAGGCGCGGTGTCGCAAGCGACGCTCGACGAGACCATTGCCAAGCGCGACTCGGCGGCCGCCTCGGTGCATCGTGTCGAAGCCATCATTGCGCAGAAGAACATCGCCGCACCCTTCGCCGGCCGGCTCGGCTTGCGCCGGGTGGAGAAGGGGCAATATGTGTCGCCGGGAGACAGCCTGGTGTGGCTGCAATCGCTCGACCCGATCTGGGTCGACTTCCCCGTGCCTGAGGGGATGGTCGGCAAGTTCGGTATCGGCAGCGAGATCGAGCTCACCGCCGATGCCTACCCGGACCGGACCTTCAAGGGCAAGGTGGAGGCGCTCGACGCGCGGATCAGTCAGGACAGCCGGACCTTGATGGTGCGGGGCACGGTCCCGAATCCGGATCGCCTGCTCATTCCGGGCATGTTCGCCAACGTCGCCGTGCTTGCAGGGGGAGAGAAGGAGTTCGTTACGGTGCCGCGGACGGCCCTGACCTACGGACTCTATGGCGACAGCGTCTGGGTGGTGAAGCCCGGCGCGCCGAAGCCGGCAGAATCGTCCACGCCGATAGCCGCCAACGAGCCCGTCGCGTCCGCCGTGGCCGCCGATGCAGCCCCGGCCGAGGGGGAGGCCGCGAAGCCCCAGCTCACGGTGGAACGCCGTTTTGTCCGGGTCGGGCCGGCCCAAGGCGATCGCGTTGCCATTCTCGAGGGCATCAAGGCGGGCGAGGAGGTGGTCACCAGCGGCCAGCTGAAATTGCAGCCGGGCGCCACTATCAAGGTCGACAATTCGGGCGCGCTCAAGCCGCCGGCAGAACTGCCCAAGCAGTAGACCGATGCACTTCACCGATATCTTCATCAAGCGCCCGGTGCTTGCCACGGTCGTCAGCTTGTTGATCCTGCTGGTCGGCGTCCAAGCCGGCTTCAAGTTGCCGATCCGGCAATATCCGGAGCTCTCCAACACCACGATTACGGTCACCACGAGCTATCCGGGCGCGAACGCCGAACTCATCCAGGGCTTCATCACCGTGCCGATTCAGCAGGCGGTAGCAAGCACTGAGGGCATCGACACGCTGACCGCGTCGTCGACGCAGAATGTCAGCACGGTCACGCTCAATCTGGAATTGGATGCCGATC
>CAZFYL010000011.1:0-29329 GCA_964523345.1 uncultured Methyloceanibacter sp.
CTGCGCCGGCGTCGGCAAAGGTCACCGTCGACAGGAGGGTGAGGGGCCAGCCCTCGTGCAGCGGGTGCCGGGTCACGCCGCCTTCGGGATCGGAAAACGAGCTGATAAAGACCAGCCGTTCCTGTGGCACGACCTCGCGGAACAGGAATCTCCCCCACATCTCCTCACCGTTCGGCGAGCGCAAGAGATAGTGGAACGTGCCCCCGGGCCGGAGATCGACTTTCGCCGAGACGACTTCGAAGCCCTTGGGTCCCCACCACTGGCCGAGTTGTTCCTCCTCGGTCCACGCCTGCCACACGCGCTCGCGCGGGGCGTTGACCGTGCGCTTGATATAAAATTCGAACCCCTTGGCCGGATTGCCCTGTTTCGTCGTGGTGCTGGTCACGTGATCTGCTCCTCTGTTCTCAATCCTGGCCGGCATAGGCTCGTTCGAGCGCGGCGATATCGAATTTCTTCATTTGCAGGAACGCCTTGGTGACGCGCTCTGACTTCTCCCGGTCGGCGCCCGACAGCATCTTGAACAAAGCCTTGGGCACGATCTGCCAGGACAGGCCGTATCTGTCTTTCAGCCAGCCGCACGGCCCTTCCTGGCCTTCCTCGCTAAGCTTGGCCCAGAAATAGTCGACCTCGGTCTGGTCGTCGCAATGCACTTGGAAGGAAATCGCCTCATTGAACTTGAATTGCGGACCGCCATTGAGCGCGGAGAATTTTTGTCCTTCGAGTTCGAACGCGACAGCCATGACCGAGCCCGCGTCCTTGCCATGGATCTCTTTTCCCTCGCGGTTGAAATGGCTGATCGTCCCAATCCTGGAATCTTTGAAGATTGAACAATAAAAACGCGCGGCCTGTTCGGCTTCGGTATCGAACCACAGGCAGGGCGTGATCTTCGACGCGGCGATTGGCATGACGCTCTCCTTGCTAAGACTTTGCCGCGTCGTAGCGGTCGTGATGGCGCACCCAGGCCATGGTGAAGGGCAGATCGGCCTCGTCCCGTCCCTTAGGCGTGAGATCGAGAAAATTATAAGGCCCGATCAAGATATCGAGTCCGCGACCGTAAGCGGAATAGGTGTGGAACACTGTGCCGTCTTCATCCTTGTAGAACACGCTTGCACCAGGCATCTCCTCGCTCTGAACTTTCTGCCGCGCATAGTTGTAATCGCCCTCGGCGTTCACCTCGTCGTCCCTGAACGAGACGCGGTAGTCGAAATTGAAGTCGCTGCTGAAGGACGACACCCAGGGAAAGCGCCAGCCCATGCGCTGCTTGAAGCCTTCGATCTCGGCGAGCGGCGCGCGCGAAACCGCGACAAGCGCCACGTCGCGCGCAGCCAAGTGGATGGTCGCGCCGTCGAACTGATCGGCAAGGAAGGAGCAACTCCGGCAGCCCTCCGTCCAGCCGGGCCCGAGCATAAAGTGATAGACAAAGAGCTGGCTGTTATCGCCGAACAGTTCGGCCAGCGTCTTCTTGCCGGAGCCCGTGTCGAATACATAGTCCTTCTCGACCTTGACCCAGGGAAGCGACCGCCGCTCGGCGGCCAGTTGATCGCGCGCCCGGGTCAGCGCCTTTTCCTTAGCGAGCAAGGCCTTGCGCGCGGCAAGCCATTGATCCGGCGGCACAATCTTCTGTTTCTCCATGGTCTTCTCCATCAAGGGCCGTTGAGCCTGTCGTCGGGGCTAGGCAAGGAACCGGGCGAGCTTGTCGAGGCAGCCCGTCCAGCCTTCCGCGTGGCGGTCGCGTGCGGGCTCATCGAAGAACTGCTCGTGGATCAGGGTCAGAAGCGTGCCGTCACCGTCGGGCTTGATCAAAACTGTAACCAGGGACTCGCGCTCGGGCATGGTGCGCCACATCCACGTGAAGACGAGTTTCTGGTCCGGCACGACCTCCCGGTAGACACCGCTCACATGATGCTGCTCGCCGTCCTCGGTCGAGAACGATACGGCATAGCGGCCGCCCACTCTGACATCGGTGGCGGCGTCCTGGACGGGACCGGAATCGGGACCGAACCATTTCAGGATTTTTTCGGGGTCGGTCCAGGCGGCGTAGACTTTTTCCGGCGTTGCATCGAGACGACGTTTGAGGGTGAGGCTGGGCTTGAGGGCGAGGCTGGCTTGGGCGGGCATCGATCTTCCTCCACAAAGGCTGCGAGCCGGTCGAGGCGTTCCGGCCAGAAGCGCTGGTAACGGTTGAGCCAGTCCATGGCTTGCTCCATCGGGGCGGCGGCCAACTGGCAGGTAACGGTGCGGCCTGCTTTTCGCCGCGTGATCAAACCGGCGTCAGACAGCACGTCGAGATGCTTCATGACGGCGGGAAGCGAGATGGCAAACGGCCGGGCAAGCTCGCTCACTGAAACGCTTGTGTGGGCTTCCAGTTGCGCCAGAAGCGCCCGGCGTGTCGGGTCGGCAAGGGCTGAGAAGGTGCGGTCCAGCGTGGTGTCTTGATACTTAACCATAAGGTTAAGTATAGGACCGGCAAGGCGCCTGTCAATCGCTTTCCCCGCCGACTGGGCGAGGCAAAAAGGCCGGAAATATTGACAGAACAGGCCGCCCTTCCTATGGTCCGCCCGCTCTGCCGTCGGGCGCTAACAAGGCCCCCGCCAGCGCCTTTTCTCCAAGCAAGGATGGATGCTTGCCATGAAGATCAAGAATTCGCTCCGAGCGTTGCGCAAGCGCCATCGCAATAACCGCGTGGTAAGGCGGCGCGGGCGCCTCTACGTCATCAACAAGACCAACCGCCGCTATAAGGCGAGACAGGGCTAATCTCCGATGCGGACCTATCGAAGCGTCCGCTTAGCACCGCCAAACGCGACCGCGGTTGTTGTTGCCGCGTGTCTCTTCGCCATCGGTTTCATTGCCGGCACAGACGCCTCTGCCTTCGAGGACGAGGAATGGGCGCCGTCTGAAGCCGGGGCGCCTGCCGAGATCGCGCCGGGCGGAACCGAATTGCCAAATCTGGAAGTGCCGCCTGCGGACCAAACCGCGCCGCGCAAACTCGATCGCGGCATGTTTCGGCCCGAGCTCAGAGAGGATCTCGAAGGCGGCACGCCACTACACTCCCCTGGAGACAACGATCAAGACCAGATCGTTCTGTCGCCGTTCGACGTCCCGCTGCCAAGCCCTGAAGACAAGCCCAAAGTGCTTGGCGAGTTATATGTGAAGCTTGGCGAGGCCAAGGACGCGGGGTCCGCTCAGCAGATCATGGTGATCATCGAAAGGCTTTGGCGTGCCACGGGAAGCGACACGGTCGATCTCCTGCTCAACCGGGCCGCGCGTTTCACCAAGGAACCGGACCTTGATCTTGCCGGTGAGATTCTCGATGCCACGGTCGTCATCGCACCCGATGAGGCCGAAGCCTGGTATCTGCGCGCCAAGGTGCATTACTTGAAAGCGGAGTACCAACTCGCCCTTGACGATCTTAAGCGCGCGATTGATCGCGACGCTAAGCATTACCGGGCGCTGGAAGATCTCGGCCTCGTGTTCGAGGCTCTCGGCACCAAGAAGGACGCGCTCGAGGCCTATCGCAAAGCGTTGGAGGTGAATCCGTTTCTCGACAACGCCACCGAAGCGGTCCGGTTTCTCTCCCGCGAGGTCGGCTCCCGCGAACTCTAGCGGCCGGCGCGGCTAATAGTCGTCGGAATAGTCGTCGGAAGCGTCTCCGACATCGGCAATCCGAAGCAGATTGGTGGCTCCCGACATGCCGAGCGGCACGCCGGCTGAGATGATCACGCGTTCGCCTGCAAGGGCAAAGCCCTCGCGGAAAGCGATGCGGCAGGCCTTGGCGACCATATCGTCAAGGTCGCGGGGGTCGTCGGTGAGCACGCAATGCAGACCCCAAACCAGAGCCAGTTTGCGCCCGGTGGCGGGAATCGGCGTCAAGGCGATGATGGGCTGCTTGGGGCGTTCGCGGGCGGCGCGCAGGCTGGTGAGGCCGGACGCCGTGTAGCAGATGATGGCCGCGAGATTGAGCGTCTCCGCCACGGTGCGGGCCGCGGCCGAGATCGCATCCGCGCCGGTCGCCTCCGGACCGATGCGCTGGGCGTGGATAATGGCGTCGTAGAGCGGGTCGCGTTCGACCTCGATGGCCACGCGATCCATGGTGGCGACGGCTTCAACCGGGTATTTGCCCACCGCCGATTCGGCCGACAGCATCACCGCGTCGGCGCCTTCGAACACCGCGGTGGCGACGTCGGAGACTTCGGCCCTGGTCGGCACCGGCGAATAGATCATCGATTCCAGCATTTGCGTGGCGACCACCACAGGCTTGCCGGCGTTGCGGGCAGCCCTGGTAATCTGCTTCTGCAGGCCCGGGACTTTCTCTACCGGCATCTCGACGCCGAGATCGCCGCGCCCAACCATGATGGCGTCGGCGTTGTCGATGATCTCCCCGAGATGATGGAGTGCGGACGGCTTCTCGATCTTGGCCATGACCGAAGACCGGCCACGGACGACTTTCTTCACCTCGGCAATGTCTTCTCCGCGCTGCACGAAGGAGAGCGCAATCCACCCGACCCCGAGCGACATGGCAAAATCGACGTCGGCACGATCCTTTTCGGTCATGGGACCAAAGGGGAGCACGGTGTCAGGCAGGCTGATCCCTTTTCGGCTGCCCAGCAGGCCGCTCGACATCACCTCGGCATCGATGCGAACGTCGCTCGACTCGACAACACGGAGCTTAAACTTGCCGTCGTCGAGCAGGAGCAGATGACCGGGCTGCACGGCGGTGAAGATTTCCGGGTGCGGCAGATGCACGCGCCCCAGCCCGCCGACCGATTCGCGGCGAACGAAGCTCAAGATATCGCCTTCGTTCAGCCTGATCGTGCCCGACTCGAACTTGCCGATGCGAAGCTTGGGGCCCTGGAGATCGACCAGGATGCCGATGGGGCGGGAGAATTCGATCTCGAGCTTACGGACGATGGCATGGATGTCGCGCAGGCCGTCATGCGTGGAATGACTCATGTTCACGCGGAACACGTCGGCGCCCGCCTCGAACAGGCGCCGCATCGTCTCTTCATTGTTGGATGCAGGACCGAGCGTAGCGACGATCTTGACCCGGCGCTCTCGCCTCATTTTGCCTGCGTTTCGTTTTCTGGATCGGTAAGGCGGACGGTCCAGTCCCGTTCCTCGCCGGTGTCGACCTCGAAGAAGCCGGTCTTTTTATAGCCGCGCTTCTCACAATCCTTGGTGTCACGGATGGTGAACGATTTGTCGTCGGTGCACATAAACAGGGTCCCGGACCATTCTCCGCCGCGATCATAATCGATGGCATGGATATAATAAAACTGAGCGATTAACACGCCTTTGAGCAAGGTCTCGCAGCTGTGAGAGGCGATGTTCCACCACCCCTCGGTGGCCCAGCCCTCAGTGTCCTTATACCCGATCGCGACGCCGACCCGGCTTGCCGTCGTGTTGCAGAGCTTGAGGTCGGCCTGCGCGGGGGCAGCACCGAGACAAGCGGCAAGCGCCATTATCAGGCCGGTCAGCAAGCCGCGCCACAAAGCCACGGAAGAGGTGAGGGGACGCTTGCCGGCGGTTCTGATCAAGATCGAAGTTATACTAGGCATTATCTCGCTGAGAGGCCGCCATCTTAAGGAATGCGGAAGGTTAGCCTCGAATTCGTTTCGTTTCTCTGACCATTGCGGCCGATTATAAAGCTCAGAGTTGACGGATAAAGACCCGTCGAAAATCATGGACAATTGCGACGCAACCGGGGCCACGATCAAGCTTTTTTCTTGCCGCGATGCAAGCGGATGCGCAAGAAAGAAGCGTTAGCCTTTCCCGCGCGGAGCGAAGTCTGGACACTCTTCCACAAGACGATTTGGGCACAACGCCCTACCGCAGCATCGAAGGCGACGCGCGCACAGGCCTGCTCATTCTCTGCGACCATGCCGAGAACACGATTCCGCCGGCCTTTGACCGGCTCGGCCTCAAGGAGGAGGACCTCCACCGGCACATTGCTTACGATCTCGGCGCCGCCGCCGTCGCCGAGCAGCTGGCTAAAAGGCTGGGCGCACCGGCGATCCTGTCGCGCTTCTCGCGGCTTCTGATCGATCCCAATCGCGGTCTCGACGATCCGACGCTGATCATGCAGGTCGCCGATGGACTGATCGTGCCGGGCAATGTCGGGCTCGATGCCGCCGCCATCCAGGCGCGGCTCGATACGTTCTATAAGCCCTATCACCGGGCCATCGAGCACGCCTTGAATTCGGCGATCGACATGGGCCGGCCGCCGGTCATCGTCTCGGTGCACAGCTTCACCCAAGCTTGGAAAGGCATCCCGCGGCCATGGGGTGCCGGCATCTTGTGGGACAAGGACCCGAGGCTGGCGGTGCCTTTGCTTGACGCGTTGCGGTCTGTTCCCGGGCTTGAGGTCGGAGACAACGTTCCCTATTCCGGACAACTCAAAGGCGACACGCTCTACCGGCACGGGACGGCGCGCGGGCTGGCTCATGCGTTGATCGAGTTGCGGCAGGATCTGGTCCTCGGGGCGGAAGGGCAGGCCGAATGGGCCGCGCGGTTGGCGGAAGCCCTCGGCAAGGTGCTGGGCGCCGCCAAAGACGGGCTCTATGCGATCGAGCTGCATGGGTCCTGCACAGACGAAGCTGGCAAGACGGAGCGATCCGCCATGGACGAGAAGACAAGAATTGAGATCGAGGCGGCGGCATTCCGGCGGCTGCTCACGCACTTACGCGAACGCACCGATGTGCAAAATATCGACCTGATGGAGCTGGCCGGGTTTTGCCGGAATTGCCTCGCCAATTGGTATCGCGACGCGGCGGCCGAAAGAGGCCTTCCCCTCAGCAAGGAAGACGCGCGGGAAGCGGTCTACGGCATGGATTACGAAGAGTGGAAGGCAGAGTACCAAACCGAGGCCCCGGTGGAGAAAACCCAACGCAGAGGGTAGGGGCCCGGGCCGGCCTTTGACCGAACGACGCTCTGGATAAGCGGGATAAGAGCGTGCGCGCATCTTGCCGCGGCGAATCGGCGGGCCCTAAGCTTGCCTCAGCTCGAATCGAAATCCAGGGGACTTGAACCGTGCAGCTCCAGACATCAGCCAAAGACCAGCTTCGTACCTTCGTTTCCCGCATTGAGCGGCTCGAGGAGGAAAAGGCCGCCCTCGCCGCCGATCTGCGCGAGGTCTATGCCGAGGCCAAGGGCAATGGCTTTGACGCCAAGGCCTTGAGATCGGTGATCCGCTTGCGCAAGCAGGACGAGAACAAGCGGCGCGAGGAAGAGGCGGTTCTTGCCACCTATCTTCATGCGCTCGGCATGGCCGACGCTGAGGCGGCTTAGAGGCCGCGTCCTACCAGCAGAAATTTTCGAGGGCGCCGTGCTCTAGCGGGTGCTTTGAGCGAGCCGTGTGGGCGTGGCGGGCGGCTCCATCTCGGCATAGAGGCTTCTCACCGCCTGACCCGAGAATTGCCGGATCGTGGCCAAGCCTTGGTACGGCGCGTTCCGGCGGAAAGTGAAGTTGGTCGGGCGATCCATATTCTCGAACATGTAATCGATGTTTTTCTGCTCGGGATGGACCAGCGGCGCCAAGGTGCGGCTGTAAACGAGCGAGGTATCGGTCATAAGTTCCGCGACCTCGAAGGGGACATAGCTCAACAGCTCGCGATGATCGTCGTCGACCTCGGTCGGCTCGGGGACGACGGCGTTCTTAACGGTTGGCGGAAGAGCGGTCTTCTTGGTGCCTGAGCGGAAGAGGTTGGCGAACGGCAGAGAGCCGCCGCTCGCGCTCGCATAAGTGAACAGGTGGCCGGGCGAAGCCGCATCGTGAGAGGCACCAAGATCCATGCCTGGCGTAAAGGAAGCGAGAATGGGTTGCGGCATGCCGTTTTCAGATTCGGCGCTGTCGGGCTTACGCTCAGGTCGTGATGCCGACGCAAGCATGGTCTTGCCGACGAGCCCCTTGGCCATCGCCAGCTTGTAGTCCCCAGGCGTGATCGGCTTGCCGTCTCTCGGAACATACTTTGTCTTGCCGGCGGGGAAGAGCGCGGCGAGTTCGAGCCGTGGCATGCGCGGCCACATGCGGACCCGTCCGGTGTCGACATGGACGAAAGGAATGCCGGAGCCGGGGTAGTAGCCGACACCGCCCACCTCTTGCACCAGCGCGGAGTTGCGCAACGCCTTCACCGGAACGTCGGGGAAGTGAATATCGGCGGCCTTACCGAGGATATGCTGACTCTTCTTGGCCTGGCCGCCGCCTCTGCGCCGTAACGCCGCGTTGGTCGCGGCGCTGCGATAACCCGAGATCAAATGGATCGGCTTCTGCGAGCCGAGCTGCTTGTGCAGCGTCCAGATCAGATCGACCAGCTCAGGATCCATCTTGGTCGCTTCGTCTTTGCGCCAATCGCGCATGAACTTGTTGATGCGTTGGAGCGCGGACGGATCGAATTTGCCGTCGCGCTTGAAGGTGACGGCCAAGGATTCCTTGGTATGGATGTTGTACAGGCGAAGGGTGCGGGCCTCTTCAGCCGCGTCGGCCCGATGCGCGGGCACGGCGCACCATATCGCCGTTGCGATCAGTGTGAGGCTTGCGCCCATTAGGACGCGACGTGCGAGACTCCCCCGAATTCGCATCCCCGTTTGCGAACCTTTCCCTCGCCGGCTTTACCGATGCCGGCTCGCCTAAAGGCGCGGGACCCCCGTTTCAGGTCACACACCACGCGGAAGGCACTTCCCCATGCCGGCCGCAGACATCAAGTATCAGCCAAATTGCGGGAAAAACAAGGCAGACGGGTTAATTGGGCACCGATAGTTCCGTCTACGGTTAATAACTTCTTCCCACGATTCAAAGACTTACAGGCGCAAAGCGCCCGCCATGCGTGCGTCGTGACCGTAGATGTCCCGATAGGTTGAGATCGACCCGTCCGCGTTCACAGTCAGCGTGAAATAGGTGACGTACACCGGGATCTTCCGGTGCAGCGGCACCTGATGATCGTAGCCGGTCTCGAGCGCAGAATAGGTGCGGCCCTCGTTCCAGCCCTTGTCGCGTTTCATGATGATCGCCGCCAGGCGCTCCGGATTTTGCACCCGCATGCAGCCATGGCTCTCGGCCCGCACCGGCTGGGCGAACAGATGTTTTTGCGGCGTGTCGTGCATGTAGACGTCGTGCTTGTTGGGGAACATGAACTTGACCTTGCCAAGCACGTTGCGAGGGCCGGGAGGCTGGTAGAGCTGCAGAGTGCGGATATCGACCCGGTTCCAATCGATCGAAGCCGGGTCGAGTTCCCGTGCACCGTAACGAACGCGCAAGCCATGGCGCCGGAGCACGGACGTGTTCCATCCGCCCCCGCGGAAGAGCCACCCACCGGACTCTTGGCGGAGATAAGGTCTGATCTCGGCGACTTTGATCGAGGTCGGCACGTTCCAATAGGGACCGAACACCACCGTCTGCATCTCGTCGGAGAAGATCGGCGTCTGCGTGTTGGGCTTACCCACGATGACGCGTGTCGTGTAGACCGGGCCGTCGTCACTGACCACGCGCAGCATGAACTCGGGAACGTTCACAGTCACGTAGAACGCGCCGAGGTCATGAGGGAGCCAGCGCCACCGCTCCATATTGATGAGGATCGCTCTGATTTGTGCCGGGTTCCCCGTTGCGCGCGATTGGCTGCCGCCATTGAGCAGACGGCGCGTGCCGGCCCCGACCACACCGTCGGGAACCGCGCCGTGTGCGCGCTGGAAGCGCCGCACGGCCTCGGCCACCTGCTCGTCGAAGATCATTTGCATGACTCTGTCAGGGTTCGCCGAGGATACCTCGAGCCGCTTCCTGAGCAGCGCCACCTGCTCGTGCACGATGCCGAGTCTCAGCAATGGACCGTCCGGAATTTGGACCGCAGGCTTGACCGTCTCGGTCTTGCCGCCGCGGAGCTCAAGCAATTTCTGTCTCAGCGCTTCGAATTGAGGCTGGTCCGGCTGAAAGCTTCTGACATAGGCCGCCGGATCCGAACGTATGGCGATCGACTCGATGACTTCCAATGGCTTGGGGAGAGCGAGCGTGGGATCGAGATTGCGGGACAGCCGCGAAGGATCGATCCGCCCGCCGCGTGCGTCGCGCGCATAGCGAAGCACCGCATAGCTGATCTTGGTCTCGGCTTCCGCCAGCCATTCCGCGGCATCGGCGCTGGCGGCGTCGAAGGCGTCGGGCTTGGGCAATCGGTAATCGGCCGCGCGCAAGCCGTAATCGTCGGCCTTCGCGATCTCGGCCATGACCGCCTTGCCGCGCTCGGTCAGCCCGCGATCGTCGATCCAAAGCAAGCGTTGGCCGGGCGCGGCGTAGAACTCGACCAGCGCACCGCGTTCGCTCTTCCTGGCCGCGGTGGTCTGGGTGAACGTCGCCGAGAGCCGCTTCTGGATCGCCATGCGGATCGACTCGGTCCGGGTGATCAGCGTTTCGGGCCCATCGGGCTCCGCGGCTGTTGCCGTTCCGTTCATCGAAACGGCGAGCAGCAAAGTGAACGCAACGCGATGACTTTGCCTCATAACGCGATGAACTGGCCTCATGATGTGCTCCTTCAGCGCTGGATCGGTCGATCCGGGCGTCAAGCCCGGATCCGGGCCTCGAGCCCGATTTCGCGCATCTTGCGGTAAAGCGTCGAGCGGCCGATCCCGAGCCGCCGGGCGATCTCGGTCATCCGTCCGCGGTAGCGGCCGAAGGCGAGCCGGATCATGTCGGCCTCGACCGCTTCGAGCGAACGGATGTCTCCGCTGTCGCTCAGCGCCGGGATGCCGATTGCGTCCCTGCCGCCCGCTTGCGCCACGTTGATGGTCAACGGCGTTCGGGCGGATTGGCCGAGCATGACTGGACCCTCGATGCGCGGCGTCCGGTCTTTCGGCGCCGGTGCCGGGGGCACGGCGACCGCATGGCCCTCCACATGGGCGGCGATTTGCGGAAACTCGTCGACCGTCAGCGTGGACGCCTCGGCAAGCACGACAGCCCGGAACACGGCGTTCACGAGCTGGCGGATATTGCCGGGCCAGCTATAGCGCTGAAGCATGGCGACCGCGGCCGCATCGACGCCGTCGATGCGTTTTCCTTCCTCGGCGGCGAACCTAGCAGTGAAGTGGCGCACGAGCTCGGGCACGTCCTCGAGCCGCATGCGCAGAGGCGGGACCCAAATGGGAAAGACGTTGAGCTGGTAATAGAGATCCTCGCGGAAGCGGCCTTCATTGACGAGATGAATGAGATTCTGATTGGTGGCCGAGATCAGGCGCATATCGGCTTTGACCGTCCTATTTGAGCCGGCGGATTGAATCTCGGAGTCTTGCAGGATTTGCAGCAGCTTCGCCTGGGCATCGGGCGGCAGCTGGTCGATCTCGTCGAGGAAGAGCGTGCCATGATCGGCTTCGGCGACCTTGCCGGTGCGCTGTTCCGCGGCGCCCGAACCCTCTTGGCCGAACAGGGAGCGCCCGATCAGAGTTTCCGGCGTGCTCCCGCAATTCACGGTCACGAAGGGCCCGGCCTTGCGCGCGCTTTCGCCGTGAATGGCGCGGGCGACCAACTCCTTGCCGACACCCGACTCGCCTTCGATCAAAACAGCAATGCCGGAATTGGCGGCGCGTTTGCCGAGTTCGAGCACCCTTGTCATGACCTCGCTGCCGGCGATCAGATCGGCAAAGCCGATCGCGCCTTTGGCCGAGGCCTTGATGCGGACCAACTCGCCGGCAAGCGCCTCGATCTTGAGGGCGTTCTTGATCGAAACGTCGAGCCGCTCCGGGCTTAGCGGCTTGACCACGAAATCGGCGGCGCCGGCCCGCATCGCCGCGACCGCGGCATCGATGTGGTCTTGCGCTGCCTGAACGATGACGGGAGGCTTGCGCGGCAGGGCCCGCATGGCCGGGAGGAGGGCGAGCCCGTCAGAGCCGTTGGCGCCGAGGTCGAGCAGGACGAGGCAGACATCGCCCGCATTATCGGCTTTAAGGACGGCGAGCGCCTTGTCGACGCTGTCGGCCGATTCGGCATAATAGCCGAGCAGCGCGACGGCTTCTTCGAGGCTGCGGCGTTGGGAAGGATCGCGGTCGACAACCAGAACACGCTTTGGCATGACGCAAACTCGCTACATTACGGACTGAACGCGAGGAGGTCCCCGCTTGTGCCCAAGCTTCAGGCGAGCGGCGCCTCCTTTGCCAAAGCTTTGCGTTGGAAGGTAAATATCTCCTTTATGGGAGTTCGATTTTGGTGAAGTCGCCGGTCCGAGCCCCACGAAAAGGCCACATGCAGCCTGTCTTTGGTCCTTGTCGGGGGGCGTCGCCGCTCCCACACTAAAGAGCGATAGGATTTAGCCGAGGAGTTTTAAGCCACCGATGCTGTTCAAAGTCTGGAACCGGTCAGAGTATCCCGCCGGCGCCGCTGCCGCTCCCGCTCAGGGCAAGGCAGTGGCCGCCGAAACAATGGCGCAAGCGGACGGGGACTCGAAGCTCGGAACGCTGCCCGAATGGAGGCTTGCCGATCTCTACGAGAGCCCTGAGTCGCCAAAACTCAAGGCCGACCTTGAGGGCTCTGAGCGTGCCGCCGAGGCGATGCAGGACCGCTACGCCGGCGCGCTTGCCAAGCTCCTCGACGGCGGCAAAGGCGGGGCGGCGTTAGCGGAAGCCGTGCGCGAGTACGAAACGCTGAATGACGTTCTCGGCCGCGTGGCCTCCTATGCCAGCCTGCTCTATGCCGCCGATACTTCCGACCCGAAGCGGCAGAAATTCTACGGCGACATTCAGGAGAAGCTCACCGCCATCTCCTCGAAGCTTCTGTTCTTTGCGCTCGAGCTTAACCGGCTCGACGACGCGGCGCTCGAAACGGCGATGGACCAATCGGAACTTGGACATTACCGTCCGTGGATCGAGGATCTGCGCAAGGAGAAGCCCTATCAGCTCGACGACAAGCTCGAGCAGCTGTTCCACGAAAAAGCGGTAACGGCACGGGGCGCGTGGGACCGGCTGTTCAACGAGACGATGACGTCGCTCAGATTCGAGCCCGACGGAGAAAAGCTCAGTCTGGAGCCCACCCTCAATCGTCTGCTCGATGCGGACGGCGCAAAGCGCCGCAACGCGGCCGAAGCCTTGGCCAAGGTGTTCAAGGAGAATGTGCGGCTGTTCACGCTCATCACCAACACGCTGGCGAAGGACAAGGAGATTTCGGACCGCTGGCGGGGCTTCGCCGATGTCGCCGATTCCCGCCATCTCGCCAACCGGGTCGAAAAGGAGGTGGTCGACGCGCTGGTCGAGGCCGTGCGCGAGGCTTGCCCACGCATCTCACATCGCTATTACGCCATGAAGGCGAAGTGGCTGGGCCAGAAAACGCTCGTCCATTGGGACCGGAACGCACCGCTCCCCGAGGAGCCTAAGCAGACGATCGCCTGGGCCGATGCGCAAAACACCGTGCTCACCGCTTATGGCGATTTCTCGCCGCGCATGGCCGATATCGCCGGCGACTTCTTTGCCAAAAACTGGATCGATGCGCCGGTGCGGGAAGGCAAGCAGCCCGGCGCCTTCTCTCATCCCACCGTACCGAGCGCGCACCCCTATATCCTGCTCAACTATCAGGGCAAGCCGCGCGACGTGATGACGCTGGCGCATGAATTGGGTCACGGCGTCCATCAGGTGTTAGCCAATGTCCAAGGGCCGCTGATGGCGCCGACCCCGCTCACGCTTGCCGAGACCGCAAGCGTGTTCGGCGAGATGCTGACCTTCCGCGCTCTGCTCGAGCAGGCGCCGAGCCGCCGCGAATATAGGGCGCTGCTCGCGGCCAAGGTCGAGGACATGATCAACACCGTGGTGCGCCAGATCGCGTTCTACAATTTCGAGCGTAAAGTGCACACCGAACGGCGCGACGGGGAGCTGACCAGCGAAAGGCTTGGCGAGATCTGGCTCGACGTGCAGCGCGAGAGCTTGGGTCCGGCCATCGAGCTCAAGCCGGGCTACGAAGCGTTCTGGTGCTACATCCCGCATTTCATCCACGCGCCGTTTTATGTTTATGCCTATGCGTTCGGCGATTGCCTGGTGAACTCGCTCTATGCCGTCTACGAGAAGGCCGATGAGGGCTTTGCCGCGCGCTATCTCGATATGCTTGCGGCAGGCGGGACCAAGCATCACAAGGAACTGCTGGCGCCGTTCGGCCTCGACGCTTCGGACCCGAATTTCTGGTCGATGGGCCTCAAGGTGATCGAACATCTCATCGACGAACTCGAAGCCCTCGACTCGTCGCCTGCTAGCAGCTAGCGCGATAGAATTGCGGTTGAAGGGGGGCCCATTGCATGAGCCAGGTCTCGCTTATTCCCGTTCTGCTCTGGGTCGCGGCGCTTGGATGCGCAAGCGTCGCCATCTGGCGGGGGCCGCGCCCCATCACGGGCGCCTTCGTTGTCGACCGGCTTCTGCGCTATCTCTTCATCTTTCCCCTTGGGCTCCAAGGGCTGTGGGCGTTTGCCGGCCACGTGTTCTTAACCGAGCGCGTTGCCGCGTCGATCGGCTGGCCGGTTAGCCCGTTTCAGCTTGAGGTGGGGATGGCCAATCTCGGGATCGGACTCGCTTCGCTTTATGCCGCCTTCAGGGGGTTCGAAGCGCGGCTGGCGGCTTCTCTCGCGGCAGGCGCCTTTCTGATCGGCGCCGGCGTCATCCACATTAAAGAGATTCTGGCGACTGGAAATCTGGCCCCGGGCAATGCGGGCCCAATCATGGTCACGGACTTTCTGACGCCGATCGCCGTTTTTGTGCTGCTTTATCTTTCGCACACAGTATGGCGGCCGAAATCGCCCGCGACGCTTGCGCTTGAAGCCGAGCTTCAGGTGGCGCGCAGAGCGATGCGCGAATATCGCGCCGCCTTAAGCGATCTTGGCAAGCACTAAGGCCTCTCAGTGCCGGGCGAAGACTTCCGTGGTGCCATCCTTGTTGATGAGCAGCACCTCATAGGGCTCGCGCTGATCGCCCTGTTCCATTCCCGGAGACCCCACAGGCATCCCCGGCACGGCAAGACCGATTGCGTCAGGCCTCTCCGCTAAGAGCCGTTCGATGTCGGCCGCCGGGACGTGGCCCTCGATCACATAGGGACCGACCTTGCCCGTGTGACAGGACGCCAGGTCCTTGCCGATCCCCGCTTGCTGCTTGATACGGTTGAGCATCGAGGGTGTGGCGCCGTTGACCGTCACGGTAAAGCCGCTCTCCTTGAGGTGCTCGACCCATTTGCCGCAGCACTGGCATGTGGGCGATCGCCACACTTCGATCGGGTCTCCGGCCGCGGCAAGAACCGGCCAGGTGCACAGAACGGTCATAAAGAACGCAAACAGCCTTAGCATGATCATAGGCGCCAACTCCTGACGCCGAGAATGACTCTGTTCGCGGGGAGGCGCAAATCCGGTTCGCCTCGGGTACCTGTCTCTTGATGGTCTTGGCGTCCGCCGTTCCTATATGAGTAGAACCCAGGCTTGCCCTCATGAACGACCGCCAATCCGATAAGGAGAGAAACCGCTTAAGCGCCCGCGCTCTGCGCTACGGCAAGGTCGGCACGAATGTCGGCGGCGTTGCCGCGCGCATCGCGGCGAGGCGGCTGTTCGGCTTCGATCCTGAACGCGACCGGGACGCAAGCGCGCTCGCCGCCGCGCTTGGCGGTCTCAAGGGCCCGATCATGAAGGTGGCGCAGCTGCTTGCCACCATCCCCGAGGCCCTTCCGGCCGAATATGCCGCCGAGCTCGGTCAGCTCCAGAGCCAGGCCCCGCCGATGGGCCGGTCTTTCGTTCGCCGGCGCATGGCGGCTGAACTTGGGCCGGAGTGGGAATCCAAATTCTCCTCGTTCGAGTACGAGGCTGCGGCGTCTGCTTCGCTCGGCCAAGTCCACAAGGCCGTGAGCCATGACGGGCGAGCGCTTGCCGTGAAACTGCAATACCCGGACATGCAGTCGGCAGTGGAGGCCGATCTTGCCCAGCTTGCGGTTTTATTTTCGATCCACGCCCGCATGCGTCCTGCCATCGACACCTCCGAGATGCTGACCGAGATCTCTGCGCGCTTGCGCGAAGAACTCGACTACGATCTCGAAGCGCGGCACACGCGGCTTTACGGACTCATCTTCGAAGGCGATCCGCTCATCCGCGTGCCAGAGGTCTTGTCCGAGCTGACCACAAAGCGGCTGCTGACCATGACTTGGCTCGAAGGCGGGCGCCTGCTCGATTACACCGACCGGCCGCTGGAACAGCGCAACAGGATCGCCCGCGCCATGTTCCGCGCCTGGTGGTACCCGTTCAGCCATTACGGCGTGATCCACGGCGATCCGCATCTCGGCAATTACACCGTGTTCGAGGAGGAGGGGAGCGCCGCCGGGATCAACCTGCTCGATTATGGCTGCATGCGGACCTTTGCCCCCAAATTCATTCAAGGCGTCGTCGATCTTTATAACGGTCTCCTCAAAGGCGACCGCGCGTTGATCGTGCATGCCTATGAGACCTGGGGTTTCGCCGGTCTCTCCAACGAGCTGATTGACATCCTCAATATTTGGGCGAATTTCATCTACGGCCCGATGCTCGAAGATCGCGTCCGGACCATCGCCGACCGGGTGAGCCCTGGCATGTATGGCAGGCAGGAGGCCTTCAAGGTGCATCAGGGCTTGCGCGAGAAGGGCCCGGTCAAAGTGCCGCGCGAGTTCGTGTTTATGGACCGGGCGGCGATCGGACTTGGCGGGGTGTTCCTGCACCTCAATGCCGAGCTGAACTACCACCGCCTGTTCGACGATACGATCGCGGGCGGCGATCTCGCCGATGTCGCCGGGCGTCAGCGGGCCGCCTTCGGCGAAGCGGGCGTGCCGCTTCCCGAGAGTTCCGCGTAGCCTCTGAAAAGCGCCCCAAAAGCCTCCAGGCGCGATTATTGCCCAGGCGCCAAGCTTTGTGGTATTGGCCCTGGGAAAGGGCCATAACGCGTCATAGGGGGAGTGCGATGCACATCGATCCGAAGGAAGGCAGCCCGGCGATGGACTATGCCGAGCACCTGAAAACCTACAATTTGTTCTGCAAACTGACCCTCTACACCATCATCGGTGTAACCGCGGTCATGGTGCTTCTCGCCGTATTTTTGGTCTAAGCGGCGGGAGTGTCTTGCCCGGCACTCGCGGGGCCCCCGTTTAGTCTTCGACATCAACCCTGAAGGACACGGGCTCATCCGGTGAAATCCGTTTGAGCGTGAACCCACGATGATCGCCATTGGCGTGCCCGCCGAAGATCAGGACGAGCCGCGCATCGGGCTGACGCCTGAGACGGCGAAGAAGCTCATCAAGGCCGGCGCGAACGTGACGGTTCGCTCTGGCGCAGGGCTCCGCTCCCATTTTTCCGATCAGGATTACGAGGAGGCGGGGGCGAAGATCGCCAAGACCGACGCCGAGGCGGTGAAGGCTGCCGACATCGTGCTGACTGTCAGGCGCCCGAAGCCCGACATCGTCAACGGCATGAAGAAGGGAGCGGCGGTGATCGGCATGCTCGATCCCTTCACCGACGCCGATGGGCTCGATGCGCTGGCCAAGAAGGGTATCGCCCTGTTCGCCATGGAGCTGATGCCGCGCATCACCCGCGCGCAGAGCATGGACGTGCTGTCGTCGCAATCCAATCTCGCCGGCTACAAGGCTGTGGTGGACGCGGCCGCCGCGTTCGAGCGCGCGCTGCCGATGATGATGACGGCGGCAGGCACGGTGCCGGCCGCGCGTATCTTCGTCATGGGCGCAGGCGTCGCCGGTCTCCAGGCCATCGCCACGGCGCGGCGGCTCGGCGCCATTGTCACCGCCACGGACGTTCGTCCCGCGGCCAAGGAACAGGTCGAGTCGCTCGGCGCCAAGTTCATCGCCGTCGAAGATGAAGAGTTCAAACAAGCGGAGACGGCCGGCGGCTACGCCAAGGAAATGTCGGATGCTTACAAAAAGAAGCAGGCGGCACTGGTGGCCGAGCACGTCAAGAACCAGGACATCGTCGTCACCACGGCGCTGATCCCGGGACGTCCGGCGCCCAAGCTCATCTCCAAGGAGATGATCGAGAGCATGAAGCCCGGCTCGATCATTGTCGATCTTGCCGTCGAGCGCGGCGGCAATGCCGAGCTGGCCAAGCCCGGTGAGATCGTCTCCCATAAAGGCGTGCGCATTTTCGGCAAGCTCAATTTGCCGGGCCAGGTGCCCGTCAACGCCTCGAGCCTTTACGCCAAGAACCTCCAGGCGTTCGTCGACTCTTTGATCGACAAGGAGAACAACACGCTCGCCATCGATTGGGACGACGAGCTGGTCAAGGGCACGCTCATTGCGCGCGACGGTAAGCTCGTCAACGAAGCGGTTGCCGGACAGCTCGGCGCTAAGCCGGCCCCTGCCGCCAAGAAGACGGCCGGCGCCAAGCGCGCGGCGAAGGAGGTCAAATGATGATGAACCGGGTGTTGGGCGCGGGCCTCGCCGCTCTGGCGCTCACCGTGTTTGCCGTGTGTGTCTTTACCGGGACGGCGCTGGCGGCAGAGGCGGCATCGGAGGGCGGGCACGAATTCATCTTTCGCTTCTCGATTTTCGTACTCGCCATCTTCGTCGGCTATTACGTGGTCTGGAGCGTGACGCCGGCTCTGCATACCCCGTTGATGTCGGTCACCAACGCCATCTCTTCGGTGATCGTGGTCGGTGCGCTCCTTGCCGTCGCCTTGGAGGCGGGCGATACCGCCGGCTCATCCGGTCACTTCATTGCCAAGCTGCTCGGATTTGCGGCGCTCGTGATGGCATGCGTCAACATTTTCGGCGGCTTCCTTGTCACCCAGCGCATGCTCGGCATGTACCAGAAGAAAAAGAAATGAGCTCCGATCTCGTCTCGCTGCTCTATCTCACCGCAGGCGTCCTGTTCATCCTGGCGCTTCGCGGGCTGTCCTCGCCGGAGACCTCGCGGCGCGGCAACTATCTCGGCATGGCCGGCATGGCGATTGCCGTGCTCACCACGCTCGCCGTGGCGCAGCCGAAAGAACCGCTCACCTGGGCGATGATCGCGGGCGGCGTCGCCGTCGGCGGCGGCATCGGTGCGGCCATCGCCCGGCGCATCCCGATGACGGCGATGCCCGAGCTTGTCGCCGCCTTCCACTCTCTGGTCGGCATGGCCGCGGTGCTCGTTGCCGCCGCGGCGTTCTACACGCCGGAAGCGTTCGGCATCGGTACGCCGGGTGCGATCCACACGTCGAGCCTGGTCGAAATGTCTCTTGGCGCGGCCATCGGCGCCGTCACCTTCACCGGCTCGGTGATCGCCTTCCTGAAACTTTCCGGGCGCATGTCGGGCAAGCCGATCATCTTGCCTGCGCGCCATCTCATCAATATCGCGCTTGCGGTGCTGCTCGTGGCCTGCGTGGTGATGTTCTGCCGCGAGCAAAGCGCAGTCTATTTCTGGGCGATCGCGGCGCTCTCCTTCCTGCTCGGGGTTCTCATTATCGTTCCGATCGGCGGCGCCGACATGCCGGTGGTGATCTCGATGCTGAACTCCTACTCAGGCTGGGCGGCGGCGGGCATCGGCTTCACCCTCGGCAACACGGCGCTGATCATTACTGGCGCGCTGGTCGGCTCGTCGGGTGCGATTCTCTCTTACATCATGTGCAAGGGGATGAACCGCTCGTTCATAAGCGTGATCCTTGGCGGGTTCGGCGGCGAAGTGGCTGGACCGGCAGCGGGGGCCGAACAGAAGCCGGTCAAGCTCGGCTCGGCGGAAGACGCGGCCTTCCTGATGAAGAACGCGGGCAGGGTGATCGTGGTGCCGGGCTACGGCATGGCGGTGGCGCAAGCCCAGCACGCGCTGCGTGAGATGGCCGACGGGCTGAAAGAGGCCGGCGTCGAGGTGAAGTACGCGATCCATCCGGTGGCCGGCCGCATGCCGGGCCATATGAACGTGCTGCTCGCCGAGGCCAACGTGCCTTACGACGAAGTGTTCGAACTCGACGACATCAATTCTGAGTTTCCTCAGGCCGACGTCGTCTATGTGATCGGCGCCAACGACGTGACCAATCCGTCCGCCGAGGACGATCCTTCCTCGCCGATCTACGGCATGCCGGTGCTTGAAGTGTGGAAGGCGGGAACCGTGCTGTTCAACAAGCGGTCGCTCGCCTCCGGCTATGCCGGGATCGACAATCCTCTGTTCTATCGCGACAACACCATGATGGTGCTGGGCGACGCCAAGAAGATGACCGAGGAAATCGCCAAGTCGCTGTGATCTGGCCCGCCTTAATCGCCGCAAACCCGACGAATAATCGCCCCATTGCGGCTCGATTCCGCCGCTAGAGCCCTCGCGCGGGTAACAAATCTCCGCAAGGCTCGCTTTTTTCCTACCGGAGATGGTGCTGGCGATCCGCGAACCTATATTAAGCATGCGACGTCAAAGGGGAATGGAGGTTGCGCCCTCCGAGTCATGATGGCGCCCGGCCCAGCAAGGGTTTGGCGCTCCAAACGATGGTGATTTAGGCATTTACCAAAACGTCATTTGAAGAGTGTTCTTGAACGTCTGAAGAGTGTTCTTGAACGTCACCAAACATTCGCAAGTTTGAAAGATTGTCCCAAAGGGTACCCCCTGAATCATGCTGAACCTGATCCTCTCCCTTGCCGGCATTTACGTGCTGATCATCATCGGTGGGCGGTTGCTTCACCGCAACTTCGTCTATTTGCCCGATCGCACGCGTATCGATCCAAAAGAGGCGGGGCTTCAAGGGGTCGAGGAGGTTGCCTTCAAGGCGATGGACGGCACCAAGCTCATTGCTTGGTATCGGCCTGCACGCGGGTCCAAGCCCACGCTGCTCTACTTCACCGGCAATAGCGGCAACGTGGCCGACCGCGCCGGCAAGATCAAGACGATCGCCGCCGACGGTTATGGCGTGTTCATGCTCAACTATCGCCGCTATGGCGGCTCCGAGGGTTGGCCGAGCGAGAAGAAAATCGCCGCCGATGCGATCAGCGCTTACGATTGCTTGCGCGGGCTCGGTGTGGCCCCGCGCGACATCGTCGCTTACGGAGAATCGCTTGGCACCGCTGTCGCGACCAGGCTCGCGCTCCAGCGCCATATCGAGGGCCTCGTCCTCGAAGCGCCGTTCACCTCAATTGTCGATGTCGGCCAGCAGGCTTGGAAGGGTTTGCCCCTCAAGCTCATCATGACCGATCAATTCCGCACCATCGATCGCATCGGCGACGTCCAGGTGCCGCTCTTCATCATTCACGGCGGCCGTGACGAGATCATCCCTCTCGCCCAGGCGCGGCGTGTCTTTCACACCGCCAATGAGCCTAAGAGCTTCTCGCTTCTTCCGAGAGCAGGACACAACGATCTGTTCGATCGTGGCGCGTGGGAGCAGGTGCGTGGCTTCCTGGAGGAACTCAGGCCGGTTCCGGCGGTCACGGCCGGACGCTGGGTCGAGATCCCTGCGGCGGCGAGCGGCGAGAGCCGGTAAGCCGGCCGGAAGATCCGCGCCAGAACTGTCAATCGAATGGAAGTTTGATGCCGCCCCTAGCGGCGCGGACCGCGTGGCTTGGCGGCAGGGCCGCCGGCTTCGCGCTGAGCCTTCTTGCGGGCGAGCTTGCGGGCGCGGCGGATGGCTTCGGCCTTCTCGCGCGCGCGCTTCTCTGACGGCTTCTCGTAATAGTTCCGGAGCTTCATCTCGCGGAAGATGCCTTCGCGCTGCATCTTCTTCTTCAAGGCTCTCAAGGCCTGGTCCACATTGTTATCGCGAACGACGACTTGCACGAGCTTCTCTTTCTCTCCGCTTGGCCGAGTGATTGTCAGGAATAGGATGCGGGAGGCCAATTGATACCCAGTCCGGAACCGGACCGGGTCCCACAATCCGCCCGTGCTCTAACAGAAGACCTGCGTATTGTCTAGATCGGCGCAGGGCTCAGCTCTTGGGGTAGAGCCGCGTGATGTGGCCCATCTTGCGGCCTGCCCGCGCGTCAGCCTTGCCATAGAGATGCACGGCGGTATCGGGCTCGGCGGCAAGCTCGCGCCATTTCCCGGCCTCCGCGCCGATCAAATTGGTCATCACCGCGTCGCTGTGGCGGTCCGTATCGCCGAGCGGCCAGCCTGAGATGGCCCTGATATGATTCTCAAATTGGCTGACGAGGCAGGCATCGAGCGTCCAATGCCCCGAATTGTGAACCCGCGGCGCGAACTCATTGACCAGCAACGCGGGCCGTTGTCCCGGGCGCGCGAACATCTCGACACAAAGCACGCCGACATGGGACAGCGCATCGGCGATTCGGCCGGCGATGGTCCTCGCCTCGACCGCCAAGGCCTGCTCGATGCGTGCAGGCGCCCGGGTGATGGCGAGAATGCCGTCTTGATGCACGTTCTCCACCGGATCGTAGAACTGAGTCTCGCCCGCTTGCCCGCGCACCACGATCACCGAGATCTCGCGATCGAAGCGCACAATGCCTTCCACCAGGGCCGGCACCCGGCCGATCTCCTCAAGCGCGCTTTTCGCCTCCTGTTCGGCCTGGATCGGAACTTGGCCCTTGCCGTCATAACCGAACCGCCTGGTCTTGAGCAGCGCCGGGAGCCGGACCTGCGCAAACGCGGTTTTCAGATCGTCGAGCGAATCCACGGCGGCATAGGGAGCGACGGCAATCCCGAGCCCGGTCACAAAATCCTTCTCGGCGAGCCGGTCCTGGGCGGTGGCGAAGGATTGCGCCTGAGGAAATACGCGCACGGCGCGCGAAGCGGCCTCAAGCGCCGCCGCGGGCACGTTCTCGAATTCGCAAGTTACCACGTCGACGCCGCCGGCAAATCGCGCGATCGCATCGGCGTCGTCATACGAGCCGACCGTTTTCGCCGCCGCGACATCGAACGCGGGCGCATCGGCTTGATCGGAATAGACATGGGTCTTCAGCCCGAGTCTCGCGGCGCTCATCGCCAGCATGCGGCCGAGCTGGCCTCCGCCGAGGATGCCGATCGTGCTCCCGGGCGGCAGCGTCCGCTCAGGCATTATCCTCGACCGTCTCGGCAACGGAGTCGGTTTGCGCCGCGCGCCACGCCATGACGCGGGCGGCGAGGTGCCGGTCGCTCAGCGCAAGAATTTGTGCCGCAAGCAGCGCCGCATTGGCCGCGCCGGCCTCGCCGATCGCCAGCGTTCCGACCGGCACGCCGGCCGGCATCTGGGCGATGGAGAGAAGGCTGTCGAGACCTTTGAGCGTGCGGCTTTCGATCGGAACGCCTAAGACCGGCAATTCGGTCATCGAGGCGGTCATGCCGGGCAGGTGGGCGGCGCCGCCTGCGCCGGCGATGATGACTTTGAGCCCGCGCTCGGCAGCGCTTGCGGCATAGTCGTAGAGCCGCTTTGGCGTGCGGTGCGCCGAGACGACCTTGGTCTCGTAGGCAATCTTGAGCGCGTCAAGGACCGGGGCGGCAGCCTTGAGCGTCGGCCAATCGGACCGGCTTCCCATGATGATGCCGACGACCGGCTTTTCATCGCTCATACGTGAGGCTCGCAAGGTGAGGTCGGCCTGGCGGCGGAAAGCGCGGGATTATAGGGGCGCGTCATTGCTTGGCAAGGCACGTTCGGTCAGCCAAGTCAGGCAATGATGTCGGGGAGGAGCTGGTCTTCGATCCGGGCAATCTCGTCTTTCAGCGAGAGCTTCTTCTTCTTGAGGCGCTTGAGCTGGAGGGCGTCGGCGCGGCCGGACTCCTCCAGGGCGTTGATGGCGCTGTCGAGGTCGCGATGCTCTTGCTTCAGCTTGAGCAGCGTCGCCCGAAGCTCGCGAATCTCCTCGCTCTCCATCGGGACGTCCCCTGCTCCTTGCCTCTATCCTTGGGACGCCAAAAGTATCACGGCGAACCCGGAGCGGCGCAAGGCCTTGGCGCGAATCCTTGCGGGCCGGGCGCAGCGCGGGACACAAAAATTGGACGGCAAAAGGCCGCTATTAGACAAATCAATGTCGATTTGACAAAATGATCCACCAAGACCCTTGGACACGGAGGTCCGATATGACGCCTGACGCACGTCTCGAGGAGTTGTCCGAAAAGCACCGTGCTCTGGATCGCAAGATAGAAGAAGAAATGGCTAGCTTGGCCTCGGACGACCTGAAAATCGCGGAATGGAAGCGTCTAAAATTGCGTCTGAAGGATGAGATAGAGCGTCTCAAGCACGAGAGCCATTAAGTCTCATCCCGCTTTGAGAGTTTTGACAGGGCCGTGGAGGCGGCGACGTTCGTCTGCCTCGCGCGGCCCTTTATTTTGAGGCTCTTGCCGTAATTCGGTGCTGACGGCGCGCTAATCTGACCGTCTATTGTACGAATCACGGCTCGAAGGGGGATTTGAACATGGGCGCCCGAATGCGAAGCGAACGAGGTTGCGCGCGCGGCCTTGCCGCTTGGCTTGTCCTCTTCTTTCTAGCCGTCCCGGCTCAGGCCGCCGAGAAGGACTTGACCGACAAAGGTGAGGTCCTGGTGAGAGAAAACTGTTCGCGCTGTCATGCCGTGGGCGAGCAAGGCGACAGCCCGCACAAACAAGCGCCGCCGTTCCGGACACTCTCCGAAAACTATCCGATCGAGGATCTCGCCGAGTCGCTGGCCGAAGGAATCGTGTCGGGCCACCCGGACATGCCGATCTTCGTGTTCAGTCCGCAGGATGTCGAGGCGATCATCCTCTATCTTGAGTCAATTCAAGAACAGCCGGCCCCGTCCTCCGGCGAGCCCGGGTAGGGCGAGCTTCAAACGCATTCACACATCGGCGGCGCCCTCCGGCCACATCAACCAGTCGCGGGCGGCATCCTCCTCGCCGGGAGGGAAATGCTCCACATCGCAGGACATGAAGGGCGCGACCAGGCTCGACCAGAGGTGTCGCGTATTCGGGTTGGCGACAATGGCGCAACGGCTGAAGTCTTTCAGGTGCCGCAGGCTGAATTTGATGTCTTCCCACAGCGCGCTTGCGTCCATGCCTTCGAAATCCCTAACGATCTCAAGCACGCGGATGCGGCCATGGCGGGCGATAAAGGCTTCGAGCCGTTTGGCGAGGGCCTCGAATTCTTCGGTCGAGATTCGGCCCTCGAGCACGATCTCCACGGCTTGCGCATTGTCGTATTCTTTGTAGGAAAGCATGGTTTTCCGGCAGGTTGGGGCGAGCCCTCAAGCTTAACCCTTGTCACCATTCACTTTTCATTCACTTGTCGGACAGTTCATGGAAAATTAGACTTAACACATCCATAATTTGCGATGACACGCTCTTGCCGCCTTTTTCGGGGTAAATTTCCGCGAGCAACGGGGAGACGGGATTATTAACAAGCTCATTATCTCGCTGTTGATCCTCAGCGCCGTCGTCTGTGGCGCGATCTACATGGTGGTGACGCCGCCGCCTGCGCCCGAGCGTGTAGAGACCGAACCGCGCTCGCGGACGCTCGCCTATCAGGAAAAAGTCGCGCGAGCGGCCGAGGAGGTCCAAGAGGAACAAGCCGCCGCACCGGAAGCCGCTCCGGCTGAGACGTCGCCGGCTCAAGACACACAGGCCGCCACCACGCCGGAGCCCGGAGCTCAGCCGCCTGCGACCGGGCAGGGCGCAACCGAAATGGCGGGATTGCCTCCGGACGAAGAGGCGCCCAGCGATCCCAATGCGCTTCCCTGGCAGCACCAGCATCCCTCAAGCCCGCAGGCCGGACCCGGGATGGAAGACGAGATGGGTGCGCCGGCGCCACCGCAGCCCGAAGCCTATGACGATCCCTACGACCCCAGGGCGCCGCGTCAGGGAGAGTACGGCGATCGCTACGATCCGAGAGTCCCGCCGCGTGACGCCTATGGCGATCCTTACGATCCCAGGGCGCCGCGACCGGGACCTTATGGCGATCCCAACGCGCCGCAGCGGGACAGATATGGCGATGCTTACGATCCCGACGCACCGCAGCGGGACGCGTATGGCGACCCTTACGATCCGACGGCGCCGCGGCAGTATGGCGGCCCCGAAGGCTCAATGGCTGGACATCCGCAGCAGGGCGATCCCAACGCCTGGCCGGGCCGGCCTGGCGAGCGGCCGGACGAGTGGGTCCAGATTCTCGTGTCGGGCGTGGGCATGCACGGAACGGCATCGGAAGACTCGCCGATGCTGTTTGCCTTCCCTTCCGGCCGTGTCTTGAGGGTGGTGTCGCGTTACGGAGACTGGGTCGAGGTCATGGATCCGAACAGCGCCACGACCGGTTGGATGCAGGCGCGATATCTTGCGCCTGTCGCAGCACCAGGGCCGCGCCATGCGGCCGGACCGATCTATGAAGACGAACCGCGCCGGGGACGGCGTTGGTGGAAACGGATTTGGCGCAGCTTTTAATCGCCCGTTGACGACCGTCGATCCCTCACGAAATCATTGAAGCCTTCGGTTATCGCCGTCGTGCGTGTTCAGGCGACAGGCGAGGCCGGCTCGTTGCGATCGCTGTGAGGCTGCTCGACGGGAGGAGGCTCGGCATCTTTGCCGTTGGTCCGAGCCCGGCCGGTCTGGTTGGCGGATTGAGCGGCGGCCTTGCCCTTTCCGTTGGCGCTTTTCCCCGCCACGCGAAGTTCGCGTTCGACCGCGCTCCGCGCGGCTTCGTTCTGCGTATAGAGCTCCATGTGGCTGGAATCTTCATCGGCGACCGGTACGAGGGACCCATCCCTGTAAGACTTAGCGTGGGGATCGGCCTCGATCTTGCGCACGATGCGTTTCAGATGCCGCCAGCGCCGCGCGACCATTCCCACTTTGCGAGCGACATCGGCGGCATAGCGGCCATAGAACGTGAACGGCGATTCGAGCGGCAGGCCCGAGCGCCGGTCATGACGGTATTTGACGCGGAAGATACCCCATTGCAGCGGATGGACATCCTCGACCGGCACTGCACTTGAGAACCAGAACAGGACCGGCATCAACGACCGGATATTGATGCCGCTCGCATAGGCCCGGCGCACGATCGTCTCAAGGTGATCGTCCGTGTAGTAATAACCCCAGGCGGTGCGATAGGCCTCCTGCCACTCCTCCGGCGTCATTTTCGGATGGGCGGTGACGACGTTCTCGAGCTCGTATTTGTTCATGTCGGGATCCATCCACACGCCCTTCTCCGACAGCACCTTGTGGTCCTCGGAGCCCGGTAGAGGCGTGAGAATGAAGAACTCGAGCATGTCGAGCGGCAGCTCCTTCTTGATGATCTCGAGATCGTGCCGGATCGACTCTGGCGTGTCGTGGGGGAAGCCGAGAATGTAGCCCGCATAGGTGATGATGCCGACCCGTTTCCATTCGAGCACCATCTGGCGGTACTCGGTAATCTTGTTCTGCCGCTTCTTGGCGGCGATCAAATTGGCGGGATTGATATTTTCCAGTCCGATGAACACGCGCGTGACGCCGGCCCGGCGCGACTTGTCGATGAAATTCGGAATGCGGTGGCACAGCGTATCGACCTGGATCATGAAACGGATGTCCAACCCGTCCTCTTCGCGCAGCTTGATAAGGCGGTCGTAGATCGGTTCCCAATCCTTGTTACGCGCGAAATTATCGTCGGTGATGAAGTAGCGGTTGACGCCTTGCTCGTAGTTCATGCGGATGATCCGCTCGACGCTGTCCGGAGAGCGGTAGCGGGACTTCCGGCCCTGCACATTGATGATGGTGCAGAACGAGCATTGGAACGGGCAGCCGCGGCCGGCATCGAAGCTCGTCACGTTGCCGACCGTGCGGCGGACGAAATCGACCGGAAGGAAGGGCGGGGCGTCGACCTCGCCGATATCCGGAAGCTGCTTCATGTGATCGTAGAGCGGCTGCAATTTGCCGCGTGCGGCATCTATGATCGCCTCGTCGAATCCTTCTTCGGCTTCGCCGGCGAAGATCGAAATGCCGAGCCGCTGCGCCTCCTTGATGTCGTCGGGCAGCTCTTTGAGCATGGCGAGGCAGCCGGAGACGTGGAAGCCGCCGATCATCACTTGCACGCCGGCCTCGCGTAACGGCCGGGCAATATCGACGGCGCGGGGAAACTCGTTCGATTGCACGCCGACGATGCCGACAAGACCCAGTCCGCCATTGTCGGCGATGCGTCGCGCGATTTCACGCGGACGCACCCGCGTATTGGTCTCGTCCATAGCGATGACATCGATCGGCAAATCGGCGCCGAGCAGCTGCCGTTCGGCCGCACCGCAAGCCAAGCTGTAAACGGCGGCAAGCGAGTTCGACGGCATGGTCGAACGCACCCATTGCACGACATAGCCGTCCTTGTCGTAATGCGACGGCTTGATCAGAACGAGCTGAAAGCGTGCCGCGGCCGTTCTGGCTGTTTTGAACATCCCTCTGTCCCAGGCGGGGCGATATCCACCCGCTAAAAGTTCGATGTGGCCGCCCGCGCGCCGGCTGGTTGGCGTTCCGGTGCGAAATGCATCCGAGATCGTGCTCGATAAGTCGGAGGCCGCCCCCGCAGCCACTTTTTTACCTGTGTTCGTAAGGCTCTAGAGCCACTCAAACACATTATCTGGCAGGGGTCGAATCTCATAGGGGAAAATCTAGTTTGAGGGCGGATTTCCGCCGAATTGCCGCACCCGTTCGAACTCGGCAATGTCTTTCGCCAGGAAATAATTGAGCATGGTGCGAATGGTCGCGATCACGGCGAGCTTGGAGATATCGTCCCAGGTCGGGGCCACCGCCGTGTGCACGAGATCGGCAGCCAGAGCGAATTCGAGCGCAAGCAGGAGCCAGGTTGCGAATTGGATCCAGATCTCCCGGCCTCGCAGCGCGCTGGCCGTTCCTTGGATCACCGCGACCGCGACTGAGCTAAGCGCCTGGAAAGCGCCGAACGCGACGACCAGAACGGCGCCTGCCTCGATGATCAGCGCGATATAGCCGGCGATCTGGCTGAATTGCTGTTCGAGCGAAATGGCTCAGTCCCCCCTTTCGCGCAAGATTGACGCAAAGCCTTCGTTGAGCGCAAGCGCCGAATTTGCGGCTCGCCCGTCACATGGTCTTTGCCATGTCACGCAGCTTGAATTTCTGGATCTTGCCGGTCGACGTCTTCGGCAACTCGACGAACACGACGTAGCGCGGGCATTTGTAGCGCGCGAGCTTATCCTTGCACCAGGCGATGATCTCATCTTCTGTGATCTTGGTGCCGGCCTTGGTCTCGACAAAGGCGCAAGGCGTCTCGCCCCATTTGGTGTCTGGTTTGGCGACGACGGCAGCGGCCGCGACGGCGGGGTGCTTGTACAGCACGTCCTCGACTTCAATCGACGAAATGTTCTCGCCGCCGGAGATGATGATGTCCTTTGACCGGTCCTTGAGTTGGATGTAGCCGTCGGGGTGCATGACGCCGAGATCGCCGGAATGGAACCAGCCGCCGGCGAACGCTTCGTCGGTGGCTTTCGGGTTCTTGAGATATCCCTTCATCACGATATTGCCGCGGAACATGACCTCGC
>CAZFYL010000012.1:0-3159 GCA_964523345.1 uncultured Methyloceanibacter sp.
CGCGCCATCTGCGCCAGGCGCTGCACCGCCGCTTCGATATCCTTGCCCGCCACCATCATCAAATCGGCCATCTCGTCGACGATGACCACGACGTAGGGCATCGGATCGTAGTCCATCTCCTCCTGCTCGTAGATGGCGCGGCCGGTCTCGCGGTCGAAGCCGGTTTGCACCGTTCGCGTCAGCACCTCGCCTTTTTCTGCCGCCTGGAGGATGCGCGAATTGTAGCCTTTGATGTCGCGGACGCCCAATTTCGACATGCGCTTATAGCGCTCTTCCATCTCCCGGACCGTCCATTTCAGCGCCACCACGGCTTTCTTCGGATCGGTGACCACCGGTGCGAGCAGATGCGGGATGCCGTCATAAACGGAAAGCTCGAGCATCTTCGGATCGATCATGATGAATTTGCATTGATCGGGCGACAGCCGGTACAGCAGCGACAGGATCATGGTGTTGATGCCGACCGACTTGCCCGAGCCGGTGGTGCCGGCAATAAGCAAATGCGGCATGCGCGACAGATCGACGATCACCGGCTCGCCACCGATATTCTTGCCGAGCGCGAGCGCGAGCCTCGCTTCGGTCTCGTCGAAGTCCGGCGACTGAATCATCTCACGCAACATCACCATCTCGCGGCGATCGTTGGGGAGCTCGATGCCAATGACGTTGCGGCCAGGTACCACGGCGACGCGGGCGGCGACCGCGCTCATCGACCGGGCGATGTCGTCGGCAAGACTGATGACGCGCGACGATTTGGTTCCAGGCGCGGGCTCCAGTTCGTACAGCGTAACGACCGGGCCCGGCCTGACATTGGTGATCTCGCCTTTGACGCCGAAATCCTGAAGAACGCCCTCGAGTTCACGCGCGTTTTCCTCCAGGACCTCGTCGCTGACGCCGCGCTCTCGCCTGGTTTTTGGCTGCTGCAAAAGTCTGGTCGAGGGCGGCTCGTAGGTTTCGTCCGAATAATCCTGGCTTACGGGCCCGGTGTGCGTCCTCTTCTTCTTTTTTGGATTGAGGCGGGTGATGCGATAACCGCCCGAGTCGATGTCGCCCTCCTCGCCGTCTTCGTACTCATCGTCCAGTGCTTCGCCGAGCGGCGCCGGGCCGAAGGAAGGTTCGATGCGCCCATCGGCATCGAGCGCCTGATCGGGCTCGTCGCCGCCCTCGTCTTCGCTACGGTCCGGTTCCTCCTCCGGGTCCTCGTCGAACGAGTCGTTGCGGCGGAAGGTCTGCTTCAGTCTCGCGCCGGTATGCATCGCCACATGCATGGCTGCGCCGAGCGAGGCGTTGGCCCATTCGCCGGCGGCGCCGCTGCGCGGGGCCCACAAGGCAATCAGCCGCGAGGTCGAGGTGCCGCAGGCGAACAGGAGCAGCATGGTGCCGATCACCAGAAAGATGAGACCGGCCACGAACGACACCGCAGCCTCAGGCAGGAACGGCCCGATGATATGCGCGCCGGCCATGACGAAATCGCCGAGAATGCCGCCGATCCCGTTTGGCAGGGGCCAGCTTTTTGGCTGGGGCAGGGCCGCGAGCGCCGCAGCGAGCATGATCACCGACGCCGGCCAGGCAAGGAGCCTCGCCTTCTTGCGGTCTGGCGCGGAATGGAAAACGAGATGCCATCCCCAGGCTGCAAGCGGCAAGAACAGGATGATCGCCGCAAGTCCCAAGGTTTGAATGGTGAGATCGGCCACCACCGCCCCCCACGAGCCGAGCAGGTTGCGCGGCACCACGGGGGTGGCGTTGTTGAGGCTCGGATCGTGCACCGACCAGGTGGCGAGGCTCGCCCACGCGGCGCAGGCTGCGGTAATGACCAGCAGCCCATAGCCGCCGAGCATGAGGCGCCGCAGCCCCGTTTCGACCGCTCCCGGCAAAAGACGCCGGCGTGCCTTCGATCTCCCTCTGCTGGCCATCCCTAACCCAATGTGGCGACGACCCGCGTTAAGGCCTCGCGTGTGGTCTCCGCGTCATGCACCAGCGCGATCCTGATGTAGTCGGCCCCCGGAGTGGCGCCATCGGGTTCGGCTTGTGCGAGATAACTCCCCGGAAGCACTTTGACACCACATCCTTTCCAAAGGGTTTTCGTGGCCGCCTCCCCGCCGCCAAAAACGGCCAAATTTAGCCAAAGAAAGAAGCCGCCGCCTGGACGCTGGTAACCATACCGGCCTTCCAGGACCTCGTCGGCGACAGCGAAATTCCGCCGGTAAGCAGCCCGGCCCTCCTCCACATGGCGCTCGTCGCCCCAGGCCTCGACCGAGGCATGCTGGATGGGAAGCGGCATCTGCGGGCAGGCCACGTGGCGGAAACGGCCGAAAGCGGCGATAAAAGCGGGATCCCCGGCAACGAACCCGGAGCGCAAGCCAGGCAGCCCTGAGCGCTTCGACAGCGATTGGAACGATACGACATTGGCGAGGCTGCCGGTCCCGGCGAAAGCCGTCTCGAGGGCTCCCGGGGGAGGGGTATCGCTGTAGATTTCGGAGTAGCACTCGTCGGTGAACAGGAAAAAATCGAACCGCCGTGCAAGCGCGATCGCCTTGGCAAGGTAATTTCGGCCGGCGACCGCGCCTTGCGGGTTTGACGGCGTGCAGAGATAGAACGCGGCGGTCCGGGCCAGAAGGGCCTCGTCGATCGTGTCGAGGTCCGGCAAAAAGCCGTCCTCGGCGCTGGCGGTGAGAAAGATGGGTTCGGCGCAAGCGGCCGCGGCCGCCGCGGCATAGGCCTGATAGAATGGGTTTGGGATCAGGACTACCGGATCGGTGAGGCGAGACTTTCGCGCCAGCGCCGGAAAGATCGCCGAGAACAATCCCTCCCGCGACCCGCTGAGGGGCAATAGATGCCGCTCGGTATCGATCTCTCCGTTCAAAACGGGATAGCGGCGCTCAAGCCACGCCGCGATGGCCTGGCGCAGAGCGGGAATGCCCCCGATCGGCGGATAGCGGCCGAACTCGCTCACATGGTCTTGAAGCGTAGGGCCGAGAAACGACGGCACAAGCGCCTTGGGTTCGCCGAGCGACAGATCGATGGGCGATGCCCCTGGCGGATCCCCGTCAAGCAGGAGCCTGAGCCGCGCGAAGGGTGACCGCACCAGTTCATCAAGTTGAGTTTGCATGTCCTGAGACGACATGCCGGCGGTGTTACGAAATGGCGCGCCTTGCGGCAATGGCT
>CAZFYL010000012.1:3259-29068 GCA_964523345.1 uncultured Methyloceanibacter sp.
TCCTGAGACGACATGCCGGCGGTGTTACGAAATGGCGCGCCTTGCGGCAATGGCTCAGGAGACAGCCGTCCATAAGAAGAAGCCCCGGCCTAAAGGCCGGGGCTCAAAGCGTGAGCTAGGTCCGCAAGTCGAGACTTCGCTCAATCGTTCGTATTCTTGTCCCTCGATTGGCGCGAAGCGCTACTGCACCACCTCGCCATGCAAGTTGATGTCGAGACCCTCGACCTCGACGGCCTGGCTCACCCTGACGCCAACGATGATGTTGGTGACGATCAGGATGACGAAGCTCGCCACCGCGCACCAGACGATGGTGGCGACGATGCCCCAGAGCTGGGTCAGCACTTGACCCGCATTGCCTTCGAGCAAGCCGGGCGTTCCGCCGATGGCTTCTACGGCGAACACGCCGGTGAGGAGGGCACCGATGATGCCGCCCACGGCGTGAATGCCGAACACATCGAGCGAGTCGTCGTAGCCCAGCGCCCGCTTGACCGTTGTGGACATGAAGAAGCAGCCGATACCGGCGGCCACGCCGATCCACAAAGCGCCCATCGGGTCGACATAACCCGAGGCCGGGGTGATGGCCACGAGACCCGCCACGGCGCCGGAGATGATGCCGAGAATGCTGGGCTTCTTGTGGATGATCCACTCCACGAACATCCAGGCGAGAGCCGCGGCCGCGGTGGCAATCTGAGTGACGGCCATGGCCATGCCCGCGCCGCCATTGGCGGCGACGGCGGAACCGGCGTTGAAGCCGAACCAGCCGACCCACAGCAGCGAGGCGCCGGTCACGCTGTACACCAGATTGTGCGGCGCCATGTTTTCCGTGCCGTAGCCCACGCGCTTGCCGAGGAACAGCGCGCACACCAAGCCGGCGATACCGGCATTGATATGCACCACCGTGCCGCCGGCGAAGTCGAGCACGCCGGCTTCGGACAGGAAGCCGCCGCCCCATACCCAGTGCGTAATCGGCGAGTAGACGATCAGCGACCACAGGATCATGAAGATCACCACAGCGGAGAACTTCATGCGATCCACGAACGCACCGATGATGAGAACCGGCGTGATGATCGCGAACGTCGCCTGAAACACAAAGAACACAGTCTCAGGAATTGTGCCGTTCAACGTGTCCGTACCAACACCGGCCAGGAACATTTTGGACAAACCGCCGATAAAGGCGTTCATCCCTTCCGGGCCTTCGGTGAAAGCAAGCGAGTAGCCCGCGATCAGCCAGACAATCGTTATCAGACACGTGATAGCGAATGCCTGCATCACGACGGACAGCACGTTCTTCTTGCGGACCATGCCGCCATAGAACAGCGCGAGACCCGGGATGGTCATCATCAACACAATGGCTGTCGATGTGAGCATCCAGGCGGTGTCGCCGGTATCGAGTTTCGCAACCTCCTCGGCGGCCTCCGCAATGGCCTCTGGGGCCTCTTGGGCGAGCGCCGGATCGATGTGGTAAAGCGCGAGCAGTATCAGTGCTGCGACCACGCCGAATAGATATTTGGCAAGGGTCATCTTCATCTCCCCCTCTTACAGAGCTGAGTCGTTGGTTTCGCCGGTGCGGATGCGCACCGTCTGTTCGACGGGGACGACGAAGATCTTGCCGTCGCCGATCTGTCCGGTCTTGGCCGCGGCAGCGATGGCCTCGACGGCCTTCTCGACCATCTTGGTTGGCACCACGACCTCGATCTTGATTTTGGGCAGAAAGTTCACGGCGTATTCGGCGCCGCGATAGATTTCTGTATGGCCCTTTTGCCGCCCGTGACCTTTGACTTCGGTCACGGTCATGCCTTGCAGGCCGAGCTCGGTGAGGGCTTGGCGCACCTCATCGAGCTTGAATGGCTTGATGATCGCCATCACCAGCTTCATCTGTCTAAACCCTCCTCCAATGATTGCAGCCTGACAGGCCTCGAGGGCCGTCAGGGCCGCGCGAACGGGGAGGGAGAATCAAGCCTCGTGCCAACTTTGCTGCTTTGCGGGAAATAACTGATTGGATTGCTACTTTTTGGAAGCTGGCGTGGCGGGCAGGCCGGATCTTGGCACGAAATAGCCTAAAACATAGGCATAAAACCGGTTTTGCCTATGAAATAGGCAGCACCTACTTGCGCTCGCGCACCAAGCCCTCTTGCGCCGTCGAAGCCACCAGCACGCCGTCCCGTGTGAACAGCGTGCCGCGGCAGAACGCCCGCGCCGCGCCCGAGCTTGGGCTGTCCTGGGCATAGAGCAGCCACTCGTCGGCCCTGAAATCGCGGTGGAACCAGAGCGCATGGTCCAGACTTGCGAGCATCAGCCGCGGGTCGAACACGAAGCGGCCGTGCGCGACCAGCGCCGTATCGAGCAGCGTGAAATCCGAGGCGTAAGCCAACACGCATTGATGAAGCGCAAGGTCGTCGCCGAGCTTGCCGGTCGCCCGGATCCACACCTGCTGGCTCGGCGCGCGGGCCTCCGGCGACAGGTACCGCGATACGTCGATCGGCCTAAGCTCGATCGGCCGCTCCCGCTCCCAATAGGCTCTGACCTGCGGCGGCAACCGGTCGATGAGCTTCTCTTTCAGTTCCGCCTCGCTCGGCAGCGCTTCCGGCGGAGGCACATCAGGCATTTCGAATTGGTGTTGGAGTCCCGGCTCTTGCTTGTGGAATGAGGCGGCCATCGAGAAGATGGGGTGGCCGTGCTGGATCGCGACGACGCGGCGGGTGGAGAAACTGCCGCCGTCGCGGATGCGGTCGACTTCATAGATGATCGGGACCTCTGGGTCGCCCGCCCGCAAGAAATAGGCGTGAAGTGAATGCGCGGGCCGCGCCTCCACGGTGCGATGGGCGGCGACCAAGGCCTGGCCGATCACCTGACCGCCGAACACGCGCTGCCAGCCGACTTGCGGGCTAAGCCCGCGAAACAGATTCACCTCGATCTGTTCGAGGTCGAGGATCGACAGCAGCTGGTCCAAAGCGTGGCTCACGGGAAAATCCTCAAGAGGCTTGTGGCCCAGCCCTTTAGCAGGTTCACGCGCCTGACGGAACGTGGCATTGCTGAACCATGCCGGAGCAAGACGCATCAGGCCAGGAACGGTTCGACGTGGCGATCGCGGGCGGCGGCCTGGTCGGACGCACGCTTGCGCTTGCGCTCGCCAAGCTTGCCCCGCAAGGCTTCCGCGTCGCGTTGATCGATGCCGAGCCCCCGAACGTGCAAACGAACGGGGCTTTGGACGCCCGGGCGCTTGCGCTGTCGGCGGCAACCAAAAATCTGCTGGCGGCGCTAGATCTCTGGGCGCCGCTTGCGCCATCGGTGCAAGCCATCGAGGCAATCGAGATCACGGACAGCGCGCTGAACGCGGGCCTGCGTCCCCATTTTCTAGGTTTCGAGGATGAGCTCAAAGAGAGCGGCACGCGCGCCTTCATGGCCGAGCATGGCGACCTCGCCCGGGTCCTCTCTCAAGCTGTCGCGGCCGACCCGGCCATCGTAACGAAGCCTTCCGAACGTGTGACCGGCTTCACCGCCGGTCCGTTTGCGGTCGAGGTTTTGCTCGGCAACGGCGAGGCAGTCGCTGCCAGCCTGCTCGTCGCCGCCGACGGCAAGCGCTCGCAGCTTCGCGCGCGCGCCGGCATCAAATGCGTCGGCTGGTCCTATCCGCAAATCGGGATCGTCACCACCGTGGCGCATACGCGGCCCCATCACGGCAAAGCGGTGCAGCATTTCCTGCCGTCGGGACCCTTCGCCATTCTTCCTCTCACCGGGAACCGCTCGTCCATCGTGTGGACCGAAGACGCAGAAACTGGCGCCCGTATCATGGCGGCGGAGGAAGACAGTTTCCGCGGCGAGCTCAGCAAGCGGTTCGGGCACCGGCTGGGCGAGATCGCTCTCGCTGGCGCCAGGCAATCCTTCAAGCTCGATATGCAGATCGCTCGAAGCTTCGTCGCCGGCCGGTTGGCGCTGATTGGCGACGCGGCCCATGTCGTGCATCCCTTGGCGGGGCAGGGGCTCAATATCGGCATGCGCGATGTGGCGGCGCTGACCGAAACGCTGATCGACGCCGCCAGGCTCGGTCTCGATATCGGCGGGCCGGTGCCGCTTGAACGCTATGAGCGCTGGCGGCGTTTCGACAGCGCCTTCTCGGCGGCGGCGATGGACGGATTGAACCGTCTGTTCTCCAACGACAATGCGCCGTTGCGGGCTTTGCGCGATTTAGGTCTCGGGCTGGTCGACCGGGCGCCGGCGGTGAAGCGTTTTCTTGTCCGCGAGGCGGCCGGGAGAACGGGCGAAACCCCGTGCCTGCTACAAGGCGAGAGACCTTAGCTCTGGTCGAGCTTGCGCGCTTCTTCCGGCAGCATGATCGGAATGCCGTCGCGGATTGGATAGGCGAGGCCCGCGGCCCGGCTGATCAACTCCTGCCGCTCCGCGTCATAGTCGAGCGAGGTCTTGGTCAGAGGGCAGACCAGGATCTCTAACAGTTTCGGATCGAGCTTCCGCTCGTTGCCGCGTGGGTTGGTCACTTGTCGGGTCTCCTTCCCTCCTTATTGCACCGAAGTGCCCGATCCGTCATCCGGCGTTGCCAGCTCCATTTCGGCAAGCGCCACCAGCGCCTCGGCACGGGCGCGCAAATCGGGCGCTTCGAGCAGCGCCTGCTTCTCCTCCGGTCCATAGGGGCTCAGGATCGACAGAGTATTGACCAGCCGCTCACTGCCGGCGCTGTTGATCCGGTCCCAATCGGCGTTGAGATTGCTGGCCAGGAGATACTCCCGCAACGTGGCGATGAGACGGGGACGATCGACCTCGTCCTCGCCATGGCCGGCGATGAAGTCCTTGGCATAGGGACCGAAGTCGGCCTCGCAAATCCGGAACGGGGTATCGCCGGCAATATCGTTGCCGACGGAAAATCGCGCCACGCCGGCAAGCGCGATCGCCACGCGGCCGTCGTCGCTCTCAGTGAAGGAAAACAACCGGCCGGCACAGCCCACCGACCGTAACGGGAAGCTCTTTCCCGCCGGCGACTCGGCATCGTCGGCGTCCGCGGCGGGCTGCACCACACCGATCAAACGGTCGCCGGCCAGCACATGATCGACCAGTGCGATGTAGCGCGGTTCGAACACGTTGAGGGTGAGCGAGGCGCGCGGTAAGAGAATGGCGCCGCGCAAGGGGAAGACCGCGAGCTCCTCCGGCATGTCGTCGACGTTGCGATAGCGTTCGGTGAGCCCCACGGGACTTTGCCCCTTGGCTTTTAGGCGAACAGCAGCGAAGAGAGCCTCTGCCGGCCCGCGACAGTGGCGGGATCGCTCGCGCCCCAGGCGTCGAAAAACTGCAACAGCTGTTTTCGCGCGGCGTCGTCGTTCCACATCCGGTTCTTGGCGATGAGCGCAAGCAGTGCGTCGAGCGCGGCCATGCGGTCGCCCTTTGCGTTGAAGGCGAGAGCGAGGTCGAAACGGGCTTGCGCGTCGGCCGGATCGGCCTCGACTTTGGCGCGCAGCGACTCGACGTCGCCGACGCTTGGGGCCTTGCGCTGTAGTTCGAGCGCCGCCCGCGCGCTTGCCACCGCCGCGCTCTCGGCTTTGGCGGGAGGCACCAGCGCCAAGGTTTGTTCGGCGCGAGGAAGGTCGCCGGTCTTGATGTAGCACTTGGTCAATCCCGCGAGCGCGTCCGCATTCTCGCGGTCGTCTTGCAAGATTTCGCCGAAGGCTTGCGCCGCCGTGTTGAGGTCGCCGCTCGCAAGCGCCGCCTCGGCGTCTTCGAGCTTGGCTGCCGCATCGCCGCCCTTCTCGCCAATCAGTCGCGCGATGAAGGCGTTGACGCGCGATTCCGGCAGCGCCCCCATGAATCCGTCGACCGGTTTCCCGTCCTGGAAAGCGAACACCGCCGGCACGGATTGCACACCCATCTGGGCCGGAATTTGCGGATGCTCGTCGATATTGAGCTTGACCAGCTTGGTGGCGCCTTTGCCGGCCCGCACGGCCTTCTCAAGGACCGGGGTGAGCTGACGGCAAGGGCCGCACCAGGGCGCCCAGAAATCGACCAGCACCGGCACTTCGCGCGAGGCCTCGACGACATCGCGCATGAAATCGGTCGTGGTGGTGTCTTTGATGAGATCGGTGTCAGGGCCGCCTGCACCGCTCGGAGTGAGAATAGGAGTGTCGACGCTCATGCTGCTTGCCCGCCGGCGGCATTCAGCCCGCGCCGCCTGGCACGAAGATGGGCCGCGCAATGCCGTTTGGCAACCCGGCGGGCTGCCGCATCAGCCCAAGGGAACGATCAACGGCTCGTGCCCGCAAGCCTCGATGAAACGGATGAGGTCGGAGGTGGCAAGCCGCGTCGTGGCGGTATTTTCCAGCGGGTGGCAGTTGACCTCGGCGAAGTCGAGGATCGCCTGGTCGACCACGACGGTCACCCCCGCAGCCGATTTATTGATCAGGGCAAACGGCGTGACCGATCCCGGCCTGACGCCGAGCACCGCCTCGAGCGTGTCGGGCTTGCCGAAGCTGAAGCGCCCCGTTGCAAGCCGCTTTGCCAAGGCTTTGAGATCGACCCGGGTCTCGTCCTTGGCGACGACCAGGACCAGACGGCCCTCAGGATCGGTCAGGAACAGGCTCTTGGTGTGGGCGCCGGGCAGGCGCGCGCGTAAACTCGCCGACTCCTCGACCGTGAACGCCGGCTCGTGCTCGACCGTCGTCGTTTCGATGTCGAGCGCCGCGAGGCGGGCCTCAAGGGTGTTGCGGTCGGCTGCCATGGCGTGCGATTTGAGCCCCGTTTCGAGGTAGAGTGGACATTCGGGCGGCGATCAACTAGATCGTAGTCCCTGTTGGGGTCGCGGGTGTAGCTCAGGGGTAGAGCACAACCTTGCCAAGGTTGGGGTCGTGGGTTCGAATCCCATCGCCCGCTCCAATAAAAGAAAAGCTTAGCCGGGCACAGCAGAGATTATCTCCCGCACGTCGCCGATGACGTGCCGGAAAGTGTCACGGGCTCGGGGTGCGAGTGCCGAACACGGCGCGCCAAAGCCCGGCCCAATGGATGCGCCGGCCAACATAGCTGGCAAACTTCGTCTCCTTCCAATTCTCCACGAACTGATAGCGTTCCGCCGCGCGGGCCTGTTCCTCCCCTTTGGGCTGGCCGACAATTCTGTTTGCTTGAGACCTGCCAAAGGCACATGATGAAATCGATCCGACCCCTGATGAATTTCTCCGACCCATGCCATCACACCGTGTCGAGATCCTTTGAGAAATCGGGAGCTTTAGAAGGAGCGTCGTCATGGCCGATAACGATGCCTACCGGAAGGAAGTCTTGGAGCAGACGCGCATTCGCCAGAAGGAGGATATGGATGAGTTCTTTGATGCCTTCAGAAAAGATCGGAGAACCGTAATTCTTCTGCCGGGTGGAATGGGATCGCAGCTGTACCGGGCAGATCGACCGTTCGAAGAGGGGACAAACGGTCCTTACAGGTTCGACGAAATTTGGCTCGACCGGGGAATTTTTGGACCGGCGCGAGACGGCCTCAAACTCGTGATTGATCAGGACGGCTTCGACTTGAACCGGCACATTGTGGTGGCAGACGAGGATACGACCTTTGTCGGTGTGAGCCCGTATGTCAAAGCGCTAAAGTTTTTTCGCGATCAGGGTTTCAATACCGTTTTTCTGGCTTGGGATTGGCGGCGAAAACTTACCACCGCAGTCGATGCCCTGCATTGTTTGATCAATCAGATAAAACGAAAAGGGGAATCTTTGGGCGACCCGCAAGGCGTCATGGAGAAAGTGTTCCTCGTGGGTCACAGCATGGGGGGCATGGTCGCCAAGCTGTTTTTTGAAAAGCACCGGACTCTCGCCGCTGAAATCGGCGGCATGATCTCGGTCGGCACGCCGTTTTACGGCTATTTCGGTCAGCTTCGCCATGCTTTTGAGGGAGAAACGAAGCTGAACTGCCGCTATGGCGCGCAGACCGTGGCCAAAATTTCTGCGAGCGCGCCGGGCCTGTACACGCTGCTTCCAATCGACGAAGACACCTGGCGACACCAGCGGCAAGACATCGGTTTGCCCGATTATCCTCTCAAGGACCAAGATGGGCAAATTGCAGATGCGTACCAAAAGGGTGCGCCGCCGTTCCCGCAATGGATCAAACTCGGGGAGCTACCCGGAGCGCTCAAACTTCGGCACTTGCTCGCCGCCGAGTTGCCGGAGGGTTTGAAAGCAAAGGTGCACCACATTCGTGGCAGCAAGGCAAATAGAACCGCCGTAAGCGCAATTTGGGATCAAACGCTTCCCCCGGACTACGATCCGGACCAACGCCCCTCTCCCCTCAAATTCGGATTTGGCACTGGAGATGACACAATCCCCTATTGGTCGGCGGCGCTCTGCAAGATGCCCTCCGGTCATGTCATAGATTTCGACCAGGGTGTGCACATGAAGCTATTGGAGCAGACCTTCGTCCTTAGAGAGCTCCTTAAGATCGTCGCCGGACGCTCAATTTCGGAACAAGAGTTCGTAGACAAATACGGACCGGAGGCGCCGATCGCCACACGGGAAGAGCTGAATGCTTTTTTGCAGGACGTGAACTTGGCCGAGGACACAATACCTGAGCCGTTCGCCTGGCGGATTTTACAGGAGCTCTCGAACTGATGGCGTTCCGTAGGTGCTGCGGTTAGGCAGGCTCAGAACGGCCAGAACACGCCGCCGCGCGGGCCGCTGCGCCTTGAGCGGTAGCTGTAAGAGGGGCGTTCAGCGTTCCGGCGCACCTTCTTCCTTCGCGGTGTTCGAACTGTCGTCTCGAGGCTTGCCGGCGTGACCTTGGCCGGCATGTCCTTGGCCCACACCACGAAGTCGTTGCCCTTCTTGAGGCCCGCGGTATTGATCGCGACGTCGCTGATAATAAACGACGAGCCCGGCGTCAGCCGCTCGGAAATTGTCCGGCGAAGGTCGTCCGGGATCTCGATCCGGTCGAGCGCGGCGGCCGGATCGTCCCCTTGCACGTTCACTGCCATCCACCGCGTCGCGGTGTCGCCCGGCTCGAAATTCATGGCGACAAAGACGTAGGTGCCGAGCGGCGTCTCGTGATCCTTGAACGACACCGGTGTGTCGAGCACCTGGCCGAATTCTTGCCTGATGAAAAGATGTCCCTCCGGTGGCTCGCTCTTACGGGCGATGTGATAGATGTTCGCCACCAATTCGTCGTTGAAAGCGCCCGTCGCGGGCCAGCCGTTTGCCTTCTGAAACGCCTTGATTGCTTGTGCGGTCGCCCGGCCGAACGTGCCGTCGAAATCTTGCACGTCGAGATAACCGAGCTCGGACAAGATCTGCTGAACCCCGATAATGCGGTCGCGGTTGGTCCGCCGCGTCACCAGAACACGCAATGGCGCAGTGGAGCGAGGTTCGGCTGCCAGAATCGCGGCCGCCTTCGCGCCTGCCCTCAGCTTGGCGGTAATGACGTTCGGAGGCCGATGGATTTCGGGCAGGGCCTTCGCCTCAACCGGCGCGGCTTCGGGCGGAGCCTTGGCCAAGGAAACCTGAAGCGCTGCGCTTTCGACCGGCTCGAGCGCGGCTGGTACCGCCGCTTTCCCGACCGGTTTGAGCTCGGTCGCGGCCGGGGCTTCGGCAAGCGAAGCGGCGCGCGCCGCCGCGCTTTCAGGCACGCGGAAGGCCGGCACAGCCTCGAGTTGGGCAATCGACGGCTCGGGGCGGTTCTTTTCGTCGATTGCATGCCCGCTCACGTTCGCCGCCGTGTCGATCGGCCTGCTGTCGTGAGAGTCCTCATCGGCAGGCGTGCGCGCCAACGGATTGAACGCGTGCACATGCGTGTCCTCGATGGTGAGGTCGGCGCCCGTGGTGCCGATCGCCTCGACGTCGAGCGATGACGGAATGTCCGTCGCCGAGTTAGATGGATAAGCCGTCGCAACCATGCCTGAGGGCGTCGTCATCGGGACGGCTTCGTTGTTCGTTTGGCGCTTCGCCGGCGCCGCCTCCTTGCCGATCACCGGCATGGGCGGCGGAGGCAGCGGCTGAAACAACACCGGGTGCTCGATCATGCTCGGCTCGGGGCGCCCGCGCGCAACAACCACATTGTCGCCGACCGTCGTGATCTTGAACAGCTTCGGCGCAAACGAGAACGGCAAGCGGATGCAGCCGTGCGATGCGGGATAGCCCGGCACGACACCGGCATGCAGCGCCGTCCCGGACCAGGTGATCCGGTTCATCCACGGCATCGGCGCGCCGCTATAAAGATTGGAGTGATGATACCGCTGCTTTTCGAGGATGCTGAACACGCCGGCTTTGGTGGCATGGCCGCGCATTCCGGTCGACACCTTGGAACTCGTGATCCGCGTTAAGCCGCGATAGACGTCCACGCTCTGCGCGCTCAACGAGACGACGAGCACCATCGGCTCGCCATTGTCGGGGTCCGGAATCGCGGCGACAGGTTTCGCGCCGCCTTTGCGCTTTTTCGCTTCCGCAGGCAAAGACGTACCGACCGCGATGGCCAGCCCCGCAATGCCAACAACAGTGAAAAATGCCGGAAGGAGCCGCTTGGCGGAATCCGCCGTTCTGTTCAGAAACCCGCTACGCAAGACACACGCTCCCTGTCCATGGCCGCATCGAACCCCCCGTGTCCCCGAATCAGACTAAAAGAGGCCCTCATATTTGGCCAGTGGAAGCCTTCTAATCAACTAACGCCTTAACCGCCTTCAGGTTCTGCCCGCGGGGGCGCCCCAAGGCGCAAAAATCCCGTTGCTTCCGGAACTTATGGGCGCCTCTGGACGTTTTGACTCTTCGGCCCTGCGGGGGTGCTGGACGGCCTCCCTTGCGAAAAACTTTGCCCTGTTTCATTCCCGCAACACTTGGATTTGCCGCATTGGAAAGCGCTTGCTTCGGCTGCCGGTGCTCAATACACGATTGAGCCTAATGAGCGGCGCTTTGTAGGGGAGTCTCTTAGATGCTGGCAGTACCCCAGGTCCGGCCGGGCCTTCTCATCAGGGCAGCGGGATTGCTCCTAGCCGGCTTTATGCTCGCCGGCTGCGGCATCAACACAATTCCCACCTTGCAGGAGCAGGCCAAGGCGGCGTGGAGCCAGGTCTTGAACCAGTACCAGCGCCGGGCCGATCTCATTCCCAACCTGGTCGAGACCGTCAAAGGCTATGCCGAGCAGGAGCGCACCGTCCTCACCGAGGTGGTCGAGGCGCGCGCTAAGGCGACGCAAGTGCAGATCCCGCCGGATATCCTCACCAACCCCGAGGCGTTCCAGAAATTTCAGGACGCGCAAGGCGCGCTCTCGGGCGCGCTGGCACGATTGCTTGCGGTCGTCGAGAACTATCCGGACTTGAAGTCGAACCAGAACTTCCTGGCGCTGCAATCGCAGCTCGAAGGCACCGAGAACCGGATCGCGATCGCGCGCCAGGACTACATTACGGCGGTCAAGGACTACAATACCGAGCTCAGAACGATCCCCGGCCGCTGGTGGCGCGCGTTGCTCTATCCCGACGCCGAGCTCATGCAGAACTTCACCGCGGCCGAAGGCACGGAGAAGCCTCCGGAGGTCAAGTTCTAGCTTCAATCCCGGGTGAGGAGCCCAATGGCAATTGTCCGGCGCTTCGGCGAAGTCGCATTGGCCGTGGCGCTCGCGCTTCTTGTGGCGCCCGCCGCCGCCGAGCCCACCTTCCCGGCGCTGACCGGCCGCGTGGTCGACGACGCAAATCTCTTAAGCGAGTCCGACAAGAGAACCCTTACCGCCGACCTCAAAGCGCTTGAGGACAAAAGCTCCGATCAGCTCGTCGTCGTCACGCTGCCCTCGCTGCAAGGGTATCCGATCGAGGAGTTCGGCTACCGGCTCGGGCGTCATTGGGGCATCGGCACGGCGAAGCTGAACAACGGCGTCCTTCTCATCGTCGCGCCGAACGAGCGCAAGGTTCGCATCGAGGTCGGGACCGGGCTCGAAGGCACGCTCACCGATGCGCTGTCGAGGGTCATCATCGACAATGGAATCCTGCCGCGCTTTCGCCAAGGCGACTTTGCCGGCGGCATTCAGAACGGCGTGCGCGACGTCGCTCTCGTGCTGACCGGCGATGCGGGCGAGGTCGAGGCGCGCGCCAAAGCGCGCCAAGATGTCGAGGGCCCGGCGATCCCGCTGATCTTTATCATCTTGTGGCTCGCGATCTTTATCTGGATTGCCTACAGCTTTTGGCGGAGCACGCGCTACGCCGCGCCTGCCGGCCGAAGCGGCAAGTCAGGCCCGATCTTCATTCCGGGCCCCGGATGGGGCGGTGGCGGGAGTAGCGGCGGAGGTGGCGGTGGCTTTTCCGGCGGGGGCGGGAGCTTCGGCGGCGGCGGCGCCTCGGGGGGATGGTAGCGCGCATGCCGATTGAGCCCTTCACGCCTGAAGACCGGGCCGCCATCGCCGCGGCTATCTCGCGCGCCGAAGAGACCACGAGCGGCGAGATCGTGGTGGTCGCGGCCATCGCCTCGGACGGCTACCGCTCTTTCGGGCTGCTATGGGCGGCGCTCTTTGCGCTCGCCGCGCCCATTCCCTTCATCGTCGCCACCAAATGGCCGGTGCAGTACATTTATCTGATCCAGCTTGCGGTGTTTCTCGTGTTCGGAATCCTGTTCCAGCTCGATCGCGTTCGCTATTTGCTCGTGCCGCCGTCCATCAAGCGCGCCCGCGCCCATCAGCGCGCCGTCGAACAGTTCCTCGCTCAGAACATGCACACCACCAAAGGCCGCACCGGCGTGCTGATCTATGTGTCCTTCGCCGAACACTTCGCCGAGGTCATCGCCGATGACGGCATCTACCGCAAAGTGCCGCCTTCGGCCTGGGAGGACATCGTAAGCGAGCTCACCGGTCATCTCGGGCGCGGCACCGCCACTAAAGGCTTCATCCGCGCGATCGAAGCTTGCGGAGAAATTCTCGCCAAGCATTTTCCGCCTGGCAGCGCGGCGGAAAACGAGCTTCCCAATCATCTCATCGTGCTCGATGCCTATGGACGGCCTTAGGCAGGACGTCCCTCCGCGCGCGGTGGCCGCGCGGCCGGGCACGCGCGCACTGTTTGGCTGGGTGCTGTTCGATTGGGCAACGCAGCCCTTTTACACGCTCGTTGTCACCTTTCTGTTCGCGCCCTATTTCGTCAACGGCTTCATGGCCGATCCGGCGCGCGGTGCCTCGCTTTGGGCTTATGCCACCGGCTTTGCCGAGCTGATCGCCGCGCTGCTCGCGCCCGTGCTTGGCGCCGTCGCCGATGTGAGCCGGCGGCGGAAGCCCTGGATCGCCGCTTTTTCCGTCCTGCTCGTCGCGGGGCTATGCGGATTGTGGCTCGCCGTGCCGGGGCGCACCGACCTCGTGCTGTTCGTGCTTGTATCCTTCGGCCTCGCCACCATCGGCGCCGAGCTCGCCACCGTGTTCAACAATTCCATGATGGTATCGCTCGTGTCGGGCAAGCGGCTCGGCACGCTGTCCGGTTTCGGCTGGGCCACCGGCTATGTCGGCGGTCTCTTGAGTCTGGCGCTGGTTGCCGGCTTCCTCGTCACCGATCCAGACTCCGGCAAGACTCTGTTCGGGCTTCCGCCACTTCTGCCGCTCGATACCGCGACACGTGAAGGCGACCGTCTGGTCGGTCCGTTCTCGGCGCTGTGGTATCTCGTGTTCGTTCTGCCGCTGTTCTTATTTACGCCCGACGGGGACGGCGAACCGCTTCGGGCACACGCGGTCAAGGCGGGCCTCGCCCAATTCGTTCGCTCGTTCAAGGATCTCGTGCGCGACCACGCGCAGGTCGCTTTGTACCTGTTGGCGCGCATGATCTATATCGACGGTCTCGGCGCGGTGTTCGCCTTTGGCGGCATCTATGCCGCCACGGTGTTCGGCTGGGGCGCCACCGAGCTCGGTCTGTTCGGCATCGTCCTGACCATTGCCGGTACGATCGGCGCTCTTTGCGGTGGACTGATCGACGACCGCGTCGGCTCTAAGGCCGTCATCGTCGGCGCGCTTCTTCTGTTCATTGTCGGGGCGATCGCCGTGCTCTCGGTCGATCCGACCCATATCTTGTTCGTCGTTCCGGTCGAGGCCAAGGCACCGGGCAGTGCGCCGTTCTCGTCCGTCGGCGAGCAGGTCTATCTCGCCTTTGCCATCCTGATCGGGCTTGCCTCCGGTCCGATGCAGTCGTCCAGCCGCACGCTGCTGGCGCGGATGTGCCCGCCGGGCAAGACCACGGAGTTCTTCGGCTTCTTTTCGTTCTCAGGCAAAGCCACGGCGTTCGCCGCGCCGCTTGCCATCGGCGTGGTCACGCACATGACCGGCAGCCAGCGGCTCGGCATCGGCACCAGCCTGATCTTCCTGATCGGCGGCCTTCTGCTTCTGTTGCGCGTGAAAGCGAAGTAATTCGGCTAATGCCGGAAGTGGCGCATGCCGGTGAACACCATGGCGAGCCCTGCCTCGTCGGCCGCCGCGATCACCTCGTCGTCGCGCATCGATCCGCCGGGCTGAATGATCGCGATAGCGCCCGCCTCGGCAATGACCTTGATCCCGTCGGCGAACGGGAAAAACGCATCCGACGCCGCGACCGAACCGACGGTCAAGCTCTGTTCGAGCCCTTGCGCCGAAGCGGCTTCGGATGCTTTCCATGCCGCCATCCGCGCCGCGTCGACGCGTGACATCTGGCCGGCGCCGATGCCGACCGTGGCCCCATCCTTGGCATAGACGATCGCGTTCGACTTGACGTGCTTCGCCACCGTGAACGCGAACATCAGATCGACCAGCTCCTCCTTGCTCGGCTTGCGCCTGGTCACGACTTTCAGATCGGCGCTGGCGACGCCGCTGTCGCGCGACTGCACCAGAAAGCCGCTCGCTAGCGACCGGAACGTGAGTCCGCCGGCTTTCGGATCGGGAAGGCCTCCGGCAACGAGCAGCCGCAGATTCTTTTTCTCAGCAATGATCGCCTTTGCTTCCTCGCTCGCGTCAGGGGCGATGATCACCTCGGTGAAAATCTTGACAATCTCGCGCGCCGCGTCGGCGTCGAGGCCGCGATTGAGCGCGACGATACCGCCGAACGCGCTGACAGAATCGCAAGCCAAGGCCTTTTCATACGCCTCGGTGAGCGTGTCGCCCATTGCCACGCCGCAAGGGTTTGCGTGCTTGATGATCGCGACCGCCGCGGACGCCCCCGGATCGAACTCGGCGACGAGCTCGTAAGCCGCGTCGGTATCGTTGAGGTTGTTGTAGGAGAGCGCCTTGCCCTGCACCTGTTCGGCCGTGGCGATGCCGAAGCGCCGTTCCTCCGTCCGGTAGAACGCCGCCCATTGATGCGGGTTCTCGCCATAACGCAGCGCCTCGGCCAGCGCACCGGCGATGACGCGCCTTTCAGGCGTCTGATCGCCGAGCTGTTCGGCAAACCAGGCGGCGATCGCGGCATCGTAAGACGCGGTGCGCGCGTAGGCCTTTGCCGCGAGCGATTGCCGCAAAGCCTTCGTCGTCGCGCCGTCGTTTTCCGCCATCTCGGCAAGCACGCGCGCATAATCTTCCGGCTCGACCACCACCGTGACGCTGTCGTGGTTCTTCGCCGCGGCTCTGATCATCGCCGGTCCGCCGATATCGATATTCTCGATGCACGTCGCAAAATCGGCGCCGCCCGCCACCGTCGCTTCAAACGGATAGAGATTGACCGCAAGCAGGTCGATCGCCGGAATCCCGTGCTCGGCAAGCGCCTTCTCGTGCGCATCGTTTCCGCGCACCGCAAGCAGGCTGCCGTGAATGCGCGGATGCAGCGTCTTGACGCGGCCGTCCATCATCTCCGGGAATTCCGTGATCTCGGCCACGTCGGTCACCGGAATCCCGGCATCGCGCAGCGCCTTTGCCGTCCCGCCGGTGGAGACGATCTCCACCCCATGCGCGCGCAAGCCATGAGCGAAATCGGCAAGACCGGTCTTATCGCTGACCGATAGCAGCGCACGATCGATCTTTCGCTGATCCATGAGTCTTAAGCCGGTGCGGGCGCGGCCGTGTTAGGGTGAGCCGGGCGGTCGCCTTCACTGTTAGCGGCAATCCGCGTAATGGTCCACGTGATCCTGACGTCAGTCGTCTCGCCCATGAACCCTGAGAGCACGACTTGCGAGGCCGGTTGCGGCCCGCGCGCATCGGCGAGGAAAAAGCTCTCTTCGATCTTGGTCTCCGGCGCATCCGAGCTGATCTTCCAGGTTTCGCCGTTACCGAGCGCAAGCACGGCGTTCCGCCCGTCGGCCGACACGCTTGCGCGCACGCCGGGATGCAGGTGGAAACGAATGGCATAGTACCCCGCGATCAGATCGCCATCGGGGCTCTTGAGACCGGCGGGCGCCGACAGTCTGTCTTCGCCCGAGATGGCGAGCCCGTCGGGTGAGACCAGAATCCGGCGCGCATGGCTCACGCCGAACCGGGCCTGATAGCCGTCATGCGAGCCCTCGACCCCGAGCGCGCCGCCCTGGTCGTCGAAGCTTGCTTTGGCGTGAAGCGGGCCGATCAGGGCCGCATCGGCCGCCATCTCGCCGCCCGCGCCTGAAGCGGCAAACGCCGCCGACGAGTCGTCCTCGAAGCTCAAAGTGGAATGTGCCGGCGTCGACCGGGCGAACGGGAGCCAGTCTTCGTGGTCGAGCGCAGGCGCGCCGCAATTGACGATCACCGGCTTCTTGCCCGAGCTCATCTCGAACGACAGGAAACCGGCATGGGCGCTTCCGCTCAGCGAAGACGCAGGCGCGGGGCCGGTATCGCAGATCACCATCGTGGTCCCGCAAATGAGCCGGACATAGTCGGAGTCGGCCGCGGTGCGGACCGGCGAGCCTTCCACGTCGTCATACGCCAGCACGGTGGCAAGCGCGTCGGTCTGGGTGGGCCCCGCGCCGTTGAAGCGGGCCAGCGTGCCGTCGCCGGTGCGGAAGAAGCGCAGCATGGGCATGATGCGGTCGATGGCATCGGTCAGCTGCTTCGGCGGGGCGCGGTCGCGGGCGACGAAACATTGCTTGAGCGGCAAAAGGTCGAGCAGAAGCTCGATCAGCGCGTCGGGATTGCGCGAGATGTGTCCGCCGTCGGGCAGGATTTGCCGGTCGAGCTCCTTGCCGAACGGCCGCGAGTAGCGTTCGACCACGGCCTGCTGCTCGGCGATGCAAAGCCCGGCATAGATCAGCGCCATCAGCGACAGAAGCCGCGGCACCCCGTCCGGCGCGTTGCGGTAGCTTGCCGACAGATAGCGAAGCTGCGAGGTGAGCGCCTTGAGGAAGCTGTCATAGGCCTCCGGCTCGCCGCTATCGAGCACCAGCACCGAATTCGAAAGCCAGGAGATCACCCTGCGCGCGACGATCTCCGGTTTCCAGGCCAGGCTGTGATGGGAGCGCTTGAGCGCGATGAAGTCGCGCACGAATGCCTTAGCCTGCTCGCGCGACAGCTCCGAATCGGCGGCGCGCAAATGCCTGAGCCAGCCAAAGCCGTAAAGTTCGCGCGCCCAGGCTTCGGAGGGCGGCACGATCTCGAACGGCGAGTCGATGTTGACTTCGGCCAAGCGTCCGGCGAGCCCGAGATGCCCGTTATAGAGTTCGGTGGCGAAGCTCGGATCTGCCGTTCTGAGTTCCTGGGGCGCGAGCAGGAGCTGCTCGGCCTTGGTGCCGGGATAGGCGATGCTCGCCATGCTCGCCAGCATAAAGCGGCGAAAGGCGCCCGGGCCGTCAAGACGCGGCATGAGACTGCGGCCTCCGTGCTCGTAGGGCTGAGGATCAGCCGCCATGCTGCGTCATCTCCAAGCTGCAGCCCCGCGCATGAAACCGCGAGGCCTCCCCGTGCATCCTGTGGGCGGCATTGTCGGGCGGCAGAGCGTTCCAATCAAGCCCGCTCGTAGGGCCCGCTCAACCGGCCCGAACCAGACGTGCAGCAAAAAACCCGTCCATTCCGCTCCATTCGGGAGAATCGAGCGTCAAGTCGTAGGGAAAAGTCCTGAGGCAGCCCGATGGTTCGATCCAGTCGGTCTGGCCGAACAGTTCGGCTTCCGTGACCGGCTCCAGGCTCAGGGCCTCGTTTCGCGTCAGCAGGGCGGCGATCTGCGCCTCGCCCTCCTCGGGCTCGAGCGAGCAGGTCGAGTAGACGAGCCGCCCTCCCGGCTTGAGGAGCTTTGCCGTGTTGTCGAGCAGACGGGCTTGGAGCGCGGCAAGGCCTGCGATGTCTTTCGGCGACTTGATATAGGGAATGTCGGGGTGCCGGCGAATGGTCCCGGTCGAGGAGCAGGGCGCATCGAGAAGGACCGCGTCAAAGCTTTCTTCAGGCTGCCATGTCGCCGCGTCGGCATGCACCGTCTCGGCGGCAAGACCGAGCCGGGCGAGATTCTCGCCAAGCAGCGAAAGCCGCGTCTTCGAGCTGTCGACGGCCGCGACCGAGGCGCCGGCAACAGCAAGCTGGGCGGTCTTGCCGCCCGGCGCCGCGCAAAGATCGGCGACGCGCATTCCCGCCACATCGCCAAGCAGCGTGGCCGGCAGCGTGGCGGCGACGTCCTGCACCCACCAGGCGCCCTCGTCAAACCCGGGGAGAGCCTCGATGCGGCCTTTGGGCAGGAGGCGCACACTGCCGCCCGTCGGCAACACGCGGCCCGAAAGCGTCTCGGCCCACAGCGCGGCGTCGGATTTCACCGTGAGATCGAGCGGCGGCTCGACAAGATGCGCTTCGGCAATTTTCTGTGCGCGCTCCTTGCCCCAAAAGGAGACCCAGCGCGACCACAACCAGTCGGGCGTATTGATCCGCGCTGCGTCGAGGCGGCTTGCGATCGCCTTGCCTTCACCGGCAACACGGCGCAACACCGCATTTACGAGCTTGGCGTAACGCGTGGCCCTCGGATCGTATTGGGCAAGCCTCACGGCGAGATCGATCGCGGCATGCGGCGGCGTTTCCAAATAGATGAGCTGGGCCGCGGCGGAAAGCAGGATCGGATAAAGCGTCCCGGACCTTTCCGGCATGCCGCGCTCGAGAAAGGTGCCGAGCACCTCATCGAGCTGGCCCTTGCGCCTGAGACTTGCCGCCACGATGGCGCGGGTAAACGCGCGGTCGCGCGCCGGCAGATCGAACATGAAGCCCCGGTCGAGGGACCGGCCCAGAATGTCGTCGAGCGGCTGCTTCTTGTGAAGAACGGCGGCAAGCAGTTCGGCCGCCGCGCGCCGTGCCGGCAATCCGACCTGGGCATCCCGCGCACGCGCCGCCGCCCTCGCGTCTTTGCTGGAGGGTTTCATGGTGTCTCCCGAACGTGAAGACGTTTGGCCTAGCTCCAAGGCCCGCGTCCTGCAACCCGCGGCTTCGCGACCCAAGGCCCTTCGCTGCCGCTTGGCGATGTCTGCCCCATCGTGCTCGCGATCTTCTCAAGCCGCGCGACCCGGTTCTCGACATTCGGGTGGGTCGAGAACAGACTGTCCATGCGCGCCCCCGACAGCGGGTTGACGATAAACAGATGCGCCGAAGCCGGATTGCGCTCGGCCGCCATGTTGGGAATGCGATGGGCGACGGCCGCGATCTTTTGCAAAGCCGAGGCAAGCGACATGGGCGTACCGCTGATCTCGGCACCTGCGCGGTCGGCCTCGTATTCGCGGGTGCGGCTGATCGCCATCTGCACCAGACCGGCGGCAAGCGGACCGAGGATCAGGAGCAAGAGCATGCCGACGAACCCGATGCCGCCGCTATTGTTGCTCCTTCCGCCAAAAAAGAAACCGAAATTGGCAAGCATGGAAATCGCGCCGGCGATCGTGGCGGTCATGGTCATCAAGAGCGTATCGCGGTTCTGAATGTGTCCGAGTTCGTGCGCGATCACACCGGCAAGCTCGTCCTGGCCGACGGTCTGCAACAAGCCCGTCGTTACCGCCACGGCGGCGTGCTCAGGATTGCGCCCCGTAGCAAAGGCGTTCGGCTGCGGATTCTCCATGATGTAGACGCGCGGCATCGGCAGGCCGGCCTTGGCGGCGAGCCGCCGCACCATCGCGTAAAGCTCCGGCGCCGAGCGCTCGTCAACCTCGCGCGCGCCGTACATGCGAAGCACCATCTTGTCGGAGTTCCAATAGGCGAACAGGTTCATCCCGCCCGCCACGAGCAGCGCGATAAGCATGCCGCCCTGGCCGCCGATCAGGTAGCCGATCCCCATGAACAGCGCGGTGAGCGCCGCGAGCAGAATGGCGGTGCGGAAATAACTCATTGGTCACAAGCCTCCACGAGCGAGTCGGTAGGTCACCACGCCCAGTTGATATGTTGGGAGCGCCGAGGCGCGCGACAAGGCTTGATTCTGAGGCTTTCCGGGGCTTTAGCGGCGCGCGGCCCGCTTTCCCGGTTGCCTTAACGCTTCGTCAACGGCCCGCCGTCATGCTCGACGAAGCAGCCTTTGGAGAGCCGTGTCGTCATGCCAGCCGCACCTAAAGCCAGCCTTGTCAAATTCCCGTCCCGCCGGTCGCCCGACGCCGGACTTGCGCTCACCGCGAACCAGAAGCGCCTCATTCGCGAAAGCATCGTGAAGCTCGAGCCCGCCTTCGACCTCGTGGGTCAGCTGTTCTTTTTCAAGCTCTACCGGCTCGATCCGTCTTTCCGCGACCGGTTCTCCGGGCCGCCCGAGGTTCAAAGCCGTAAATTCATGGCAGGCCTGAAGCTCGGCATCCTCTCGCTCAATCACGAGGATGGGCTTGCACCGACACTGAAACTGCTCGGCGTGAGCCATCGTCAGTTCGGCATCAAGGTCCGGCACTACCGCATGATGGCAAAGGCGCTGATCTGGACTCTCGAACGTTCGCTGGAAAAGCGATTCACGCGCGAGACCAAAGAGGCTTGGTCGGCCCTGCTCACCCAGATCACGCGCATCCTGAGCGGCAGCGACGCCGCGCTTCTGCGCAGCGTTTAAACCCAGACGTTACAACGCCGCTTAGGCCGACTTTCGATTCTGCCGGTTCTCGATCAAATCGTCGACCACGGCCGGGTCGGCGAGCGTCGAGGTATCGCCGAGACTGCCATACTCGTCTTCAGCGATCTTGCGAAGGATACGGCGCATGATCTTGCCTGAGCGCGTCTTGGGCAGGCCGGGCGCAAACTGAATGAGATCGGGCGAAGCGATCGGCCCGATCTCTTTGCGGACCCAGTTGCGTAACTCGGTGCGTAGCTTATCGGACGAGTCCTGGCCCGCCATGAGCGTCACATAGCAATAGATGCCCTGGCCCTTCACGTCGTGGGGATAGCCGACCACGGCCGCCTCCGACACCTTCGGATGTGCGACCAGCGCCGATTCGACCTCGGCGGTGCCCATGCGGTGACCGGCGACATTGATTACGTCGTCGACCCGGCCGGTGATCCAGTAATATCCGTCTTCGTCGCGCCGCGCTCCGTCGCCGGTGAAGTATTTCCCTTTGTAGGTCGAGAAGTAAGTATCGACGAAGCGCTTATGGTCGCCGTAGACGGTGCGCATCATTCCCGGCCAAGCATCGAGAATGACGAGATTGCCGGACGCTTCGCCCTCTAATAGATTGCCTTCGTTGTCGACGAGCGCGGGTTGCACGCCGAAGAAGGGGACCGTCGCGGATCCAGGCTTAAGTTTGGTCGCGCCGGGGAGCGGCGTAATCAGAATGCCGCCGGTTTCGGTTTGCCACCAGGTATCGACGATCGGGCAACGTCCGTCACCGACCACATGATAGTACCACTCCCACGCTTCGGGATTGATCGGCTCGCCCACGGTCCCGAGCAGCTTGAGCGATTTCCGGCTGGTGCGTGTGACGTAGTCGTCGCCCACGCCCATCAACGCTCTGATTGCCGTCGGCGCAGTGTAAAAGGTATCGACTTTATGCTTGTCGACCACCTGCCAGAAACGCGAGGCGTCGGGGTAGTTCGGAACGCCCTCGAACATCAGCGTGGTCGCGCCGTTGGCAAGCGGTCCGTAGACGATATAGGAGTGGCCCGTCACCCAGCCGACATCGGCCGTGCACCAGTAGATATCGCCGTCGTGGTAGTCGAACACGTATTGATGGGTCATCGAGGCGAAGACGAGGTAGCCGCCCGAGGTATGCAGCACGCCCTTCGGCTTTCCCGTCGAACCCGAAGTGTAGAGAATGAACAGCGGATCCTCGGCGTTCATTTCCTCCGGCGGGCATTCATCACTGGCCTTGGCCAGTTCCTCCTTGAGCCAGAGATCGCGGCCGGGCGTCCAGGGTACGACAGCGCCGGTGTGCTTGACGACAAACACCTTCTCGATGCCGCCAACCTTGCCAATCGCTGTATCGGCGTTGGCCTTGAGCGGAACCTTCCGCCCGCCGCGCACACCCTCATCGGCCGTGATCAGGAAGCGCGACTTGCAGTTGCTGATACGGTCCGCAAGCGAGTCCGGGGAGAAGCCGCCGAACACGATGGAATGGATGGCGCCGATCCGCGCGCAGGCAAGCATGGCGTAAGCCGCCTCCGGAACCATTGGCAGATAGATTGTGACGCGGTCGCCGCGCTTTACACCATTGGCCTTGAGGACGTTGGCGAGGCGGCAGACCTCGCCATGGAGCTCTCGATAGGTAATGTGACGCGCTTCTGCGGAAGGATCGTCAGGTTCCCAAATGATCGCGACTTGCTTGCCGCGCTTCTTCAAATGGCGATCGATGCAGTTGGCGGCGACGTTAAGAGTGCCGTCCTCGAACCATTTGATCGAGACATCGGGATAGTCGAACGACGTGTTCTTGACGCGCGTGTAGGGCTTGATCCAATCGAGGCGCTTGCCTTCTTTACCCCAGAACTTGTCAGGCTTCTCGACGCTTTTGCGATAGAGCTTCTCGTACTCGTCCTTGTCGATAAACGCGCGGTCCTTCCACTTCTTCGGGACCTTAACGACTTCGACTGCGTACTGCTTATGCTCTGCCATCAAACGACTCCTCCCGGCCCACTCTTAGTTTGACAAAGGCCCCGCGTTTCCCGCTACGGGCCAAAGGCGCCGATCACGGCTCCTTGGATCAGCAGCACGGCAAGCCAATAGCCGCCGTCAATCAGTGTCAACATTGGTTTCGCGCCGGCAAAGGTATGATTGACGCCCATCGAGGTGATGACAAAGCCAAGCCAAACGAAGAAACCGCTGATGACCCCGCCTCTGACGGTAACGTCGCCCAAATGCCCCATGAGCCCCGCCAGCATCAGGGCCATGATGAACAGGGCCAAGATGGAGATGGCAAACGGTAGGGCGTTAGCGGAGCCTTGCGGCCTGTCCGCTTCGGTCTTGCCGACCGCACGCATCCAGGGCTTCGACAAAATCATGTACCACACCGCTCCGAGGCCAAAACCGGCCAAGGTCGCGATGATAACGGCGACATAATTCACTCCTGCGAACGACATGGCGTCCCCCTCCCTAGTTCGAGCCGCATCCCGACTTTACCTCAGGAACGCCGCGCGCGGCACTAAGCGCGCGGCGGATCCTTGAGACCCCCCATGGCGCAGAGCTTTTTCCATTCGGCCGCGGTCACCGGTTGCACCGACAGGCGCGAATTCCTGACCAGGACCATGGACTTGAGAGAGGGCTCGGCCTTGATCTCGGCAAGCGTCACCGGGCGCGGCAGATCGGCCACCGCGGCCACGTCGACGCACTCCCATTGCCCGGTGCCGTCGGTCGAATCGGGATGGGCCTCGGCGACCACCTTGACGGTGCCAACGACGCTCTTCTCCTCGCCGGAATGGTAGAAGAAGGCGAGATCGCCGCGGCGCATGGCACGCATATGGTTGCGCGCCTGGAAGTTGCGCACACCGTCCCACTCGGCGCCCTTACGGCCTTCCTTTTTTTGCTGGTCCCAGGACCAGGTGTGAGGCTCGGACTTGAGCAGCCAATACGCCATGGGATCGGAGCGGCTTGACGCTCACGCCTCCTTGTCCGGTTTGTTGATGGTCCAGAGCCAGGGCCTGATCTCTACGCTGGCAAAGATCCCGGCCTTGGCGAAAGGGTCGCCGGCGGCAATCGTCTGCGCCGCCTCCAGCGAAGACGCCTCGACCACGATCAGGCTGCCGATCATGGTTTGGCCGTCCGCCTCGGTGAAGGGTCCGGCAAAGACGAGCGTCTCGCCGAGACTCTTCAAGTAAGCAAGATGCTCGGCGCGGTTGGCCTTGCGGGCGGCAAGGCTATCGGGCTTGTCGGTGCAAATCAGCGCATAAAGCATGAGACCCTCTTACATCAGGCTAGTGCGGCGGCGATTTTCTGTCCATGCGTTACAGTTCCGGCCTTAGCGGCCGGGCGAGCAGGGCCTCGATCGCCTCGTCGACAGTCGCCTGTCCAGAAATTACCGCATGCACCGCTTGGGCAATCGGCATGTCGAGGCCGCGCGCCGCTGCGGTCTCCACCAGAGCCGTCACGGTATGGACGCCTTCGGTCACGCTCTGGCGCCGTGCCAGCACCTCATCGAGGTGGCGTCCCTGTGCCAGCTCGATGCCCAGCGACATGTTGCGCGATTGCTCGCTGCCGCAGGTCAAAACGAGGTCGCCGATCCCCGAAAGCCCGGTCAAGGTTTCGCGCCGCGCGCCAAGTGCCGCGGCATATCGTGCCATCTCGGCAAAACCGCGCGTCACCAGCGCGGCGTGGGCGCTGGCGCCGAGCTTCTTGCCGGCGACGATCCCTGCGGCGATGGCATAGACGTTTTTTACCGCGCCGCCGATTTCCACGCCGAGCACGTCGTCGCTCCAATAGCAGCGGAAAGGGGAGTGACTGAGTGCATAGGAGAGGTCGCGGCCGAGAGCTTCGTCGGCGCTGGCAAGCGTGACCGCTGCGGGAAGTCCGCGCGCCACCTCGGTGGCAAAACTCGGCCCTGACAACACGGCAATCCTTGAGCTGGGCGCGACTTCGGCCACGACTTGCGAGATCAGCTTGCCGGTTTGTTGCTCGATGCCTTTTGAGCAAATGACGAGGATCTGCTCATTCTTCAGGTGGGGCGCGAGCGCGCCCACAATCGTGCGCGCATGCTGGGCGGGCGTCGCCAGAAGCAGAAAGTCGCTATCGGCGGCTTCGTTCAGGTCAGCCGTGGCCGCGATCGCCGGGTCCAGGTTTACGCCGGGGAGATAGACCGCGTTGCGGTGCTTCTGTTCGATGTCGCTTACGGTCTCGGGCTCGAAAGCCCAGAGGACCACATCGCGGCCCGCGCGCCGGGCGGTGATGGCAAGCGCCGTGCCCCACGCGCCTGCGCCCACGATACCGACCGATTGAAGCGCCATCGAAGACCTCGTCCCTTTGTCCGGCAATTGGTATGCCAGATTTTGCTGAAACCGCGAAAGGCGGCCCGCTTAAGCCTTAACGCCCGCGCCGATGGCGGGGGGCGCGCCGGGGTCGAGCGGCCAGCGGGCGCGGATCGGCGCCGCGAGCTCATCGACAAGGCCATGAGACAGACGCATGGCGCCGGCCCAGGCGATCATGACGGCGTTGTCCGAGCAAAGTTCGGGCGGCGGGACCACGAGCCGGAAACCGTGTGCGTCCGCCACCGTTTCCAGTGCCGCTTTCAGTCTTTGATTGGCGGCGACTCCGCCGGCGACCACAAGCGCGCGTTGTGCCTCGGGTCCGAGGCGCTCCTGGTAAAGCTCAAGCGCCCGGGCGGTTCTGTCACGAATAATGTCGGCGACCGCGTCCTGAAAGCTCGCACTTAAATCTGCGATGTCGTGCTCGCTCAATGGCGCCCGCGCCTCCGCCTCGCGCCTCAGCGCGGTCTTGAGTCCGGCAAGAGAGAAATGGGGCTCGGGCCGTCCGAGCATCGGCCGCGGCAGAGCAATCGTGGCACGTCCCTTTGCTGCTTCGCGCTCGATCTCGGGTCCGCCGGGGTAGCCCAGCCCCAACAGCTTGGCGGCCTTGTCGAAAGCCTCGCCGAGTGCATCGTCGAGCGTCGTGCCGA
>CAZFYL010000013.1:0-22580 GCA_964523345.1 uncultured Methyloceanibacter sp.
TTCAGTCTGACACGGTGGCCCAAGGCTTCGGCTCGCTCGGGCTGATGACCAGCGTATTGATGACGCCCGACGGCAACACCGTGCTGGCCGAAGCCGCGCACGGCACCGTGACCCGCCACTTCCGGCAGCACGAACAGGGCCGCGAAACCTCGACCAACTCCACCGCATCGATCTTCGCCTGGACCGGGGCGCTGAAGCACCGCGCCAAGCTCGACGGCAATACCGAGCTTTCCGACTTCGCCGAGGCGCTGGAACGGGTAACGATCGAGACCATCGAGTCGGGCTTCATGACCAAGGATCTCGCCCTTCTGATCGGCGCCGATCAGAAGTGGCTCTCGACCAGCGGTTTTCTCGACAAGATCGGCGACAATCTTCGCAAAGAGATGGCCGACCGCGCCGCGGCTTAAGCGTCAGGCGCTTTCCGCGCGGGAGGCGGCAAGTTCGCTTCCGCCTGCGATCCGCGCCGCAATCGCTTCGAGCGCAGCTTCGGCCTGGGCTCCGTCGGGGCCGCCGGCTTGGGCGAGATCGGGACGCCCGCCGCCGCCTTTGCCGCCAAGCGCCTCGGCGCCGATCTTGACCAGCTCGACCGCATCGTAGGTTTCGGTGAGATCGGAGGTCACGCCAACCACGAGCCCTGCCTTGCCCTCCTCGCTCACCCCAACGATGGCGACGATGCCGGACCCCAATTGCCGCTTGGCGTCATCGACCAGGCCGCGCAAATCCTTTGGCGTTACCCCGTGGACCGTCCGCGCCAGCAGCCTGACTTTGCCAAGCTCGCGCACCGCTGGAGCAGCCGTTTCCCCTCCCCCGCCAAGGGCGAGATTGCGCTTGGCCTCAGCCAGCTCGCGTTCGAGCTTGCGCCGCTCGTCGATCACCGCGCCGAGACGGTCGATCAGCTCATCGGGCGCGACCTTGAGCAGCTCCGCCGCCTCGCGCACGCGCTCATCTTGGCCGGTGAGAAAGGCCCGGGCGGCATCCCCGGTCAGCGCCTCAACGCGCCGCACCCCTGACGCCACCGCGCTCTCACTGACGATCTTGAGCAGACCGATATCGCCGGTCCGCCGCACATGGGTCCCGCCGCAGAGCTCGACCGAGTAGGCATGACCCGCCCGCTCGCTGTTGGCATCGACCCCCATGCTGACGACTCGGACCTCTTCGCCGTATTTCTCGCCGAACAGGGCAAGCGCGCCCTGTTCGATCGCCTGGTCGGGCGTCATGAGATGGGTCTCGACCGGCGCGTTCTGCAGGATCATGGCATTGACCAGATCCTCGACTTTGCGGATCTCGTCATGGGTCATGGGCTTGGGGTGCGAGAAATCGAAACGAAGCCGCCCCGCTTCGACCAGAGAACCCTTCTGCGCCACATGAAGCCCCAGCACTTGGCGCAGAGCCTCATGCAGGAGATGCGTGGCCGAATGATGGGCGCGCGTCGGCGTGCGGCGGGCATGATCGACCTCGGCCATCACTTCGTCGCCGACTTTTAGCGCGCCGGCCGTCATGACGCCCTCATGAAGATAGAGCGCATGGAGTTTCTTCTGCGTGTCCTCAACCTCGAAGCGCGCGCCCTTGCCGACTGACAGCGTGCCGCGATCGCCGACCTGCCCGCCCGATTCGGCATAGAACGGAGTCTGATTGACGATCACGATGCCGCGCTCGCCTTTGTTCAACTTATCGACGCGCGCGCCGTCCTTGATCAGCGCAACGACCCCGCCGGACGCCGTCTCGGTCTCGTAGCCGAGAAACTCGGTGGCGCCGAGTTCCTCCTTCAGTTCGAACCACAGCGCCTCGGTCGCGGCTTCGCCCGAGCCTGCCCAGGATTTCCGCGCCTCGGCGCGCTGGCGCTCCATGGCGGCGGAAAAGCCCTGCGCGTCGACCCCAATGCCGCGGGCTTTGAGCGCGTCTTCCGTGAGGTCGTAGGGAAAGCCGTAAGTGTCGTAGAGCTTGAAGGCGACTTCGCCCGGCAGCGTGGCCCCTTGCTTGAAGTCCTTGGTGGCGTCGTCGAGCAGCCGCAGACCCCGGCCGAGCGTCTCGCGGAAGCGGGTCTCTTCCAGCTTCAGCGTCTCCTCGATGAGGCTTTGTCCCCGCTCGAGCTCGGGATAGGCGCGGCCCATCTGCTCGATCAGCGCCGGCACCAGACGATAGAGCAACGGCTCCTTGGTGCCGAGAAGATGGGCGTGCCGCATGGCGCGGCGCATGATACGGCGCAGCACATAGCCGCGTCCTTCGTTGGACGGAAGCACACCGTCGGCAATGAGGAAAGACGATGCGCGCAAGTGATCGGCAATGATGCGGTGGCTAGCCGCATGCTGGCTATCGGCCGGCACGCCGGCCAATTCGACCGACGCCTCGATCAGCGCGCGGAACAGATCGATGCCGTAATTGTCGTGCGTGCCCTGAAGCACGGCGGCGATGCGTTCAAGCCCCATGCCGGTATCGATCGACGGCTGGGGCAGAGCGGTGCGCTCGCCGCTTGCAAGCTGCTCGGACTGCATAAAGACGAGATTCCAGATCTCGACGAAGCGGTCGCCGTCGGCCTCCGGACTGCCCGGCGGACCGCCAGGAAGAGAAGCCCCGTGATCGTAGAAAATCTCCGAGCATGGGCCGCAAGGTCCGGTATCGCCCATCGACCAGAAATTATCGCTGCCGGCGATGCGAATGATCTTGTTGTCGGGAAACCCGGAAATCTTGCGCCATAGCGAAGCGGCCTCGTCATCGTCGACGAACACGGTGATCAGCAGCCGGTTCGGATCGAGCGCGAAGTCGCGGGTCAGAAGCTCCCAGGCAAGCAGGATGGCGCGCTCCTTGAAGTAATCGCCGAAGGAGAAATTGCCGAGCATCTCGAAGAAGGTGTGGTGGCGCGCGGTGTAGCCGACATTGTCGAGGTCGTTATGCTTGCCGCCGGCGCGCACGCATTTCTGCGCCGTCGCCACGCGTGGCGCTTTCGGTTTCTCGGCGCCGGTCAGCACGTTCTTGAACGGCACCATGCCGGCATTGGTGAACATCAGCGTCGGATCGTGACGCGGCACGAGAGGCGCCGACGGCAGGACGATATGGTCGTTCCTGGCGAAAAAATCGAGGAAGGCGGCACGGACATCGTTGGTGCGGCTCGGCACGGAGCCTGCGCGCTCATTCGCGGGCGTGCGGCCGCTTTTAGCGCCCTTAGGCTCAGCGCCGGTCTTCTTTGCACCCTTGCGTTTAACAGAGGTCATAACAGCGTGACGGGGGACTTTTGGTTTGTGTGACGGCTCACGGGCGCCTGAACGGACCCTAACCTGAGTCGCCAAAATCAGGCAGCGCCGCACCCTCTCCCGAGACGGGAGAGAGCCCGACGTCCCGCGTCAGACATAAGGTGAGGAACAGAGGCTGTCCAGCAGACCGATAAGGTTAAGGGAAGCCCGGTTATGCCCGCCGTCCACGGCGCCCGGATCTTTCGGAGATTGGCGTGACTGAGCCCGTCTCCTCGGCACCGGCATCTTCGCCGCCTTCGGCAGCCTCAGGCTCCGATTCCTCCTCCAGAATTTGCCCGGCCAAGAGGCCGGCACTTTGCCGGACCGCCCGCTCGATCTTCTCGGCGATCTCGGGGTGCTCCTTCAAATAGGTCTTGGCGTTCTCCCGGCCCTGGCCGATCCGCTCGCTATCGAAGGAGAACCATGCCCCCGATTTTTCGACGATACCGGCCTTCACGCCGAGATCGACGAGCTCACCGGTTTTGGAAATACCCTCGCCATACATGATGTCGAATTCGACCTGCTTGAAGGGCGGCGCCACTTTGTTCTTCACCACCTTCACGCGGGTCTGATTGCCGACAACTTCGTCGCGCTCCTTGATGGCACCTATGCGGCGAATGTCGAGACGGACCGAGGCATAGAATTTCAACGCATTGCCGCCGCTCGTGGTCTCCGGATTGCCGAACATCACGCCGATCTTCATGCGGATCTGATTGATGAAAACCACCATGCAGCGAGACTTGGAGATCGAGCCGGTCAGCTTGCGCAAGGCTTTACTCATCAGCCGCGCTTGCGAGCCCGGAAGCTGGTCGCCCATTTCGCCTTCGAGTTCGGCCTTAGGCGTCAGCGCGGCGACCGAGTCGACCACCAGAACGTCGATGGCGCCTGACCGCACCAGAGTATCGGCGATCTCAAGCGCCTGCTCGCCGGTGTCAGGCTGAGAAATCAGAAGTTGTTCGAGATCGACACCGAGCTTGCGCGCATAGACCGTGTCGAGCGCATGTTCGGCGTCGATGAAGCCGCAAATGCCGCCGCGTTTCTGCGCCTCGGCGACGACATGCAGCGCGAGCGTGGTCTTGCCCGAGGATTCGGGCCCGTAAATCTCGACGACACGGCCGCGCGGCAGGCCGCCGATCCCGAGCGCGATATCGAGGCCAAGTGAGCCGGTCGAGATGGCTTCCACCTCGACCGCGGTCTCGTTCTGGCCGAGCCGCATGATGGAGCCCTTGCCGAAGCCGCGTTCGATCTGGGAGATCGCCGCTTCAAGTGCCTTCTCTCGATCCATTTCATTTCCTTCGACGAGGCGCAGCGCGACATTCGACATGGAAGCTCTCCCTTATTTCACAAGCAGGCTCTAGATCGCAATTACGGGGCTCTCCTCGCACCCTCGCCCGGGAAAACCATTCAGCCTTTGGGGTCGGCTTGGGTCGCGGGCGGGGATGCGAGCTTGCGGACAACTGTACACGTTTTGTTCTATGTTCGCAATATGTTCTTTTCGGTACGTTCGGCAGGAAAACAGCCCTGATTTAAGACGTTTCCGCCGCTTGAACCTTGGCTTTGGTGGCCTGCGTGCCGTGCAGAGCGGCCTCGACGGCCTCACGATAGCCGTACCGGTCGATGAAGGGTTTGAGCCGCTCGGCCACTTTGCGCTTGAGGGAGGCCGGCATGTCATAGCGCGACACTTTGTGCTCGGAGCGCTCCCCCAGAATCGCCCGCATCGGCCCTTCGGCCTGCTCGAAGCCGGGAATGTCGAGGCGCCGGTAGATGTCTCGCATCGAGGCGACCGGGTCCTTGACGAAATCCTCGTAGCGCAACTCGACCAGGCGATCCTTCGGGATCAGATGCTTGTCCTCCTCATAGTCCTCGGTCAGCCGCGCGAACATGTCGAGCACATAGTCGTCGAGCCAGGGATCGAGCTGCGGCGGATTGTGAAGGCCTTGCACCGAATAGAGCGCGCGCCACAGCTTCACCGTGGACGGAAAAACGTTGAGCGGGTTCCGCGCGAGATAGACATAGCGGGCGTCCGGGAAGAGCTCGGTCAGCAGTTTGAGGCGCGCGGCATTGGCCGGCGACTTCATCACCAAAGGCTTGCCGTGCTTGAGCGCAAGCCGCCGGTAGAACCACATATAGGCGTCGGCCCATTTTTTCTTGGCGGCTTCACTCAATCCCTTGAAGTCGAGATAATCACTGTCGGCCGGCCCCAGGCGCGGCCACGCATTGGTGATGTAGGGCGTGCCCTCGCCCAGCATCATCATGCCGAATTCTTCTTCCTGCGGGCGGTCGAAGCCGACCGGCACATCGTCCTGGGGACGCTTCTTGGGCAGAAGCACCTTCATCACTCTGTCGAGATGACCTTCGGTCAGAAGGAAATGGTGCGGGAAAAAGGTTTCATAGGTGGTCGGATAAGCGAGATTGGGATCGACCGAGAAGAGATCGTGCAGGAACGTGGTGCCGGAACGCCAATGGCCGATGACGAAGATCGGCGGCTGATCGAGAGGCAGCGCTTCGGCCGCTTTGCGGTATTTCGCTTCCGAGATCCGATAGAGCACCGAATTCCACGGCACCCACAGGAACAGGGCCAGCGTGTCGGGGATGCAATTGAGCGTGAAGCTATAGTTGCCGCGGCGGAACAGCTTCATCAGGGCGCCGAAGCGCATGCCGAACCAGAAATAGATCAGCCGCCCGCCATAACGCTCGATGGTGAGCGCAGGGACGCGCGGCTTGGCGAGGCGCCGTCTGGCGATCTCGTCGGCTGCCTCAGGCGGAACGACTTCGTAATCCGGCACGCGGGGGCACTCCAAAAGGCCACGGATTAAAGGCTTCGATCCAGGCGTTTAGACGCGATCTGTGGCGAAGGAAAGTCCCCTTGGGCGCCGCGCAGGACCGTTCTAGCGGCCGTCCTCAAGCGCCGCCTTTACCGCCGCAGCGAGCTGCTTCAGATCGAACGGCTTTTGCAGGAACATGAAATCCTCGTTCTCGGCGAGATGCTGGCGGAAGGCGTCTTCGGCATAGCCTGAGATGAAGATGACTTTCAGATCGGGATGGTCGCGGCGCAATTCCTCGAACAGCGCCGGACCGTCCATCTCAGGCATCACCACGTCGCTGACCACGAGATCGACATCGCCATCATAGCGGGCGAACACATCAAGGGCTTCAGCACCAGTCGTCGCTTCGAGGACGCGATAACCGCGCTGGCCGAGTGCGCGTGCGGCGAAGCTTCGCACCGCGTCCTCGTCCTCGACCAGGAGCACCGTCCCGTGTCCGGTCAAATCCCTCGGCTTTTCAGGTTGGCGCTCGAGCTTGCCGGCGGCAACCTCAGCCTCGGTCTCGATATAGCGGGGAAGATAAACCCGCATCACCGTGCCCTCGCCCGGTTCGCTTTCGGCGGAAATATAGCCGCCGGTTTGCTTGACGATGCCGTAGACGGTGGAAAGCCCAAGCCCGGTGCCGCGGCCGGTTTCCTTGGTGGAGAAGAACGGCTCGAAAATCTTCTGCTGCACCTCTTCCGTCATGCCCGTGCCGGTGTCGGTCACCTCGATCAGGACGTACTCGCCCGGCGGCACAAGCTGCGGCCCCAGCTTGCGGGCGTCGTCCTCGCCGATATTGGCGGTGCGGATCGTCAGCTTGCCGCCATTGGGCATCGCATCCCGGGCATTCACCGCAAGATTGACGATCACCTGCTCGAATTGATGAAGGTCGGCTTTCACCGGCCAGAGGTCGCTCGCCTGGTCGAGCGTGAGCTCGACATTCTCGCCCAGCAGCCGGCTGAGCAGAATGGAAAGTTCCGACAGCACATCGCCGAGCTGAAGCACCTGCGGGCGCAAGGTCTGCTGGCGGGAGAACGCAAGCAGCTGCCGTACCAGCCCTGCCGCCCGGTTGGCGTTCTGCTTGATGTTGATGATGTCCTGGAACGCCGGATCGGTCGGCCGGTGATTCATCAGGAGGAAATCCGAGAAGCCGATGATCGCCGTCAGCATATTGTTGAAGTCGTGGGCGATGCCGCCGGCAAGCTGGCCGACCGCCTGCATCTTCTGCCCTTGTGCGATCTGCATCTCGAGCGCGCGCTGCTCGGTGGTGTCGATGGCGTAGGCGATGGCGGCCTCGCTATGGCCTTCGCTCTGCTCGATGGGACTGAGATAGATCCTGCCGCTGCGTTCCTTGTCGCTGGCGAAGGCGATGTCCACCGGATCGATCAAGCCTTGCCGGGCAAGCGCCGCATCGAGCGCGCGCCGCAGCGCCGGCCCGCTTTCGGCATCGACCAGATCTTCAAGGCGAAGCCTGGCCTCATCCTCGGAGGCCACGCCGAACAACCGCATGAAGGCCGCGTTGGTCGCGCTGACAATGCCTTCGCCATCGACCGTGGCAATGGCGATCGGGGCGGAATGGAACAGCCGCGCGAATCTGAGCTCGGCGGTACCGGCTTCCTCGAGTTCTCCGGGCCCGCGATTGAGAACGAGTGCATGCGCCAGTCCCCCGCCTGCGCCGCCCCGCGGCAGACGATGCAGGACTCGCACCGGCAGGCTCGTGCCGTCCGCCTTGACCAGATCGATGTCCAAGCGCCGCGTCGTTCCTTGCGCCTGGCCGCCCCCGGCCGGCGCGATCAGCGCTGCGCTATCGGCCGACATGATTTCTTCAAGCTTCAGCGGCCGGCCGGCGACTTCCGACAGGTCGAGACCGAGCCATTGGGCAAGCGTGGCGTTCAGATAATCGATCGTGCCGTCGGCATCGGCGGTGAAGAAGCCGGCCGGCGCGCTGTCGAGATAGGCGATTGCCGCTTGCACTTTGGCGAAGCTCGCCTCCTCGCGCGCGCGATCTGCGGTGATCTCTTCGACCTGCCATACGACCAGCGGGCCTTTGCGGCCCGAATCGGGATCGGGCGGCATGGGCTGAACCGAAATGCGGAACCAGCCCGGCGCAACGCCGGCCTCGTCCTCGTCCCCATCTGCCGGAGGCAGACGGAAATCCTCTCTCAGGCCGCGCCCTTGTTGTGCCGCGCGCGCCAGCCGAAAGACCGTCTCGGAAAGATGCGCATCGGCCGCGAACGCGCGATCCGGCGCAGGGACGCTGCCCGCCTCCGGATCGAGGCCGAGCAGCTCACGATAGGCCTCGTTGGCATAGAGCACACGGCCGGCGCTATCGGCGATGAGAGCGCCTTGCGGCAGATTGTCGACGAAAGCTTTGGTGACATCGTTGCGCGCGTCCCGCGATCCGAATCGAAGAATGCCGACGGCGCCGGCGAACAGGCAGAACACCCCGATCACGGCCAAGCCGGCAAGGAGCGCGAGCACGAACGGTTCTGCGATCTCGCGGGACACCACCGCAAGGCCGACCGCAGCCAGCGCCAAGGCAAGGGCGAGCAGAATAACGAGTCCGACACTGCTGTCGCGAACGCCGCGGTCGGCGGCAGGCGAGGCGTAGCGCATCGGCGCGTCGATATCGGTCATGTCACGCAAATTAGCCGATTCGAATTGTGTTGAGGCACAGTGTCTTGTAGCAAATCGCCCTTAACGCGCCCAAAACGACGCCGCCGGGGCCAAGAAGGGCATAAGACAGGCACCGGATTTAGGCAGACGCGGACCGAAAAACTCGTGCACTTTAGCCGTTTTCACTTGACTGTGACCGGAACACCATAGTGGTTTTTCTTGCGATTGACGGCTGAGTGCGGTAAATGTGCCTTACGCGCTTGCGGTAGCCCTGCGTTGTAGGGGCAAGCGGATGAGGTGACGCCGGTAGCTTCAGTCGCTTCTACCGCAAGGACGCCGGCAGTTCCCTGCTAATGGTCCGACACCGACTGGCCAAGGCCAGTCATGTCAGTCCCCCAAACTTCTCCACTCCCCGCCTCGGCGGGGAGTTTTTTTATGGCGCCCGTAGAGGATGCGTGGAGAAATTGCCGGCATGATGCCCGCCCAGGATCGGATCGGCTTCGGTGCCGTCCTCATCTGCATCGCGATCGCTTTCGCAGGCGCTCAAGCCTTGGCCGCGGACTTGCCGGAGGACTTCGTCTATCTCCGCGACGTGGAGCCAACCATCGTCCAGGACATGCGCTACGCCGGGAGCAACAACTTCACCGGTGCGCCCGTGCCGGGTTACGACGCGCCGGAATGCGTGCTGTTGCGGCCGGCCGCCGAAGCGCTCAAGAAGGTTCAGGCCGATCTCCGCCCCAACCTTACGCTCAAAGTGTACGACTGCTACCGGCCGGCGCGCGCGGTGGCGGCCTTCGTTGCTTGGGCCAAGAAGCCTGACGTGCCGTCCGCCAAGCTGGTGCACTATCCCAATCTGCCGAAGGCGGTGTTGTTTCCCGATTACATCGCCACGCGCTCAGGCCATTCGCGCGGCGCGACGCTCGATCTCACGCTCGTTCCGATCGCCACGGCGGCGCAAAGTTCGTCCCAAGCTGAAAGCGCCGCGCCGCGAGCCTGCACCGCACCGCAAGAGGGACGCGCGCCCGACGGCAGCCTCGCCATGGGAACGAGCTTCGACTGCTTCGATGTGAAAGCGAATACGGCAGCGCCGGGCCTCACCGAAGATGAACGCGAGAATCGTGCAATGCTGGTCGATGCGATGCAGGCGCGCGGCTTCAAGAACTATCCGAAAGAGTGGTGGCACTACACTTTCGAGCCGGAGCCTTATCCTGAGACCTATTTCGACTTTCCGATCGAGCCACGCGCCAATGACGGGGGACGGTGACGGGACAACCAAGCTCGACGCCGCTTGAGACCGCCATCCCGGCACGTCTCGACCGGCTTTATTGGGGACGGTTTCACACCCTCATTGTCCTCGCCCTTGGCATCACCTGGGTTCTTGACGGGCTGGAGGTTACGCTTGCAGGCGCCGTCGCCGGCGCTCTGAAAGAGAGTCCGGTTCTCAATTTCAGCAATGCCGAAGTTGGCCTCGCCAGCAGCTTCTATCTTGCGGGCGCGGTATCGGGCGCGCTTCTGTTCGGCTGGCTGACCGACAGACTTGGGCGCAAGCGCCTGTTCTTCATCACGCTCGCCGTCTATCTCGTGGCTACGGCGGCCACGGCATTCTCCTGGAACTTTGCCAGCTTCGCGCTATTCCGCTTTCTGACCGGAGCCGGCATCGGCGGCGAATACACCGCGATCGCCTCGACCATTCAGGAATTCGTTCCGGCGCGGTATCGCGGCTGGACCGACCTCATCATCAACGGCAGCTTCTGGATCGGTGCCGCACTCGGCGCTGGCGGCTCGATCGTGTTGCTCGATCCGGCGCTGCTTCCCCCCGATTGGGGCTGGCGGGCGGCCTTCTTCATCGGTTCGGTGCTCGGGCTTGGCATTCTCGTGATGCGATCGTGGATTCCGGAATCGCCGCGTTGGCTCATGACGCACGGCCGGGCGGACGAAGCGCATGACATCTTGGATCGGATAGAAGACGGCCATCGCAAGCGCGGCCACCACATTCCCGACGAGGAGCTTCCGACCTTCCGCCTTCATGCGCGGCGCTTCACGCCGCTTACCCAAGTCTGGCAGGCTCTGTTTCACACCTATCGGCGGCGGACTCTGGTGGGGCTCAGCCTGATGGCGGCGCAGGCTTTCTTCTACAATGCGATCTTCTTCACCTATGCGCTCGTCCTCACCGATTTTTACGGCATCAATGCCAATCAAGTCGGCTGGTATCTTCTTCCCTTCGCTCTCGGCAATTTTCTCGGCCCGCTGCTGCTTGGGCGCCTGTTCGATACCATCGGGCGGCGGCCGATGATTGCCGCCACATATGCACTGTCCGGCCTGCTGCTGGCTTTGACCGGCGCCTTGTTCGCGGCCGAGATCTTGTCGGCGACACAGCAGACCTTGGCGTGGACGATCATCTTCTTCTTCGCCTCGGCGGCGGCGAGTTCGGCCTACCTCACCGTGAGCGAGACATTTCCGCTGGAGATCCGTGCGCTTGCGATTGCGTTTTTCTATGCGGTCGGCACCGGGATCGGCGGCGTCGGCGCGCCCTGGCTGTTCGGGGTTCTGATCGACACCGGCTCCCGCTTAAGCCTATTCGGCGGCTATCTGCTGGGCGCGGGCCTCATGCTCGCTGCCGGACTGATCGCTTATCGTTTCGGCGTCAACGCCGAACGAAAGCCGCTTGAAACGGTGGCCGTGCCTTTGTCCGCCGCGGAGTGATTATTCGTCGCGATAAACGCGTTCGCGCCGTTCGTGGCGCTCTTGCGCCTCGATGCTCAAAGTGGCGATCGGCCGCGCGTCGAGGCGTTTCAGGCTGATCGGCTCGCCGGTCTCTTCGCAATAGCCGTAGGTCCCGTCATCGAGGCGGCCGATGGCGGCATCGATCTTGGCGATCAGTTTGCGCTGCCGGTCGCGCGCCCTAAGCTCGAGCGCGCGTTCGGTCTCGGAGGTCGCCCGGTCGGTGATATCGGCGTGTTGCGCCGAATCTTCGTGCAGGTGTTGCAGCGTCTCCTTCGTGGAGCGCAGAATCTCATCCCGCCAATTGAGCAGCTTCCCGCGGAAATAGGCCCGCTGGCGTTCGCTCATGAACGGCTCATCGTCTGACGGGCGGTAATCTTCGGGAAGTTTTCTTTTGGCCCGCATGAGAGTCATTTCCTGAGGCATCCGCTTCCCCATTTGGACCTTCCGGCCCGCACCTTCCCTCCGGCTCGCAGGAGGCGTGCAATCCCTGCCTGGCTGCCTGCTATTTACGGAAGGGAATCGACAAGTCAAGACAGAGACATCTCTTGACAAAGGCATCAGCGCCACAAATGCAGCCGTTGCAAATTGGTCACGTTTGAGGGCATCAGACGGAGCCGAATATCCTAGGCTGACCGACTTGGCACCGGAGATTTGTGCCCGGGAAGACACTTCAGAGGACGACTCAGAGGACGACGGAATTCGTGCCGATTTCCGACTACACCCGAGCCGCCGGTGACGCTTTTTACAGCGTCGGCGATTTCGCCACGGGGCTAATTGCGCCGACGGTGAGGCTCGGTGTGACCGGCCTCGCCCGCTCGGGCAAAACGGTGTTCCTCACCGCCTTGGTGCACAATTTGATGACCGAGGCTCGGCTGCCGTTTTTCGATGCCGCAGCGCAAGGGCGTTTGCTGCGCGCCTATCTGGAGCCGCAACCGAACGCGATGGTGGCGCGCTTCGCCTTCGAGAAGCACCTCGCCGACCTCACCGGGCGCCCGCCGCACTGGCCCGACAGCACCTCCCGCATCAGCCAGCTCAGACTGACCATCGAATATGCCTCGAACAGTTTCTGGAAGCGGAAGCTCGGCCGCGAAACTTTGCATGTCGACATTGTCGACTATCCCGGCGAATGGCTGCTCGATCTCCCGCTGCTCGGACAAGACTATCGGGAGTGGTCGCAAACCGCGATCGAACAAAGCGAGGCGCCGGCCCGCAAGCAGGCTGCCAGGCACTTTCATGCCTCACTCGGCTTGGTCGATCCTTCAGATCCCGCCGACGAGGCGGTGGTCGAGCGGCTGTCCGATCTGTTCAAGGATTATCTGCGCGACTGCCGCGCCGACCCGCATACATTGTCAACACTGCCACCTGGCCGCTTTCTTATGCCGGGCGATCTTGCCGGCTCCCCTGCGCTCACCTTCGCCCCGCTCGATGCCAAGGGAACCGCGCAGTTCCCCCGCGGCTCGCTGTGGGCGATGATGGAACAGCGCTACGAAGCCTATAAGAGCTACGTGATCAGACCGTTCTTTCACGATCACTTCGCCCGGCTCGACCGCCAGATCGTGCTCATTGACGTGTTGGCGGCGCTGAATGGCGGGCAGGCGGCAATCGCCGACCTCGAACGCGCCATGACCGAGATTCTTGCGTGTTTCAGGACGGGCTCGAACAGCCTGTGGTCGAGCCTGTTCGGGCCGCGTATCGATCGCGTCGTGCTGGCCGCCACCAAGGCCGATCATCTCCACCATAAGAGCCACGACCGGCTCGAAGCGATCCTCGCCAAGCTTGCCGGCAGGGCGATGGCCCGCGCCGAATATGCCGGTGCGGAGGTGAAAGTGTTGGCGCTGGCTGCCATCCGCGCAACGAAAGAGGGCGAAGCGCTGCGAAACGGCGAGCGGCTTCCCTGTATTGTCGGCTACCCGCTGCCCGGCGAAACGATCGGCCGACGCCGTTTCGACGGAAATGAGGAGGTCGCCATCTTTCCCGGAGACCTTCCCGCCGATCCGGAAGCCGCTTTGAAAGGCTGGCAGGGCGAGATGCGCTTCGTGCGCTTCAGGCCCCCTAATCCAATACCTTTGCCTTCCGGTGGCTTCGCGGCCTTCCCAAATATCCGTCTTGACCGCGCCATCGAGGCGCTGATTGGAGACCGTTTGGCATGAGCAGGAAAACCCACCGGAAGCCGGCCGCCTTCGAGGTGGAAGAGATCGAGGTTTTCACGCCGCAACCAACGCCGGTTCTGCCCGAGTCAGAAACGCTTCCAGCGCCGGCCCCGCGCGCCGTTCCGGATCTTGGCCGCAAGCTTCGCTGGGGAACGATTTTCATCTCTGGGCTCGGCGCACTGTTAAGCTTGCTGGCCTCGGTTTGGCTCTACGACACCGTGCTCGCGCTGATGGCGCGCGACGACTGGATTGGCTGGGTGTCGGTGGGGTTGCTGTCGCTTGTCCTGTTCGCCCTGCTGATGATCATCCTCAGGGAAGTCGCCGGGCTCGCCCGGCTTGGACGGCTCGGCAAGATCAGGCACGAGGCCGACAGCGCCGCGCGCCAGAATGACAAGCCGCTTGCCGTCGACGTCGCCGATCGCTTGAAGCGCCTCTATTCGGGTCGCGCCGATCTTGCCTGGGGCTTGAAACGCCTGGCCGAGCACGAGCACGACATCATGGACGCAAGCGAGCTGTTGCGTCTTACCGAGCGCACCCTGATTGCTCCGCTCGATCCGCTCGCCCGCAAGCTCGTGGCGTCATCGGCCAAACGCGTGTCGGTGGTGACCGCGGTCAGTCCCGGCGCGCTGATCGATATGCTGTTCGTCGGCGCCGAGAATCTCCGCATGCTACGCCGCCTTGCCACTCTATACGGGGCCAGGCCCGGTACGCTGTCTTTGCTCAGGCTCGCGCGCGAGGTGATCACACATATCGTGCTGACCGGCGGCATCGCGATCGGCGACGATGTCATTCAACAAATAATCGGACACGGGCTGACGGCCAAATTGTCGGCGCGGCTCGGTGAAGGCCTGTTCAACGGCGCGCTGACCACGCGGATCGGCATCGCCGCAATCGACGTCTGCCGGCCCCTTCCCTATCTGGAGAGCCGGCGTCCGCGCTTCCGCGAAATGGTGGCTGAGGTCGCCGGTATGCGCTGAGGAGCACGCGTCACTCAGCCTAACAGCTTGCAACTGTCGACCTCGACCCGCTGCGAGCGGCCGTCTCTGAACCTGAGTGTGACCTTGACCCTGTCGGCACAGATCAAGCCTCCCGCGCTGATGCGGAACCCGGTCTTGTCTTCATCTGAAATCTGCGCTTGCGGGACCACCGCCGGCGTATTGAACTCATAGGCTACGGCCGCGAGTTCCCGTGTCACTTCCTGCGGCGGCTCGAGCCAGAACTCGAAATGGTAAAATGCCCGGGCGCGATCCTGGCCTTTGACCTCGGTGGCTTTTGCCTTCACCCAGCCCGTGACCTCGCTGTCAGTAGGAAGCGCCGTCAGTCGGGAAACCGGCCGCTTCTTCTTGGAGGCGGCTTGCGGACTCTCAGAAGGGACCGGCTTGGTTGCGTCGAACGGTACCGGCTCCGCCGCGTCCCAGGGAAGCTCCTCCCCTCCTTGCAAGCCTGCCGCCGCAATTCTGGAACGAGCGGGCTTGGGGTCTTCGCTGACCCAAGGAATCTCCGACAGTCCCTTAAGCCGCGGTACGCCGTTGGGCGAAACCGAGCCTGTCGTTTCTTCCGGCGCCGGTTCCGGTGCGTCGGCGACATTGGGAAGTTTGGCGACCACGCTCTCGCCGCCATCTTGCCGTTTGGCGTGTTCGCCGATTACGGCACCGCTCTCGTCACCAAAGCGAACGAGGAAGACACCGGGGATCCCGGCCGCACCGGTGCTGAGCGCGAGAAAGGCTTCTAACGCAACGAAACCCGCAACCGACGCGAGACTGACCGTGCGGGCGCTTAAACGGAAGCCCACCGGAGGCATGTTACGATCCGCAAAAAACGCCGCAAGAAAGCCCGCAGGGGTGCCCGCGCGCCACAGGCTTCAGTCTAGCGATCCTGCGAGCCAAAGGAAGGCGCTTGTTATGCGACACGTTATCTTTGGAGCCGACAACATCTTTGGAGCCGACCACGATCTTTGGAGCCGACCACGCTCTCGGTGGATTTCGGGGAAAAGGGTAGCGTTTCGTACTGTCGCGTTCGCGGTCTCATGTATGCTTTGTGTGTGAGTAGACCAGTTGTGGAAGGCGCCAACGAAGAAATTCGGCGGCTCTGGGAAACAACCGGGAAGCTCATGAGGGCAGGCAAGCCCAGAGTCGTCCCTTGCCGTGGACGGCTCAAGGCGGAGGTTAAGTAAGCGCAAAGGACAACGGTCTGGCGGCGTCGCCGCATTGCCGTGAGGCGGAGTCGCCTGGGTGTTTTGCGCCACGAGCCCTCTGCTGTTTGGCTTCAGCTTGGCCAAAGCCGAAGCCACGTCGTAGCAAACGCGACGTAAAACAAGGACCTTGGTCGGGTCACGCCGCCACTTTATGGGAAACCATAAGGCAGTGCGCGTGGTCCAGAGACCGAAAGGTCTCGCGGCGCCGACCGATCGTCCCGAACGGGCGTGAGGCTCGACATCGCACAGGGAGGCGGGGCCCCAAAGCTCCGCCTTTCTTGTGTTTGGCGCCAGGCCCGGCACTCACGCCTCTTTAGCGCCTTGTTTGCGCCAGCTAAGATTGCCCGGCCATGACCGGGACGAACTCAAAGCCGCCAGCCTTGCCCGCGCTCGCTGTTGCCGCAGCACTTGCCCTCGCGCTCGCGGCGTGCAGCACGGTGGATAAGGTAAGAGGCAGGGACGGCGCTTCGACCGAAGTCGAAGCCCGCAACGTCACGTCGGACGATCCCCTGGCGCGCCCTATTCAGCTCGGTTGGACCTCCGCGCGGGCGAGCTATTGCGGCTTCGTGTTTAATCCCGACCAGCTCAGATCCGACTTTTTGGCGTCGGAGGTCCGAGCCGGCGCGACCCCGGCCCAGATGCAAAAAATCGAGCGCGCCTATGACTATACGCGTGAATCGGTCCTCGCCCGCATCAAGAACGATCCGCGCTATTGCAACAAGGAACGGAATGCCGCGATCAGGCGCGATCTCAATCGTTATCTTTCGGGGGACTATTCGCCGAACGCGCGCATGGCGCAGTAGCGCGCCGGGCGGTCAACGCCAGCCTCTGCTATTCTGAGCGAACCGCTTCGGCGAGACGCCGTAAGGATGCTTCGTCGCTTTCTCCCGCAAGAAAATAATCGACGCCTCCTTGCGACCACGCAAGGCCGGTGATGGCGTCATAGCGCATGACCTGTTGCGCGGCGTCGTCCCCGCCCTTCTTCGCGTAAAGCGCAAGAGGCGCGCCGCTTGGACCGAGATAGAGCAGTTGCACCAGCGTCTCGCCGTCGAAGGTCAGAATTTGTGCGCGGGTGAAGCGGAACCCTTGTGCGGCGAAATCGGGCGGCGTCAGCTTTGCACCGATGGCTTCACCAAGCTGGAAAGCGATGAAGTCCGGATTGCTTTGGCTATCGGCTCCGATCTCGAGGCTGGTGCGGCTAAGGAGACTTTGCGCGCGCGCGACTTCCTTGCGCCAGTCGGCCGGGAGGCTCCCCACGGTTTCCATCGCGGCGGGCCGGGCGGCGAATTCGGGCGCAGCAAGCGGCCACCCATATCCGGCGAGCAGGAGACCGGCGGCGATGACGATGCCTGCGGCGGCAAGTCCGCTTTTGAGGAGTGTTTCCCGGGCGATGAAAAGGCCCGGTGCCCGCGGAACCGGTTGGGCCACGGCATCGGCCTCTTCGCCGGCGAGAATGGCCTCGAATGCCGTTTCGAGCCTTCGATGCGCATCCTTCAGCGTGCCGACGCGCCGGGCAATGACATCGTCTTGGGCGAGAACTTTCTCAAGCGCGCTGGTCTGCTTTTGCTCGAGTTGCCCGTCGACATAGGCGACCAGAAGGTCATCGCTAAGCTCGGTCATCGTGCTCCCCTATCCTGCGCTGGCGGCGCCCGCCGGCAGCGGCCCACGCTCGCGCAATTGGTCTGCGAGAGAAGCCGTGACACGCACGAGCCGCGCCCCGACGGTCTCAGGCGTGACATCGAGCACCTGGCCTGCCTCGACAGGATCGAAGCGCTCACCGTAAACCAGCAGCAGGGTTAGCCGTTGCTGCGGCGGCAGGCTGCTTAAAAACATGGCGGTGAAGGTGTCGAACGTCTCGCCGCTGTTGTTGGGGAAGAGACGCTCAAAACTCGCATCATCGGTCTTGGCCTGACCGGCGTGATCGCGAAGTTCTTTGAGCCATTGCTGGTAGATTTCGGCGAAGGCCCAGATATCAAGCGCGGTACCGCGTTGATAGCGGTGCTCCCCGGCGAGCATAGACTTGAGCGCGCGGCTAAGAAGTGCCCTGCCGGTCCGCCGTTCCCCGGCCAAAAGATCGGCAAACCGCTTGAGCCGGGGCAACATGGCGATGAGCCCGGTCCGGATCGAGTCGTAGAGGTCTTCCGCCTGCACTGGACCTTTCCCCGCCGCTTGGGTGCGTGCTGGCTGCACGGGAACATCCCCGCGAATCAAGAGGATAGCATATTTTCCCGAGCCCGGGCCGGGCCGGTTTTCCAAGGCTCGGTGAAAAACCGCTTGCGTCTTGCCTCCAAGCTGCCCAATCCTTGTGCGAAGCGCGCGAACTGATCAGATCGCGGGGATAATGGTTATGTCGATCGCGCCCCATCGCTCCAACAAGCCGGAGCAGCAGTCTTCCGTGACGTCACGCAAGCGTTCCACAGCGATCGCCACGCGTGCGCTTCGCGTTGCCGAGCGCATCGCCAAGCTTGCCGACGAGACCGCGAGCCAGACCAAGAGCGCTACGGCAACGGCCGTGTCGGCAAGCAAAGTGGGCCTCGCCCGCGCCGTCGAGATCGGCCGCGAGAATGTGCTCCCGGAGCTCGAGCGCGCCGGCGCCAAATTTAAGGAGCACACGCGCCGCGACCGATTGGAGCGCGACTACCGGAACTATCTGCTCAAGCTGCATAGCAGCGTGCTCGACCGGCCGATGGAGTCGCTGTTCTTCACGCCGACCAAGGACCCTGTGCCGCTCACCGGACTCACCATCCGCGGCAATAACGGCGCATTCGGTCATGACTACCGGCCGACGCCATGCCGTCTGTTCGAGTGGCTCATCCCCGCCATCGATTGCGATCTGCAGCGGCTCACATTTGTCGATCACGGGGCGGGAAAGGGTCGCGTGCTCCTGCTCGCTTCGCAATATCCGTTCCGGGCCGTCGGCGGAGTCGAATTCGCCGAGGAACTGCATGACGACGCCACTATGAACATTGCGCAGTTCCCGCGCAGCCGCATGAAGTGCCGCAATGTCGAATGCGTGCTTGAAGACGCAAGCGCGTTAGGACCTCCCGAAGGCGAGGCGGTGCATTACTTCTTCAATCCGTTTTCGCGGGAGGTCTTCGCCGAAGTCCTCAACAATATCGTGGTGTCGTATCGGAACAAGCCGCGCCGGCTCTATCTCATTCTCGTCGAGCCGGTGGCGACAGACCTCATCGACCAGAGCGGCGTCTTTCAGCGCCACCCTCTCCCGACAGCGGAGCGCCTCAAGGTGCAGGCGTTCAGCCCGTACGAGGTCGCGCTCTACCGCTCGCTCGCCTGAACACCGCTCGCCGTTATTTCACGCCAAGCTTTTTCTGCAGGCTGGTCGACGACGTCGTGTATTGGAAGATCAGTTTCTTGTCGGGATAGATGTAATGGTGGGCTTGTTGCGCCATCAGCGCCGCCTCGTGAAACCCTGACAAGATCAGTTTCAGCTTGCCGGGGTAGGTATTGATGTCGCCGATAGCGAAGATGCCTTGTTCGCTCGTCTCGAATTTCGCCGTATCGACCGGGATCAAGTTCTCCTCAAGATTGAGGCCCCAATCCGCGACCGGCCCCAGCTTCATGGTCAGCCCGAAAAACGGAAGCATGACCTCGGTCGGGTGCTCGAAGGTCCCGTCGGCCCCCTTAATCGTGACCGCCCTAAGCTGGCCGTTTTCGCCGTGCAGCTCGGTGACTTGACCGACCTTGAAGTCGATGTCCCCCTTCTCGGCGAGGTCGTACATCTTTTGCACCGATGCCGGCGCAGCACGGAATTCTGGGCGGCGGTGAAGCAGCGTCAGCGACTTGGCGACGGGCTGGAGATTCAAGGTCCAATCGAGCGCGGAATCGCCGCCACCGACGATCAGCACATCGCGGTCTTTGAAGTTTTCCATCTTGCGGACGGAATAAAAGACGGAGGTCCCTTCATATTGCTCGATGCCGGGCAGCGGCGGCCGCTTCGGCGTGAACGATCCACCACCGGCGGCGATGACCACCACCTTGCATTCGAGCACGGTGTCGGCATCGGTCGTGAGCCTGAAGCCGCCGTCAAGCCGCTCAAGACTGTCGACCCTCTGATTGAAATGAAACTCAGCGCCGAACGGCTTGATCTGATCCATCAGCCGATCGGTCAATTCTTGACCGGTGACGACGGTCAGCCCGGGAACGTCATAGATGGGCTTCTCCGGATAAAGCTCGGTGCATTGACCGCCCGGCCGGTCGAGAATGTCGACCAGGTGACATTTGACGTCGACGAGCCCGAGCTCGAACACGGCGAACAGTCCGACCGGACCTGCGCCAATGATGACGACATCTGTCTTGATGGCATTCTCGGACATGGGCGGCTCAGAATTGCTTCTCGGGAATGCGCACGACGAGACCGTCGAGCGCATCGGTTACTTTGATCTGACACGAAAGCCTGCTCGACGGCCTGACGTCGAAGGCAAAATCGAGCATGTCTTCCTCCATTTGCTCCGGCGTGCCGGTGGCCGCTTGCCACGCCTCGTCAACATAGACATGGCAGGTGGCACAGGCGCAGGCCCCCCCGCACTCCGCCGCGATACCTTGGACGCCGTGCTTCACCGCGGTCTCCATCACCGTCATGCCGGGCTCCGCCTCGACCACGCGTTCGGTTCCATCGTTCTGAATAAAGGTAATCTTAGCCATGACATTGGCGAAGTTAGTGTCTTCCGATCTCGGGGGTCAGGCGGCGGTTAGATCGCGCCCTAAAGATGAAGGGCGAGGAGGATATCTCCCCTCGCGGCCCGTGCTCTATAGGGCAATTGACACAGAGACTCCAGCGCCTTCGCCGTGGCCTAATTCGGGCGGCGGGCAATCGATCGCAAGGGCGCCAAACTGACTTTTTCCCTCTCCGAGGCCCACTTCCGCCTCGCCCGCGCTGGAGGGCGTGAGAACCGCGCAACACAACTCCGCCGCAAGCAATTTGCGCTTTGAGCAAAACGAATTTTCTTGCAAATTGAACCCCTTAGGGCGCGTCAACCATAACGGTCGATTCAGCTTTTGTTAGCCCTAAAAAGTCGTTAACGATTACAGTAAAGGGGGAGATGCGTCGGTGGCCATTCCTGCATAGAATGGGTCTGGAGATCAGGGCTTTGCGTCTTCGACGCGGGGCATGGCCGTATTCTGGTCTCAAGTAACAAGCACGCGATTCTCTCATGAGTTTGTAGCGGTTGTGAGGGCTGCGTTATGGCGCAAGAGCAAGCCAAGTCGCCGGCTGGGGGGCATGAGGACAAAACCTCAAACCCTCTTGAAGCCATGACCCGGCCGCGCGACGAAAAGCCGGCCGAAAAGCCTCCAGCCGATCAAGACTCCTCACTCTCCAGACGCACGTCTCTGGCCGAGCGGCTCAGGGCCGAGCAGCGAAAACGTGACGGCGGCGAGCCGAAACGCGAGGAATCGCCGAAGCCCGCGCGTGAGATGCCGAAAGGCGGCGAAGCGCCAAACCAGGGCGCTTCCGCTTCGCAGCGACAAAGCGGCCGCCCGCACCGCGCGGCAGGTCCGGCCCCACAACGCCGTCTTGCGACGCCCGCCAACGACGATGTCCCCTCAATCGGCGGGCTGATTTTTGCCCTCCAGCAGCGGCCGGCACGCACGCCATTCCTGGTGGCGCTCATCGCGTCCGTGGCTTGGTTCCTCATCGGCGGCTTTTTTGCCTTTGGGCTGATCTCGAACCAGGTCGCCGAAACAGGCGGGAGTGTGCTCGGCAGCCCGTCGGCGCTGACCGCCGCCGTCGCCATCCTCGTCCCCATCGCCATCTTCTGGTTCCTCGCGCTGCTCGTGTGGCGCGCCCAGGAACTGCGCCTCATGGCCTCGGCCATGACCGAGGTCGCCGTCCGGCTGGCTGAGCCCGACCGGCTCGCCGAGCAATCGGTTGCTTCGGTCGGACAAACCATCAGACGCCAAGTCGCGGCGATGAACGACGCCATCTCTCGCGCCATCGGCCGGGCAAGCGAGCTCGAAGCCATGGTGCACAGCGAGGTTGCCGCGCTTGAGCGCTCCTATGGCGAGAACGAAATCCGCGTGAGGAACCTCATCAACGAATTGGCCACCGAGCGCGAGGCACTTGCCAATAACAGCCAGAGAGTGAGCGAAGCGCTGAAGGGCGTCGGCACACAGGTCGCGCGCGACATCTCGGCTGCGTCCGCGACCATCGACAAGAAACTTGCCGAGCGCGGCGTTCAGCTGACCGAGCTTCTCGTCGCCCGTTCGAGCGAGGCCGCCGACCAGGTGTACAAGGCACAAGAGCGGGTCGCGGAAGCCGTGCCTGGCCTGTTGGAACGTCTCGGCCAGGAACAGGGGCGCCTCACCGGGGTGATTGAAGGCGCGACCCAGAATCTCGCCGCGCTGGAAACCACCGTGGCGCAGCGCACGACCGCTCTGGACAAGACGATGACGGAGCGCACCGAGGCCCTGGACAAGACGATGACGGAACGCACCGAGGCCCTCCAGGCTTCGCTCGCAGCCCGTATCGAAGGGCTGGAAACGTCCACCGCTCAAGGCGCGCTGCTCCTCGACAAGACGATGCACGATCGGACCGAGGCTTTCACCAACCTCGTCGCCCAGGGTGCGGTGCTGTTCGACAACACGCTGAAACAGCGCACCGATGCGCTGACCATCGCGGTGGCCGAAGGCGCGGGCGAATTGGACAAGACGCTGAAAGCGCGCACCGACGAGCTCAATGCCGTGATCGACGAAAAGGCGGCGCTGGTCGACCAGCAGTTGCAGAACCGTACGGGTCAGTTCCTGACCGCGATCAATCAGGGTGCGATTGCGCTCGACAAGACGCTGGCGGAGCGGGCCGAGACGTTTACCAACTCATTGTTCCAGCGGGTTAAATCGCTTGAAT
>CAZFYL010000013.1:22680-28445 GCA_964523345.1 uncultured Methyloceanibacter sp.
GAGCGGGCCGAGACGTTTACCAACTCATTGTTCCAGCGGGTTAAATCGCTTGAATCCGCCATCGGTCAGCAAACCGCGACGCTCGACCACACCATGACCGAGCGGGCGCAAGCCGTGATCATGGCGCTCGCCGAACGGCTGCAATCGATCGATGCCACGTTCAGCCAGCGTACCGCCGAGGCAGACAAAATGCTCGGCGCGCATGCGCGGTTTACCGCCGAGGCGTTCGATAAGCAGACGGCACAGCTCAGCCAGGTGCTCGCCCATAATGCGGAGACCATCCAGCAGACCGCAAACCAAGTCGGCGCCCAATCCAAGGAGGCCGTTTCGGTCCTCACCAGCCAGACTCAAACCCTGCGCGAGGTGTCGCGCGGGTTGCTCGAACAGATTCACGGACTCACCCAACGCTTCGAGAATCAAGGACAGGCGATCCTTACGGCCGCCAAGGCGCTCGATTCCTCGAACACGAAGATCGACTCGATCCTGGAAGGCCGCCACCAGTCGATCATCGCGCTGTTGCATACGGTGAATACCAAGGCGCAAGACCTCGACAACATGATGCGCTCCTATGCCGGGATGGTTGACAACGCCATGACTCAGGCGGAGACGCGGGCGAAGCAGGTCGGCACGGCGCTGGCACGCGATACCTCAGGTCAGGCGCAGGCGGCGCTTGCCGATATCGAGCGTCTGCGGGACGAAGCGCAAGGTCATACCGCCCGCGCAATCAACGACCTCAAAGGCAGCTTCGAGACCGTTATCACCCAGATTGGCCAACAGCTCGAACAAATGCGCGGTCAGTTTGACAATACCTCGCGTGGCATGCGTGAGACCGCGCAACAGACCGCGAACGACCTGGAAAGTTTGCGGCAGGATATGCAGCGGCGCATGGAAGCCTTGCCCGAGCATACCGCTCAGGCGACGGCAGCCATCCGCAAAGCGCTCAGCGAGCAACTGCGTGAGATTGAAGCGATCACGCCGGTCCTGGCACGCTCGGGCAGCGCTGCGCCGCCTCCGGCTCCGGCTCCGGCGCCGAACCTCCAAACGCAAGCGCCCCGCCCATTCGAGGGCGGACCCGTCCCCCAGTTCGATGCCAGAGGAAGGCAGCTTTCCCAGCCTGAGGGCGGCGACATCGGACAGGTCGCCGGCGGCTTGGCCCAGCAATTGGCCAGCGCGTCCTATGCGCCCCAGCCGCAGGCGCAACACCCGCAATGGCCGGCCGGTAGTCAGGGCGCCGGCGCCCAGCCGGCACAGCCCCCGCAGGCCGGCGGACCGCTCCGTCTCGATGAGATCGCGCGCGCCGTCGACTACCGCACGGCGACCGAGATTTGGCAGCGTTTCAGGTCGGGCGAGCGCGGCATTCTCGGACGCCACATCTACAATTCAGCGGGCCAAGCCACCTTCGATGAGATTTCCCGCCGCTATGGCCACGAGGGCGAATTCCGCGCAACGGTCGACCGCTACATCGCCGATTTCGAACGGCTGCTCGGCGAGGCGGAAGCCTCCGATCCCGAGGGACGGATGTTGCAAAACTATCTGACCTCTGAGTCGGGACGCGTTTACCTCCTGCTCGCCCATGCCAGCGGACGCCTGCACTAGTCGCGAGCCAAACGCTCCTCACGAAACGCTTTTAGGATCTATTGAACGCTTTGAACGTTCGCGGCCCTGCTACGGCGCCGCACGACGAGCATGCACCCAAAGACGACCGCGCATATCCCGAAGAAAATGGTAGAGGCGAGCACCACAAGCCAATCGCGGTGGTCCGCGGAGGTCATAACGAGGAAGAGGATACCGAAGCCAACGAAAACAAGCGCTCCGATCTCGAATAACCACAAGGTCACGGCGTTATGCGCGACAGCCTGGGATGTCATACTCTCTTCCCATGAGAGCTTCTCGTCTGACTGTTGCAGTCCACGCGACAAAAAACGGATCCAAATTTGATAGAAGATGACGCAAAGGGTCCCGATAACGATAGCTACGATGTAACGTTGCAGCACGCATGCGCCGATGACCAGGACGAGCGTGATAGCCAGGTAGGCTTTGAGTCGCCGCCGCAGCGTTTCATAGGCTTGCTCCGACTCAAGGATGTAGCCCCGGCCTAAGACGCCATGCGGGAAAAACAGCCAATGTCCGTCGGATGCCTTTTTAAAACTACCGCTGGTTAAGGCGTCGAAATAGCCCATGCCGCTAGGCGCGGCGGCGGGACGCAACCCAGCTGGTCATGTCTTGCAGCACCTCGGTGAAGGCCTGGTTTAGGGCCGCGGTCGCCTCGCTCGGCGTATCGCTGGCGGCCGGCACACGCGCGCTGAAGCCCTTGGTCCTCACCGCCTTGCCGGTCTTGGTATCGACCAGCTTGGCGAAAATCTCGATCTCGGCAATGGTCTTGCCGCTCGTCACATCGATGTTGAAGGCGCGCAAGTCGGTGACCAGCGCGTATTCGCCGGTCGAATCGCTGACCGACTTCACCGCGCCGGAATTCTGGAAGGTCTCGATCATCCGGACCTGGACCAGCCGCGTCAGGCGGTCGCTCCAGACAACGCCCTTGTAGTAGGAAACTTGATCGGCGCGCGGGCGCACCATCAGGCGGTTGCTGCCCAGCGCCTGAACGGAGGTGGGCTCGTAAACCAAAAGCTGAAACGGCGCGGCACGCGGGGCCGCGGCGAAGGAGCGAGGCGCCACCAGATCATAGCTGGTCGACGGCCTGCCGCCGGCCGCCAAGGCGCACCCTACCAGCCCCAGGCAGAGCAAGCCTGTAGCAAGCGTTGGCGCAGATCGCAGCATGACCGATCGCCCCCGGTTCGGAGACACTCCCCGTTTCGGCCCTTGAAGGGTCCGTTATCTTCCTCTCGGAGTGTATTCCGGCACTTGGCTTCCACCAAGCAAAAAACCCCTCGGATTCGCCTCCAGTTTCTCGAGAATCCGGTTGAGTGTGACCGCCGCGCGACGCCCTTCCCGCATGAAATTCCCGAATTCCTGGAGACTTTCCCGGGCCTGGAGGGTCAGGCCCTGCATGTTGTCCCCGAGCGCCACTTCGAGCTTGCTAGACAAAGATTTGAACGATTTGGCGCCTTCACTCACGTCGGTAATGGCTTGGCCAATATTGTCTTTTTCCGAATTCATCATGGTGGTGAACTGCTCGAGATTGGTCAGCGTGGTGTCGATGGACTTTTCGTTCTGGTCGAGGAGCGCATTTAGCTTGGAAATGAAGACATTGGCATTGTTGAGCGCCGCCGAACCGGCCTCGAGCATGCCTTGGCCCGAGCCGGGGTCCCCGTCGATCACCGGAACGGGATTTTCAGCGCTTGCCACCAGAAGGGGCGAATCGGGCGTGCCCGGCGTGATCTGAATGCCGCTTCCGCCGGTCAGTCCCATGGACTGAATGCTGGCATGGGAATTTTCTCGCACCGGTGTGTCATCACGGACACTGATCAGAACCCGGACCCTGCGGCCGTCTTCAGGGTCGAGCGCAAAGGACTGCACCTCGCCGACCCTGATCCCGTTGAAGCCGACGCCCGAGCCGGTGGTCAATCCGGCGACCGAGCTTTCGAAGATGATGGCATAGCGCTTGCCGCCCCCGCCGAAATTGCTCATCCAGAAGATGAAGATAAAGACGAGCGCCAAGACGCCGAGAACGAATCCCCCGATCATCAGGTAGTTGGCTTTCGTTTCCATCAAACCGGTTCCTTAGAACTTGCGATCACTCTCAGGCAGGAATTCTCGGCCGCTCACCCGGCGCCGCCGCCCGCGCCCGCTCGCCACAGAAATATTCCTGAATCCAGGGATGGTTCGGATGATGCTGCAACTCGGCGGGCGATCCGGTCCGCACGATCCTCTTCTCAGCAAGCACTGCCACCCTGTCGCACACGGTGAAGATCGTATCAAGATCGTGCGTGACCATATAGACGGTTAGCCCAAGCGTCTGCTGCAGCTTGCGGATCAGACGATCGAAATCCGACGCACCGATCGGATCTAGACCCGCTGTCGGCTCGTCGAGAAAGACGACCTCCGGATCGAGCGCCAATGCGCGGGCCAGTCCCGCCCGCTTGCGCATGCCGCCTGACAGCTCCGAAGGGAATTTGTACGCGGCATTGGGGGGGAGCCCGACCATGGAAAGTTTGAGAAAGGCGAGATCGTCCATCATGGCCTGCGGCAGATTGAGATGCTCGCGCATCGGCACTTGGATGTTTTGCAGCACGGTGAGTGCGGAAAAGAGGGCGCCGTCCTGAAACAGGATGCCCCAGCGCCGCTCGATATCGAGACGATCCTGCGGCGATATCGTTTTGACGTTCTGTCCGAACAGTCGAACCTCGCCGGAATCGGGCCTCAGCAGGCCGGTGATCACGCGCATCAACACCGACTTGCCCTGACCCGAACCGCCAACGATGGCAAGGATCTCACCGCGATAAACGTCGAGATCGAGGCCGTCCCAAATCTGATGGCTGCCGAAGCTCTTGGCGAGCCCGCGCACGCGGATCACAACCTCTTGTCCGTTCTCGACGATCACACGCCGATTCCCGAAAGAAACATGGCAAACACTGCATCCAAAATTATCACTAGAAAGATCGCCTTGACCACGGCGCTGGTCACATGGGTCCCGAGCGACTCGGCGCTACCTTCGACCTTGAGCCCCTCGAGGCAGCCGACCAGGCCAATGATCACGGCAGCAAAGGGCGCCTTTATCATGCCGGCCATGAAATGCTGGAAGTCCACGACGTCACGCAGCTTGTCGATATAGTTCGACGCATCGAGCCCGAGAACGGCGAACGCCATCACACCGCCGCCGGCCAGACCCATCAAGTCGCCGATAAAGGTGAGAAGCGGAAGCGCCACCACGAGAGCCAGGATGCGGGGCAAAACGAGCGTGTCCATTGGATCGATGCCAAGCGTGCGCATGGCGTCGATTTCCTCGCGCATCTTCATCGAGCCGATCTCGGCGGTAAAGGCGGAACCCGACCGGCCCGCCACCATGATGGCGGTGAGCAGAATGCCGACCTCGCGGAGCGCGAGAATGGCGACCATGTTGACGGCAAAGGGCTCGGCGCCGAACGGCTTCAACTGAACGACGCCTTGCTGCATCACCACCGCACCGATCAGGAAACAGATCAGCGCGATAATCGGCACGGCGCGAAAGCCGGTGTGGTCGAGGTGATGGATAAAGGAGGTCGTGCGGAAGCGCCACGGCTGGCGGATCATGCGCCCAAGCCCGGCGGTCACTTCGCCAAGAAACGCCGTAAGCTGGACGGCGTCGCTCCAGACGCCCGTCAGCGCCTTGGTCACATCTTCGGTGAGGAACTGAAGGGGCTTGCGCCTATCGACTTGCGGCCGCTCGGCATGGCCGCGCCGCTGTACCTCTTCGATCAGGATACCGAACGCTTCGGTCGCGCCGGCATAGCGGGTGCGTAACCCGGTTTTCTCCCAGGCGGCGGCTGTCCGCTGCAACAGCATGGCGCCGGCCGTATCGATCTCGGCGATGCCGGCGATGTCCATCTCCCCGGTGAAGTCAGGCGTCGGCGGGAGCGGCACGCGCAAGCGCTTGAGAGCACGGTCGAGCCGGGCAGCCTCGGCGACGGTCCAGGCACCCGTGGCCACGAGCCGGAACGTGGTGCCTTTAAGCTCGACGCGGAAGCCTGGCGCTCGGGCTTGCGTCGGCAGAACAACCTGATGGTCGCGCTTGAGCATGGAAGGGCTTAACTTGCGGCGTTTGACACGAAGTCCACTGCTTTTGAACGAAAATTCGGCAGAAAGAAAGGCGTTATGGCGCGTCCGGA
>CAZFYL010000014.1:0-10069 GCA_964523345.1 uncultured Methyloceanibacter sp.
TCGGCCCCGCCGGCGAGAAGCCCGGTGGTCAGCGCCGCTTTGACCGCGGCCGAATAGGAGCGGTAGTCGTGCCCGACCACGAGACGCACCGGTACGCCACGTTGGTGCATCAAGGTGGCAAGCCCGAGCCCGACGGCCTCGAGCCCGAGCAGGTTGATCTCCTCGGGGTAGAGCCAGCGCGCATCGTATTCGCGAAACCCGGTCGCCTTGATGAAGGGGAGACGCTCGAATTCGGCCGTGTTGGGGCGAAGGTCTTGGCGCGGCGTGGGAAACATCGTGGGCCTTGATAGGCTATTTTCGATCACGCACCAACGCGGTTCACCCGCGCAGCGTAAGAAAATCGCCGGAAAATTCGTAGGAGCGCAAACGACTCAGGAAACTCATGCCGAGCAGGCTCTGGGTCAGCGCGCCGGGTTGGGCGACCAGCGCCTCGACCTTGTTGCGGTCGAGCGGTCCGATCGCGACCTGCTTAAGCCGCACGCGCGCCGCAAGGGTGCGGCCATTGGCGGTAATGACCGGCACGCGATAGGTGAGGCTGTCAATGTCGATGCCGGCCTTCTTGGCATCCTGTGGCCTGAGCACGATCGATGAAGCCCCGGTATCGACTATCATCGAGATCGTTTTCCCGTTGACTTCGACGTGGGCGGTGAAATGGCCGTCGAGGCGCTTTCTGATGCGCACCTCGGTGAGGCCGCCGGAACTCTGCTCCACGGTCATGGCGGCGCCTGGCAACAATTCGCCGACGACGCGTGCCGCCATCGGCATCAAATCGTCCTTATAGGCATAGAGCGCAACGAGACCGAGGCCGAGCGCAAGCCAGGTCACCCCATCGCGCACCATTGACGCCGCGCGCCCGCGATAGCTTCCCAGCATGCCGCCGCCGACAAAGACGAGAAGGGCAAGCAGAAACGCGACATAGCCGAACGTGGTGCTGTCGACGCCGGCGATCATGCCGGAGTCGTCGGCAACAAGCATGACGGCGGCGAAAGCCAAGATGAAGAGAGCGAGCCAGGTCGTCACGTGATCAGCCTTCTGCAGTCTTGAGGCACTGAATCCGCGACGGGAGCTCCGCCATGACCGCGCGGCGCTCGGCGTCGCTCATTTGCGCCCAGTTTGCGATCTCGGCCAGCGTCCGCCCGCAGCCGAGACAGGTCCCGGTCGCGGTATCGAGCTCGCAGATATTGACGCACGGAGTCTCCAAGACGTTTTCCCTCGGCCGAAAGACGCTGGGGGAATGTAGGGGCTAGCGCCCGCGCGGGCAAATGGCCCGGACGCTCTTTGGAGCTGGTCGATCCAGAGCCCCCCACAGCATGAACCTTGAGCCGGCACGCCGCGTCAAACCACCGAACGGCGCGGCATCAAACGCTTAGGTGCCGCCATCGAAATGTAAACCCGATGGAGGAGAACATGTTGAGATCATTGGCTAAGACGACGCTTTTTGCTTTGACCCTCAGCGTCCCGCTAGCCCAGCCGGCAAGCGCCGATTTCATGAAGAAGCTGAGCGTCAGTCCAGCCAGCAATGGCATTGGCGGTCCCGAAATCGAGGTCGAATCCGACGGCGAATCGTGGACACGCATCAAGCCGGTCTCCCGCGTGCTCGAGATGCGGGTCGATATCGAGGCCGGGTCGGGCTGGCGCGTCACAAACGCCTATATCGGCGTTCCCAGTGCCGATTTTGGTGGCACCAGCAATCAATCCGACGGGACCTTCCGACTGGGAGGCGGCAAGGATGTCAAAAGCTTGAAGTTCGTTCAGCCATTCAACTTTCACACCGACCATCTTGCTGTCGATGCGCAGGCAATCGTCAATGCGTGCAACTCGGGCAATCATCCGGCAACGCAGGAACACACCGTGTTCTCCGATATTGGCGTAGGGATCAAAGCCTATTTCCGGACAAGAAGAGACGCGAAGTGGGATATTGAGGAAGCTGGCCAAAATGCTAGTGGCCGCTCGCAGACCGCCTATGCCCGCGCACAGGTGACCATTCGCTGCCTCGCGGGTCCAAGCCATGTCGAACTTCCGCCGAAACCGGTGAGCGTCGATATCCGTGTCACCCAGAAGGGCAACAGCTGCCCCAAGGACACCGAGGTTACGGCCTTCATCGACTATGAGAAGCAAATGACCGGCCGGTTCCAGGTGGTCCATAACGGCAAGCCGGGTGAGACGATCGAGATCAAGTCGCACAAGGTCTCATTCGCCGGCAAGACCTGGTACCGCATCGAGCGGCTCGAGCGTTACAAGCTCGATCCCGGCAAGCACGACTTCCAGATCAAGGTTGTCGGCGGCGGCGAAAGCAAGAAAGAGTCGATCGACGTCAAATGCCCGCCCTTCAAGGTGACGAGCGCGTGGCTCAACTATGACGTGGAGAACAAGGATGTTTGCAAAAAGCAGGTGACCGAAACGGCGACGATCTTCGGTAACGGTCCCGGCGAAGCAGCCTACCGCGTCACGATCCAGGGTGGCCTCGTCGCGACGCAAGGCGTCGCTCAAGTCAAGCGCGAAGGCGACAAATATGTCGCCCGCCGTACGCGCAACCTGACCATGGGCGAATTCGACAAGATGATGAAGCTTGAGATCGTCAATAATACGTCCGTCGGCGATCAGAAGCCGCTCAAGGTCGAATGTGTGGAGCCGCTCTCGGGCAAGCTGACCTTGAAGAGCTTTAAAGCGAACGCGTGTAAGGGCGAAGCGCTTGTCGCCATCCATACCAATGGCGCCGGCACACTGCCCTATGAGCTCGAGTGCGGCCCAGGCAAGTCTTGGCAGCGCCATGTCAAGTCCATGGGCAACAAGATCGGCGTCGACAAGGTGCAGTTCGACGTGACCAATAACGAACAGGTCACGTGTGTTCTACGCACGCGGATCGATGGCAAGCTCAAGCCTCTCGACGGCGCGTCGATGACATATCAATGTCATAAGACAACCGGTCTCGATGGCAGCAAAGATCTCGCCCCCGAGACGAAGCCCGATGGGCAAAAGCCTGACAAGCCAGGGAAGCCCGACAAGGTCGTGGTCGATCCGCCGCGGAAACCCGAAGCGCCGATGCCAGACAAGGTCATCGTCGACGAGCCGAAGATCCGTTGCGCCAACGGCACGGTCAAGAACGGCGATTGCGCTTGCAACCGCACCGACAAGAAGGTGAAGGCCGGCAAGAACACCTGGCGTTGCGTCAAAGTCGTGGTCGATCCGAAGCCGGTTAAGCCGACCGTATCAGAACCGAAAATCAGTTGTGCAAACGGCACGGTCAAGAATGGCGCTTGTGCTTGCAACCGCACGCACAAGAAGGTCAAGGCCGGCAAGAACGCCTGGCGTTGCGTCAAGGTCGTGACCGACCCACCGAAAAACAATAAGGGCTTCAACGCGTCGAGCAAGACTAAGGGGAAGGCGAAGTCCTCGAAGAAAACGGCCACGCCAAAGAGCAGGGCTGGGAGGCGGGCGTTGACCCTGGCTCCTCGCTAGTCAGGTTCCTACCAAGCGAAGGGAGCGCGCCTCGACCGGGGCGCGCTCTTTTTGTTTGGACGAGCTAGCGAAAGAGTCCCTGGAACGGCCAGGAAGGCGTGACCCGGGGCTTGGCGCTTTGCTGCGCGCGTCCGCGGGTCTGGATCTTGGTCGCGGCATGGTAACCCGGGGGGTCCGACCCGGCGACGATGACTTGCGTCGTGCCCATGCCTCTTGCCGCAACGAGCTGATAAAGCGTGGCGGCGTTGGTCAGAGACAAACGCACGCAGCCATGCGACACGGGCGTGCCGCGGCCGGGATGATCGGAGCCATGAATTGCGTGCCCTCTCGAGGTGAAGAAAATCGAGTGAGGCATGCCGGCATTATCCCACTCGCGGGAATAGTGCATGACCTCCATGCGGAAGGGCTTATAGGAGCCGGCCGGGGTCGAATAGGCTGTGGCACCGGTCGAGACGGCCCAGCGATATTGGAGTTTGCCATCGACCGACACGGTCATCGTCTGGGTTGGCTTGTCGATCCTGATAACAATGTTGGCGAGGGCTTGCGGGCTGGCCGCGCAAACAAGGCCTAAGGCAAGCAATAGTGAAGCAAGAAACCGAGGCGTTTTCATCTTGCCGTGCTCCCTCATCTGCCGTGCGCGCCAGCGGCAGGGGATAGTCTAATCCTGATTGCGGTTTAGACAAGGGCGGTCCAGCCGGGCAACGGTCAGGCCTGGCGGATTAGGCTTGAGCCCTCACATGCCAGGTCTCGCGCGCAGGCCTTTGGCTGGTCTCGTGAGGCCCGGACACACGCGGCACAGCATCCATCACGCGCTTGGGCGGGAAGGCGACCAGCACCTCGGTGCCGTGGCGGGGCCGGCTGTTCAACTCGAACGTGCCGTCATGCAACTCGGTCAAACCCTTGGTGATGGGGAGCCCAAGTCCGGTGCCGCCTTCGGCGCTTTCTTGGGCCAGCGAGCCCTGGCCGAAACTCTTCAACACACGCGGGATCTCATTCTCGGGGATGCCGGGGCCGGTGTCCTTCACGCTCAAGAATTGGCCTCCGCTTGGCGTGCGTCCGACCTTTAGCGTGACGGCGCCTCCGCTCGGGGTGAACTTGATGGCGTTGGAAAGCAGGTTGAGGCAAATCTGGCGGAGCGCTCGCTCGTCGGCCCACAGCTGCGGCAGGTCCGTCTCGAACTCTTCGATCAGCTCGAGGTCCTTGTCCTCGGCACGCAGACGCATTAGCCGGTGGCAATCGCCGGCGACTTGGGCGAGGTCGAGCGGCGCCTCGCTGAGTTCGTAGCGGCCGGCTTCGATGCGGCTGATATCGAGAATTTCATTGATGAGGTTGAGCAGGTGCTGGCCGCTCTGATGGATGTCGCTGGCATATTCCTTATAAGTCGGATTGGCGTGGGGACCGAGAATCTCACCGCGCATAATCTCGGAGAAGCCGAGGATGGCGTTGAGCGGTGTCCTGAGTTCGTGGCTCATGGTGGCAAGAAAGCGCGATTTGGCGAGATTGGCTTCCTCGGCTCTGAGACGCGCATCATCCGAGATCGACTTGGCCTGTTCCAGCTCGGCAATCAGCGCATCTTTTTCGGCGCGATACTCGAGCATAGCGACGACGGTGGAATTCAGTCCCTTCATCAGCCAGATGAAATAAACGTAGATGCCGACCGCCATGGCCGCCATGGCCCAGTAGAACGGATTGTCGAGCAATAGGAAGCGAAGCACGATCGCCGCCGTCATCGGCAGAGTGCCGGCATAGACGATCGGCATGAGCGTCGAAGCGAACAGCACCCGCATCGAGATGACGGCGAGCAAGGTGGCAAAGATGAAGGTGTGGGCGGCTTCGCTTTGAGTATCGGGACTAATAAAGGCGACACCGGCCCAGCAGACGCCATAGAGAAATTCCGCGGCGGTAATCTTGGCCCGCCACACCGGCGTCTGTGTGTCGTCGCGCGGGGCGCGGGCAAATTGCCGGCAAAGGCTGATGAGGATGCCCTTGGCCACGAACACGGTGGCGAGCCATATCAGCAAATCCCGCGGCGGCGCCCAGAACATGGCGCCCATGGCAACGATGACGGCGAGCAGGGGGGTGGTGACCGCGGCCGACAGCTCGCTGCGCACGAACATCGACAGGAGCTCGTATTGGGTGTCTGGCTTCCGCCCCGGCTTGTAGGGACGCCTTTCCCGGACTGCTCGAAGCCTGCGGAAGATTCGCCGCTTGCCGCCGGCAGCTCCCGGGGCGGCTCGGCGAGCCTCGGCTGACGCGTGCACTGACATGCTTGAGCGAACCCGAAACAAAACTGACTGACAAAAACACAATATATCCCAATGGCATAAGCCATTGAGATATCCCCCCGGCCTTTGCAAAGGCCGGTCTAAGAACTATGTGCTGAATTCCCTAACGGTGCGTTTACTCTCGCTCCGCGCTGAGACGCGGTTAAGATTGGAGCAATGCAACTGACCGTCATCGGCTGCGGGGATGCCTTTGGCGCCGGCGGCAGCCTCCAGACCTCATTTCTGGTACGCGCACCGGCCTCGATCTTTCTGATCGATTGCGGAGTCACCACGCTGATCGGCATGCGCCGGCTGGGCCTTCAGCCCAACGATATCGACACCGTGTTCGTGTCCCATCTCCACGGCGATCATTTCGGCGGGCTCCCTTGGCTTCTGGTCGATGCCATTTATGCCAGCGCCCGGACGCGGCCGCTCACGGTGACCGGGCCCAAAGGCATCGCCGCGCGCTTCGTCATCGCCGCGGAGGCGCTCTATCCCGGGATCACCACGATCGAGCGCAAATTCGAACTCACCTTTCTCGAATATGAAGAGCGGACTCCGCTCGAGGCCGGCGGGGTGACTGTCACACCTTTCGAAGTGCATCATCCGTCCGGCGCGCCGCCTTACGCGCTGCGCTTTACGCTCGACGGCAAAGTGCTCAGCTTCACCGGCGATACCGGTTGGGTCGAGGTCTTATGCGAGGTGGCCCGCGGCGCCGACCTCTTTATCTCGGAGTGCTTCCAATACGATGTGACTCTGCCCATTCATCTCGACTACAAGACCATCGACGCCAATTACGAACGGCTTGGGGCAAAGCGTGTGCTCCTCACTCATATGGGGCAGGCGATGCTGGCGGCGGTCGGCAACGTCGACACCTCGCGCTATCTCATCGCCCATGACGGCCTCGTCCTCGATCTATGACGGAACCTTCTGGCGAGCTTGCGCATCTGCTCGCCGCGATCCGCGCCTGCCGCCATTGCATCGAGCAGCCGCAAGGCAAGCCTCTGCCGCATGAGCCTCGTCCGGTCTTAAGGGCAAGCGCGAGCGCGCGGCTTGCCGTGTGCAGTCAAGCACCGGGGACCAAAGTGCACGAAACGCGCACGCCCTTCACCGACCGGTCGGGCGACCGCTTGCGGGAATGGATGGATGTCAGCGACGGCGAATTTTACGACGAGTCCCGGGTCGCCATTGTGCCGATGGGGTTTTGCTTTCCCGGCCAGGATGCCAATGGCGCCGATCTGCCGCCGCGGCGCGAATGTGCACCGCGCTGGCATCAAGACCTATTCGCGGTGCTGCCGCAGATCGAACTCGTGCTGGCCGTCGGTTCCTACGCGCAACACTGGCATCTTGGGAACAACGCGGGGGCGACTTTGCAGGAGACCATGCTCGGTTGGCGCAGGCATCTGAAGCGCAAATCGCATCCTCGCGTCTTCCCGCTGCCGCACCCGTCGTGGCGGAATAACGCTTGGCTGGAAAAGAACCCGTGGTTCGAGACGGAGCTTCTCCCCGTTCTGCGGCGCCAGGTGAGGCGGCTGCTGTGACCCAACAATATTAGAAAAAATGGCCTATCGCGGCGGCCGAACTGTTGTATTATTAGAATTCAGTTCCTGAACTAGCCCCAGAGCAGCAAAAGAATTGTCGTTCCTGCCATGCTCGACCGTATGGACCGCAAGATTCTCGACATCCTGCAAAGCGATTGCACCTTGCCGGTCGCCGAAATCGGCAAGCGTGTCGGGCTGTCGACCACGCCATGCTGGCGGCGCATCCAGAAGCTCGAGGAACTCGGCGTGATCCAAAGGCGCGTGGCCGTGCTCGATGCCAAAAAAGTCAATGCCGGGGTGACCGTGTTCGTGTCGATCACCACCAGCCACCACACCCAGGACTGGCTCGACCGCTTCCACGCAACGCTCAATGAATTTCCCGAGGTCGTGGAATTCTATCGCATGAGCGGGGAGGTCGACTATCTGCTGCGCGTCGTGGTCCCCGACATCGAACGCTACGATGCCTTCTATAAGAAGCTGATCAGCAGAATCGAGCTGGCAGAGGTCAGCTCGGCCTTCGCCATGGAGCAGATCAAATTCACCACGGCGCTGCCGCTCGACTACGCCTTGGAAAAAAATTGAGTGCTCAAGACGGTGAAATGGACGGCGCCTCCAAGCCATTCTGCGTACAAGCGGCCTTCAACGTGTTCAGCATGAGACAGGCGATGGTCATCGGACCGACGCCGCCCGGGACCGGCGTGATCGCGCCGGCGACTTGAGACGCTTCGGTAAAGGCCACGTCGCCCACCAGTTTCGATTTTCCACCTTCGGCCGGCACGCGATTGATGCCGACATCGATGACAGTGGCGCCCGGTTTGATCCAATTGCCCCGCACCATTTCAGGCCGGCCGACGGCGGCAAAGACGATATCGGCGCGGCGGCAGACATCTGGAAGGTCGCGTGTCTTCGAATGCGCAATCGTGACCGTTGCATTTTCCATCAACAGCAGCTGCGCAAGCGGCTTGCCGACGATATTGGAGCGCCCGATCACCACGGCCTCAAGCCCGGTGAGCGATTTATGGACGTGCTTGGCAAGCATGATGCAGGCAAGCGGCGTGCACGGCACGATCCCCGGCAAGCCGGTCGACAACAGGCCCGCGGTCAGCGGATGAAACCCGTCGACGTCCTTGGCTGGAGCGATGGCCTCGATCACCCTTTGCGAATCGATCTGCGGCGGCAACGGCAATTGCACCAGAATTCCGTGCACGGTGGGATCGGTGTTGAGCTTGTCGATCAGCTCGAAAAGCTCTTCCGCTTTAACCGTCTCCGGCAATTTATACAAAAGAGAGCGCATATTGGTCGCGGCGGTCTTGGCCGTCTTGCTGCGCACGTAAATTTCGCTGGCCGGGTTTTCGCCCACCAGCACGACGGCAAGTCCGGGCTCAATGCCGTGTTCCGCGGTGAGGTGTTTGACCGCTTCGGCCGTTTGTTCACTGAGTTGGGCGGCGATGGCTTTGCCGTCGATGATGCTTGCGGTCATTTCCTTACCTCTGTTGAAACGATTGTTAGAAAACGGGTGAGGGGAGTTGCGGCTCGTGCTTGAGGCTCATGGTTTGCGCTGCACGAGGAGAGATCATGCAGGAACGTAGGTCAACCAGACCACATCCTCGCCAATCCGTTCATGTGACACCAGGCGGAGTCGGGGCCGGGGCCCGGCGAAGTAGGGTGTGCCATGGCCGAGTACCACGGGGTGAAGGTAAACTCGGTACTCGTCGATCAGGCCGAGGTCGGTGAGGCTTCGCGCCAGGTTCGGACCGGCAACCTCGATCTCCCCGTCGCGCTCCGCCCTCAGCCTGCGGATTGTGCCTTCGAGATCATCCCCGACAAGCCTTGCGTTGGGACCGACCGACTTCAGGGTGCGCGAGACGACCCATTTCGTCTGTTTCCGCCAAGCCGCCGCGAAGGCCCATCCCTCCGGCTCCCAATCGGTATGGTCATCGTCCCAGTACCGCATGATCTCGTACATCTTGCGGCCGTAAATGCTGCCCGCCTGCCTCTCGGCCTCGTCGATGAAATGGCGGAAGAGAGTGGGGCCCGCCTGAAATGCCATGTGATCGACATAGCCATCCAGTGACACGTTCATGCCGAATACGAGCTTGGCCATTCCTTTCTCCCTCAGCATTGTTGACTCGGCGGCTTCGATTATCGCGAAACCGGCGATCGGCAGATCCGAGTACGTGAACGGGCCTTCGCGCGTTTCCACACCCGCCGCGTCCGGATTGCGCACCTGCACCGGCGTGCCGGCGATGCCGATCAGGGCGCCTTCCGCAACCAGCTTCGTGTCCCGCGCGTGCGCTCGAGAAGCGCGATCAGGCTCGATGTGTCCCAGCGCGCGCCGCCCATGGCTTGAACCTCGGCATAGAACTGGTCGACCAGCGCCGTCACCGGAAGGCTCGCGCCATTCCGCCGCGCTTCCTCGAACACAAGCGCAAAGTCCTTGCGGACCCAATCGACGGCAAAACCGAAATCGAACTTGCCTTCGATCATCGTGCGCCATCGATTTTCCATCTGCCACGATTGAGCGGCGCCCTTCGAAATCGTATCGATCACCTTCTCGATATCGAGACCGGCATGGCGCGCGAAATGGAGCGCCTCGGCCAGCCCCTCGATGAGACCCCCGATGCAGATCTGGTTGACCATCTTGGTGAGCTGGCCTGAACCTGAGGGACCGATCAGGTTGAAGGCCCGCGCATAGGCCGCGACCACGGGCGCGGCCCGGCGAAAAGCCGCTTCGTCGCCGCCGGCCATGACTGTGAGCGTTCCATTCTCGGCGCCGGACTGCCCGCCCGACACCGGCGCATCGAG